>JAHDKR010000005.1 GCA_018436785.1 Synergistaceae bacterium | reverse complement strand
GATCGTCCCCCGGTCAACCCGGTAGGAGCGAAGATCCTTGCCGCCTATCTCGGCCCGCAGATCCTGTTCTGTGATCAGCTTCATTCCAGTCACCCCCCGGCATCCGGCCGCGCGCTACTTCACCAGGCTTGCGTGAAAGAGCTCCGGCTCCGTCTTGCCGTATTTTATCGTCTTTTCGTCGGGGCGGAAAGCGCCGATGTTCTCGTCGCGCCCCTGAAGAATGAACTTCGCGTCGGGCTTTCCGTGCGTTTCCATCGCCTGCAGGCCAAGCTTGCCGAAGTCGTCCTTGCGGAGGCGGTTCACCACGAGGACGACCTGCGTCTCCTCGAAGTCCACGCACATCTTGTAGTCTCCCTGGCTGTCGCCGAAGACGGCGATGGGACCGTAGCCGTACTTGCTCACAAGTTCGCGCTTGATGGCCTCGGTCTTCCCCGCCTGCTGCGTCTGCACCCACGTATCGTCGTAGCGCGGGACGTACTTCCCGTCCTCCATGGCCACGCGCATGCCGAGCACGTTCTCCTCGGGAACGTTGTAGCCGTACTTCGGCAGGTTGGAAAAGACGCGGACCACATTGTCGAGCGACGCGGTGCAGACGTACACGTGAATGCCGTGCGAACGGAGCACGTTCATCAGGTTGGACATCTCCGGAACCGTCCGCAGGCCGCGCTTGTAGCCGCCCATGCTGATATACCCCGCCTTGCTCTGCAGCGTCTTGGAGCTGGAGAGCGTGTAGGTCTCCAGCTTGTCGGCGAGCGCCGCGTCGTTGGACTTCTCGGCGAGCGCCTTCACCTCGTCCGCAGTCATCCCGCTGAAGAGGTAGAGCACCCACGGATAGCTCACGTCCGCGCTGAACGTGCCGCCGATGGCCTCGTACAGCCACGCGAGCTTGGCGCGGAAGTCAATGAACTCCTCGGTGGCCCGCGCCTCGGCGAGCGTCATCTTCCCGCCCGCGCCGAACCCCTCGTAGTTCTTGTAGAGGAAAGTGTAGGCCGCGTCGAGATCGGCGCCGATCAGGTCGATGTTCACGGTCTTCCCGTCGGCGTTCTTGTAGTCGTCGGAGAAGTTGTCCTTCGGGATGTCCTTCCGGATTGCCTCGGCGAAAACTTCCGGCGTCATCTTGAAGTTGAGCGTTTCAATCTTGTACCGGAAGAGCGCCTCCTCGGTATCGTTAAAGATGCACGTCTGATCCCAGTCGAAGACAACATAGGGCGGTTTCGCCGGGTCGTAGTTCGGACCGCCGGAGCCGTTGGCCTCGACGAACGCGGCGAGACGCTGGTAGGTCGCCGGGGCCCACTTGCCGGGATCGAGCCCGATCGGGGCGGCGGATGCCGCGGAGACGAGAAGCGCGACAAGGAGAAGCGGCAGAACGCATTTCAAATACCTGTTGTTCGTGACTTTTTTCATGTGTCTGTCCCTCCTTCATACCTCCGGGGAGCGTGGTGAAACACCTCCCTCTTCCGAATGGAATTCCGCTTGCCGCCGGTTACTGCGACGCCCAGTCCGCCGGGTAGGTCACGTAGAGAAAACGCGCGAAGCAGGGCGCGCTGAAGGTGATCGACGAGTTCGCGGGGATGAAGATCATGTCGCCCTTCTTGCCCGTGACTTTCCGCCCGTCGATCAGAATCTCCAGGGTTCCTTCGATGATGTAGTCCACCTCGTCGTAACGAAGCGTCCAGTCGAAGGCCGACTCCTCCATCTCCATGACGCCGCACCCCAGGCGGGGGCTCTCCTGCAACGTGACCACGTCCGTGAGGTAGACCTGGTCCCCTTTCTTGCCCGTGTCGAACGGCGCGGGCTTCACGGTGGGGATGCTCACCGAGAGGATGCCGCTCGGGTCCGCCGTCTTCTCGAAGGAGCCCCCGCACCCTTCGCCCGCGATCTCCAGAATGATCTTCCGAACGAGCGATTCAAGCTCTTTTTTGTCCATGCACACACACCACGCTTTCTACGAACGGTCCTCCGGAGGGCGGCCGCCCTCCGGAGGAAGCGCACTACTTCTTTTTGGCCGGGGCCGGGGCGTTGGCCGGCGTCACCTTGCACGCAAGGATGACGGCCGTGATGCCGCCGACCAGCTTGCCGACGATCATGGCGAGGATGAGGCCGCGCTCGACGCCCGCCGTGAAGCCGAGGTGGTCGCCGAAGACGAAGGCCGCGCTCACCGCGAAGGCGACGTTGATGACCTTACCGCGCTCGTCCATATCCTTCATCAGGGTGAACATCGGGATGTTGTTCGCCAGCGTCGCCACCATTCCCGCCGCCGCCACGTCGCCCATGCCGAGCTTCCTGCCGAAGACCAGGAGAGGCTGCTTGAAGACCTTGGTGATGAACATGACCATCGGGAACGCGCCTGCGAGCACGATGGCGATAGCGCCGATTGTCGCGATGGAATCGGAGAGAGGAGCAAGCGCCATCGGCGATCCTTCGGCGAAGAAGCGGAACGGAGAAAGCGCTTCGATGATGCCCATCGCCAATCCGATGGTGATGACCGTGACGACGCCCTTGCCGAAGTAGGTGAACCCTTTGATCATCGCGTTCGGAATCATCTTGAGCCCCGTCGCGATGAGCGCGGAGAAGATGACCACGGGAATGAGGTTGACGAGCATCATACCGACGGTGAACTCGCTGCTCAGCATGACGAGGCCGCCCGCGAGGCAGCCGAAGGGGATGGTCACAATACCGAGCAGGATTCCCTTGGCGAGCGCCGGGTGGTCCTTCTTCTCGATGATGCCAAGAGCCACGGGGATGGAGAAGACGATGGTCGGGCCCATCATGGCGCCGAGGATGATGCCTGCGAAGCGCCCGACGGCCGGGTTTTCCGCCATCTGCATCGCGAGCGGATAGCCGCCCATGTCGTTGGCGAGCAGCGTGGTGGCGAACATCGCCGGATCCGCGCCCACGGCCTGGTAGAGCGGCACGATAACAGGCTTCAGGATAGCGGCGAGCAGCGGAGCAAGGGTGATGACGCCGCCCATCGCGAGCATCAGGGAGCCCATCGCCATGAAGCCCTCCTCGAACTTCTCGCCGAAGCCGAGACGGCTGTTCAGAAACGCCTTGTCGAGCGCGCCCAAAACCATGAATCCGGTCATGATGTAGAGAATGATATCGTTGATTCCCATGCAGTTCACCTCCGAATAGAATGGCGGTTCCGGTTCTTTTCCGGTACTCAAAGTGCCGATGGTGCATCCTCGCGCCCCTCGGATTTCGAGCGGCGCGGCGATACCCTGCCCGGTGTGTCTCGGGCGCAATGAGCCGCTAATACTCCAGCAGACTCTCGTCCACCTCCACGGAGTCGATGATGCCGACGATGACGGCGTCCACAGGAACGTCGCCGCCCGCGAAGACGGTCCGCGCCGAGCTGCCCTGCGAGACGAGCACGTCGTCGCCGATGCCCGCTCCGGCGCCGTCCACCGTGACGAAGGTCTCCGATTTCGACCCCTTCGCCGGACGGACCACGAAGAACTTCAGGCCGTTGAGCTTGTCATCCTTTTTCGTGGCCCAGAGGTTGCCCACGACCTTCGCAATAATCACTTCGTTCCCTCCCGGCGGACGGAGATTCCCTTGAGGCGCAGCCAGTCCAGCCCGAGGGGCGTGATGATCGCCCTCGCGGCCACAAGTATTTCACCGCAGCCGTTCGAACACACATCCTGAAGATCGCGCTCCGAGAGCACCTTCTTCGATCGCAGATCCACGCACGGCGCGTCGGCCGGAACCTCGACGCACGCCGCCGGGACCGCCTTCTTCACGTCATCCGCCGCCGCGCATCCGGCGAGTTTTGCCGCCGGGACGAACCGCACCCCGAACGAGCGCAGCTTCGCCTCGCACGCCTCGTAATGCTTCCCAAGAGGAGTGGCCGGGCATGCAGTACGCCGCCATGCCACCCCCTCCTCGATCACGTACACGGGAACGCCTGCAAGAAGCGCGTCCACCATCGTCGAGGACTCGGCGCCGTACTTCAGGCCGAAGGAGGCAAGAACGAGCTGGTTCTCCGAAAGCGACGGGATCGCCGCCCCGGAGTAGCGGCTCCAGTCCGGCGTTTCATCGCCCGAAGAGCGGTACTCGACGCACACGCCTTCGAGCGCGCCGCAGCATCCGGGTTCGCCCGCGACCAGCAGCGGCTTCTCCTGCGGAGCATCCGTCGTCAGCCCGAGCCGCCGTATCAATTCCTTCGTCACCACATCAATCAATTGCGCCTGATCCATCTAATCACCACCCTTAAGCAGACATCCAATTCGCCGCTTTTGCGAATTGTCCGGCATAATCGTGCCGGAGGCTTCGCGCTGATGGTCGCTTATGCGGCATGTTCCTGGCCGCATTCCTTATAAGCTCTTGCACTCCATCGCTATACCTAATGGGGTTACCAGGAACGGGTGCGCCGGTTTGAAGGCGGGGATTCCCGTCTCCCTCTCGATCACACGCTCCATCCCCTCCAGGCAGCACGTGCCGCCGACCAGATAGAGCACCTTCACATCGTGCCCCTTCACACAGCCGCTCACGATGGACGCCATCTTCTGGAGCACCGGCGTCACCAGCGGCAGTAGCTCCCTGTGCATCCGCGGATCCTGCTTCAGCCGCTCCGCGTCCGGAAAAGGTATCTTCCGGTTGCCCGCGATCACCAGCGAAACGTGCGTCCCGCCGGTCGGCTCGTCATAGACGGCCGTCACAGCGCCTTCCGAGAAGACGGCGATGCCGGTGGTTCCGCCTCCGATGTCCACGATCGCGCCGTCGCGGATTCCCAGGACCGCGTTCGCGGCGGTCGGCTCGTCCAGAACCGATGTGACCTCCAACCCCGCGCTCTCCACCACGTAGCCGTGGGTCGCGCAGTCTCTGACTCCCGTGCCGGGGGGGACGGCGATGGCCGCGCTGTGCAGCTCCGCGCCCAAGCGCTCCTCGATCCGTCCCTTCAGACGGCGGACGATGGCTCCCGCCCCGGCGAAGTCAACCACGAGCCCGTCGCGGATGACCGACGCCTCCTCCATCTCCCACGTAAGGGGGGTGTTGTTCCCGTCGAGCACGACGATGACGATGGAGGCGGTTCCCAGGTCGACGCCGACCTTCAGCGTCGTCCCCGGGCGCACGGCGGCCTTCTTTCCGCGCCGCGCATAGGTTGCATCCAGCAGCCCGTTCCCTTTTTCAAGTTCGTGCACGTTCCCTCTCCTAACTTGCTTCCCTGTTCAGCGGATAATCGTCCCGCGGACGCCCTTTGAGTAGCCGCAGGCGTTCGCCTCGTCGTAGTCGATGTGCATCGCCAGGCTGTACTTCGGCGACACGCGCACCAGCACGCCCTCCAGGATCGCGGGACGGCTTCCCGCCACCCGGACGCTCACGCGGTCTCCGTCGGCCACGCCGAAAAGCTCCGCGTCCTGCGGCGTCATGTGGATATGCCGCTGGGCCACGATCACGCCCTTTTCGAGCGCGATCTCTCCCTTCGGAGTCCGCAGCCGAAGCGGCGCGCTCCCCTCCAGGTCCCCGGAGTCGCGGACGGGGGCTTTCACCCCGAGCATCGTCGCATCCGTAATGGAAAGCTCCACCTGGCTCTGCTTCCGCTCGGGGCCGAGTATCGCTACGTTTTCAATCGCGCCCTTCGGCCCGGCCAGCGTCACGCGCTCGGAGCAGAGGAACTGCCCCGGCTGCGAAAGCCCGCGCGAGTCGGTGAGGGTATGCCCCTTCCCGAAGAGCGCGTCGACATGCTCGCGGTTCAGATGGACATGCCGTCCGGAGGCCTCCACCTCGAAGGAGAGGCGCTTCCGGACCTCGGCGACCACCCGCCCGACGAGCAGTTCAAGCGCTTCAGCGCCCATTCCGGGCGTTTCCCCGGAGCACTGTCCGGGACGCGTTTCAGGGTTCACGGCTGCCGCTCCCTTCCGGGGCCGACTCCGGAGCACGGAGCTCCGGAATTAGCCTTCCAGCTTCGGAAGAATGAACTCGACTTCGCCGTGCGGACGCGGAATCACGTGGACGGAGATAAGCTCCCCGACCTTCCCGGCCGCCGCAGCGCCCGCGTCCGTCGCGGCCTTCACCGCGCCGACGTCGCCGCGCACCATCACGGTTACGAGACCGCCGCCCACCATCACCTTGCCGATAAGCGTCACGTTCGCGGCCTTCACCATTGCGTCGGCAGCCTCGATCGCGCCGACAAGTCCCTTCGTTTCGATCATTCCAAGCGCCTGCATTCCGTTATTCATCTCTCTGCAACCTCCCTCGGAAGTATGTGTGAATCAAAGAATGTCGCGCGCTTTAACGCGCTCTTTTTTACAGCTTAAGCTTCCCAGCCAACTCTTCTACGATGCGCTCGACCAAACGGTCGAGCTGATCGCCGTTCAGCATCGCGGGACCCGCCTGTTTTGCGGGGCGCAGATCCTCGATCTCGCGCACGCCCCACGCCACCCGCCGGATGTTCAGCAGATGGAGCGGCCCCACGTTGTCCGACGTCGCGTTGTGCCCTACCGCGCCGCATCCGAGCGTCATGGAGGGAACCAGGTGCGTCGTCGCGCCCACGGCTCCCAAAGAGGAGCCCGCGTTCACCACCACGCGGGACACGGGCTTCTTCAGCCCGAACTCGCGGATGACCTCGTCGTTCGACGAGTGAATCGCCAGCGTGTGCCCCGCGCCCTCGAACGCGAGCAGCTCGATGCACAGCTCGCAGCACTTCTCCCACCCGTCCGCCGAGTAAAAGGCGAGCGCCGGGCAGAGTTTCTCGTGCGAGAAGGGGTACTCCTTCCCCACGCCCATACCGTCCGCGAGCAGCAGCTTCGTCCCCTCCGGGATGGCGACCCCTGCCTTCTCGGCAATGAACTTCGGGCTCTTCCCCACCGTGCGGGGGTTCATTCCCCCCGACGGCGTAAAGATGGCGCGGGCCACCTTCGCCGCGTCTTCGGGCGGCAGGAAGTATGCGCCCTGCTTCTCGAATTCGGCCCGAACGACCGATTCGATGCACGCCTCCGCCACCACGGACTGCTCCGAGGCGCAGATGGTGCTGTAGTCGAACGTCTTGCTCGAAATGATTCTGCGGACGGCCTGCGGAATGTCCGCCGACCGCTCGATGAAGGCCGGGGTGTTCCCCGGGCCGACGCCGATGGCCGGAGTTCCGGAGCTGTACGCCGCCCGGACCATCCCCGACCCGCCGGTGGCCAGGATCAGCGCCACGTCTTTCGAGTGCATCAGCTCTTCCGTTCCTTCGAGTGTGACGATCGTCATGCAGCCGAAGATCCCTTCCGGGCCTCCAGCCGCGCAGACCGCCTCGGAGAGCACGCGTATCGTCTCCAGGATGCACCCCTTCGCGCTCGGGTGCGGGGAGAAAACGATGCCGTTCCCCGCCTTCAGCGCGACCATCGCCTTGTAAATCGCCGTCGAGGTCGGGTTCGTCGAGGGAATCAGCCCCGCGATGACGCCGACGGGGACGGCGACCTCGAACATCCTGTTCTTCGTATCCTCCCGGACGATGCCGACCGTCCGGAGGTCCTTGATCGATTCGTACACGCTCTTCGCGGCGAAGAGGTTCTTGAGGGTCTTGTCCTCGGGCTTGCCGAAGCCGGTCTCCTCCTGCGCCATCCTCCCCAGCCGCTCCGCGTGCCGGCACGCCGCTTCGGCAACCGCCGCCACGAGTTCGTCGATCTTGCCCTGACTCATGGAGGCGAGGCGCTTCTGCGCCTCCTTCGCTTTCGCGACGAGGTTGCGGACCTCCTGTACGGAGAGCAGATCTCTGTCCTGAAGCTGCGTCACTCGCTCTCACCTCCCCGGTTCTTCCAAAACTCCGTCAGTTCGCGCTGCAGCTCCGCCTTTCCGGCGAAGCGTATCTGCTTTCGTGTCATCGTCTCCAGCCCGACGGTGCGGGCAAGACGACGAAGCTCCATCACCGTCATGTTCTCGAGGTCGGGGGCGTCCCCGCTCCATACCGCGCCGTCGTCGCCCTCGTCCTCGGCTTCCTCGACATCGTCCTCTTCGCCGGCCGCATCTTTCATCACGCAGCCGGACGGGCCCTCCCCGGAAACATCTTTCTCCGCAGAAACGGCATCCCCGGTAGAAGACGGCCCGCGCGGCGCTTCGGGCGCGGCCTGTTTCGAATGCGCGCCCCCACCCTCCGCGATCATCGTGAAAACATCCGGCGTAAGACGCGGGATCACGTGCGACGAACACTGCAGTCCGAGCCTGTTCAATGACGCGACGGCGGCGTCCACCGCCGACCGGACGGCGGCGACCTCTCCCGTCAGGAAGACCGTCACCAGCCCGCCGCCGACTTTCCTCGACCGCAGCAGACGCACGGCGGCCGATTTCAGCGCCGCGTCCGCGGCCTCGACCGCGCCGAGCATTCCGCGGACCTCGATCATTCCCAGGGCTCTGCTCTCCATGAAACCGTTAGTAGAGAACCGGGTTCTCCGCGACGAAGATCACTGCCTGGGCAAAAGCGTCGCAGGCCGCCTTGCACGCCGACTGCGAGCCAGTGAGCAGGCCGCCGCCGAAGTTGGTCTCCGAGGGAGGTCCGTAGAACGCCGCCAGCTTCACGTCCGCGGCCTTCAGCGCCGCGTCGAGCGCGTACATCGCCTCAAGCGGAGGCGCGATCAGGTAGGCGATCGCGTCGCCCTCGTTCACTCCCGCCACCTTGGAAAGATAGCTTCCCGTGCGGGAGACGCAGTGCGCATAGTACGGAATCGTATTCTCCTCGTTCGCCGAAACAAACCACGCGTCGTTTTCGATGAAGTCCGCGACGGCGTTCAGTCCGCTCCGCACCTCGGCGGGGTTCGGCCCCGCAAGGATGCCGATAACTTCTCCCGCGAGCTTCGTGTTCGCATTCGCGGCGCCTGCATAGAACGACTTCGCGTACACCACCGCCACATCCGCCTTCTTCGTCGCCTCGTCCAGCGCCGTGTAGGTCACGTCGTCGCTGTCCGCGGTGATGATGCCGAGGCTCCTCTGCTCCGGACTCAGGTTCAGCGAAGCCGCCATCTCCGGATTCACATTGGGGATGATCTTCACGCTCAAAAGCGTTGCCTTCAAGGGATCGCCCTTCATTTCATCTTCCCTCCCGACAGTAAGAAATACTTACAGTTTCAGATCGATGCCGCTGATCTTCTTCTCGAGCATCAGCTTGATGATGTCCGCGATGTAACTGCCCGCCTCCACCGCCGGAGTTCCCCCGGCATGGATGTTCGACACCACGGTGCGCTTCGCCTCCGGCATACCGACCGTCGCCTTGTAGGCGATATAGGCCGACATACTCTCGGCGGTCACCAGTCCGGGACGTTCGCCGAGCAGCACGCAGACGACGTCCGCGCCCGTCACTTCGGAGACGACGTCCATCGCCGGAACGCGCCCGTACTTCACGAAGAACGGCTTCGCGAGCTTCACGCCCTGCCGCTCCAAACCCTGCCCGATCATCTTCAGCGTGTCCATCGCGTTGGTCTCCACCGCGGTCGAGCTGAGCCCGTCGGAAACGTACACCAGCACCTTGGGAGACGGCCCGGCGATACGTTTCATCGACTCTTTCGCCTCCGCGCTGAACTGCCGCCCCAGGTCGGGGCGCGTAATGAACTGATCCTTGCTTGTGCACTCCGTCTGGATCGTCTCCAGCCCGTTCGCCGCGAGGAACTCGTCGGATACGTGGCTGAACACCGCGTCCTGCGCCGCCGCGTGGTCCGCCCGGAAGCGGAGCAGCGTCTCCGTCTTGTAACGGGGCCCCGCGCGCCATACGCCGATACGCGCAGGAGTCGACAGCTTCATCGCCATCAGCGCCTCGGCGTCCGCCGGAGCGGGGACAAGGCACTGTTTTCTCAGATCGATCTCCGTCAGATCGGGGAGACAGTCTCCATCGTCACTGGAAGCGCTCTGCACTGGCAGGGGCGCAACCTTTTGGGCAACGCTTTCCTTCCCGCTCATCTCCACAAGAATCTGCTGGACCATTTGCTTGAGTTCAAGCTCGGTTACCATAATCTCAGCCTCCCCTCACGCAGAAGATGGACGCGTCTCCGGCCTTCTTCGTCAGGATTCCGTTCTCCATGATTCCCATCTTTTCAAGCCACTTCTCGAACGCGGCGACCGGACGGACGCGGAGCAGCTGACGCAGCGCCGCCGCCTCGTGGAAACCGGTGCACTGGTAGTTCAGCATGACGTCGTCGCCGTGGGGAACTCCCATGAAGTAGTTGCACCCCGCCGAGGTGAGCAGGACGGCCAGGTTTTCGATATCGTTCTGGTCGGCCTTCATGTGGTTGGTGTAGCAGGCGTCGCACCCCATGGAGATGCCGGTCAGCTTGCCCATGAAGTGGTCCTCCAGTCCCGCGCGGATGACCTGCCGGCTGTCGTACAGGTACTCGGGGCCGATGAAGCCGACGACCGTGTTCACCATGAACGGCTTGAAGCGCTTCGCGAAGCCGTAGCAGCGGGCCTCCAGCGTCACCTGGTCGGCGCCGAAGTGAGAGTCGGACGACAGCTCGGAGCCCTGCCCCGTCTCGAAGTACATGAAGTTCGGGCCGACGCCTGTTCCCTGCTTCGCGGCCAGCTCCATCGCCTCGCTCAGCAGATCGCCGGAGATGGCGAACGCCTCGTTCCCCTTCTGGGAACCGGCGACGCTCTGGAAGAAGAGGTCGGTCGGAGCGCCCTGGCGGACGGCCTCCATCTGGGTGCTCACGTGCGCGAGCACGCACATCTGGGTGGGAATTTCAAACTTTTCCTTGATCTCCTGGAATTTGAAGAGGATTTTCTTGACGTTGTCGACCGTGTCGTCGACGGGGTTCAGACCGATCACCGCGTCGCCCACTCCGTAAGAGAGGCCTTCGAAGACGGAGAGCGTCACGCCTTCGATATCGTCGGTGGGGTGGTTGGGCTGCAGGCGGGCGGAAAGCGTCCCCGGAAGGCCTATCGTGGTATTGCAGTGCGCCTGGATACGGATCTTGCTCGCTCCGTAGACGAGGTCGAGGTTGGTCATCAGCTTGGCCACGCCCGCTACCACTTCGCTGGTGAGTCCGCGGCTGACCCGCTTGATGTCGTCTCCGGAAGTTTCGTCGCACAGGATCCACTCGCGCAGGTCGGAGAGCGTCCATTGTGCAATTTCGGAGTAAATCCGTTCGTTCACGTCGTCCTGGATGATACGGGTGACTTCATCCTGTTCGTACGGGATCACCGGATTGTTCCGGAGATCCGCGACGGTCAGGTTGGCGAGCACGTGCTTCGCCGCGATCCGTTCCTCCATCGACTCCGCGATGATTCCGGCGAGGCGGTCGCCGGACTTCTCCTCATTCGCCTTGGCAAGAACCTCTTTGACATTTTTAAACTGGTACACACGACCAAAGAGCTTGGTTTTGAGGTTCACCGTCATTTCACCTCCAATGTGTTTTCATGCGTCCTCACGCGCCGGAGCCCCGAAGAGCGGCCAGGAACGCGGACGGACGTGCACAACCGGCGATACGTCTCCGGGAACGGACCGCCCCCGAAGAGCATACGGCATCAGTGCAACTCTCCCGAACCACCCCCCTTTCGTAGCAATACGGCGCCGCGCGCTTCCCGCACCCGGGGAATTTCGCGTACAAAAAAAGACCCGGGGCGCATCCGCGAAAAACACCGGTGTTCACCGCCGGTCTTCTCCGTAAACGGCCTCAAGTCCCCGCAAGGCGTTTCTGCCCGATGCGCGCAATCGGTCTCCTGGCTTGCCTTCATCCTCAGACCGCTCCTTCCCGGAAGACTCCGGCGGAACCCCGCGGCTTCGTCAGGCGTACAGTGGCGGGCCCGCGCCGGATTTTAACCGGCTTCCCGAGCATCGCGCGCACCTCGACAAAAAAATAAACTAGAGCAACTTTTTCACCAGCAATCAGAGTATATCATGGATAGGAAAATGTCAACGGTTCTTCACAAAGAGTCAACAGAAGTCCTCCATTTAGAAATAATTTCTATATAATTTAAAAATTGACATCCTTGTAAAGGCAGACAAGACTCCTGCCACCCGTTATTTCCCCTCCCCGCCCGCTCTTGCAGCGACGGAGAGGGGAAAGGAAGGCGCGCATTTTTCCACCCTGCGGATTTTCTTCACTTCCTGCGCTTGACAAGTCACCGGAAGGAGCGTATTATCCTGCCCAACCTAAACCGATTCGAAAGGAGGTCCCCGCACTATGACCAATGCGAAAAAGATCCGCGCGGCAGTACTGTTCGCATGTGCAATGACGATGACTAGCGGCGACCCTCCTGGAGCGGTCGGCGCTTAGCACCGCGTGCGCGATAGCTTCAGCCGGGGGTCTTCGTAGATGAAGGCGCCCGGCTTTTTTTGTACGCATAAGGGAGGTCGGCGGTTGTGTGGAAAGAAGGAGAAGGTGTAGTGCTCAAGTTCGGCGGCTCTTCCGTGGCGACGCCTGAACGGATTCGCGCCGCGGCGCGGCGGGTCGCCTCCTTCGCCCGGCAGGGGCGCAGGACGGCGGTCGTCGTCTCCGCCATGGGAAAGACTACCGACGATCTTCTGGGGCTGGCGAGAGCGACCGCTCCGTCGGCCGGCGACCGGCGCGAGCTGGACAGGCTGCTGGCCACGGGAGAGCAGCAGTCGGCCGCGCTGCTTGCGATGGCCCTCTCCGCCGAGGGGTGTCCGGCGCGCTCGTTCAGCGGCGACGAGGCCGGTTTTGTCGCCGAGGGCGCGTGGGGAGAGGGGCGCATCCTCTCGGTCGACCCGGCGCGGATCGAGGCCGCCACCGCATTCGGTCACGTCGCCGTGATCACCGGCTTCCAGGCGTGCACGCGGGACGGCGAGACGATCACCCTCGGACGCGGCGGCTCGGACCTCTCCGCCATCGCCCTGGCCGCGGCCCTCGGGGCGGCCGAATGCCGCATCTTCACCGACGTCGACGGCATCTACACGGCGGACCCGCGCGTGGTCCCCGGCGCGGTCAAGCTCGACCGGATCCCCTGGGACGAGTGCCTCGAAATGGCCTTCTGCGGCGCCGCGGTCATGCAGGCGCGCAGCATCGAAATGGCGGGCAGGATGAGCATCCCCCTGTGCGTCGCATCCAGCTTTCAGGAAAGCGAGGGAACATGGATCATGGAACGAAACGTGGACGAAGCTGTCTTTATCAGGTCGGTCGCATCCGACGACGACCTTGCGGTGCTCACCGTGGAGGGGAGAACGGTCGAGCGCGAACTGATGGACGCGCTCTCCGGAGAGGGCATCCGCACCACCGCGATGGTGGGCGCGGCCGGCGCATCCTTCCACATCGAAGGCGCGCGCCTCCCCGAGGCGGTCGAAATCTGCCGGAAACTGGCCGGATGCAGCGTCTCGGTCAACGAAACGCTCTCCCGCGTCTCCGTCATCGGACCCGGCGCCGGGAACCACCCCGAAGTGTGCCGCGCCATGCTCGGCATTCTGGCGGAGATGGGCGCCACCGTCCACCTGCTCACCTCGTCGGCGCTCTCCGTCACCTGCGTCGTGGACAGGGACCGCTCTGCGGAGGCCGTCCGGGCGCTTCATGAAGAATTCATAGGGAAGAAAGGGGTATTCCAATGCGCGTAGACTCTTCTTTGGGACTCTGCTTCATCGGCTTCGGCAACGTCGGGCAGGGGCTCGCCCGCATCCTCGTCCGCAAGGAGCGGGAACTCGCGGAACGCTGGGGCTTCGCCTTCCGCACCGTCGCCGTCGTCACCCGCACAAGGGGCGCGGCCGTCTCGCGCGACGGGGAAGGGCTCTCTCTTGCGGAGCTGCTCGCGCGCGTCGAAAGGGGCGAACCCGTCGGGAACGAACACATCTCCCCCGTCGAGGCAGCCCTCCTTCCGCAGACGGACATCGTCCTCGACGTCACACCCACCAACCTGATCACCGGCGAGCCGGGGCTGTCGCTCACCCGGGCCGCGCTCGGGTCGGGGCGGTCCGTCGTCAGCTCGAACAAGGGCCCCGTCTCCCTCGCCCTCGCCGAACTGAAGGAGCTCGCCCGAGCGCGGGGCGCGCACTACCGCTTCGAAGGCTCCGTGATGAGCGGCACCCCGTCGCTCAACCTCGCCCTCGAATCGCTCGCGGGGTGCGACGTGCGCGAGGTGCAGGGGATCGTGAACGGCACCACGAACTACATCCTCACCCGCATGGAAGAAGGGTTCGAGTACGCCGACGCTCTCCGCGAGGCGCAGGAGAAGGGGTACGCCGAGGCCGACCCGGCCGGAGACGTCGACGGGTGGGACGCCGCCGTGAAGGCCCAGATCCTCGCCGCCGCCGTCCTCGGCTTCCCGCTGCCGCTCGACGCCGTGGAGCGCACCGGCATCGCCGCCATCTCCCGCGCCGACGTGGAGGCCGCCGCGAAGCGCGGCAAGCGGATCAAGCTGCTGGCGAAGGTCGCGCGCACGCCCGACGGCGTGGCCGCCTCCGTCGCTCCGGCGGAGATCCCCCTCACCCACCCGCTGGCGAGCGTGGGCGGCGCGACGAACGCGCTCACATTCACCACCGACACCCTGCGCGACGTCACCATCATCGGCCCCGGCGCGGGGCGCGAGGAGACCGGACAGGCCCTCCTCTCCGACATGCTCGCCATCGCCGCTGCTGAGCGGAACAGCGCGCGCTTCTCGATCAAGGCGGGGTAAGACGAACCGCAGACGCGGACGCAGCGCGAGAACAGCGCGCCGCCGGTGCGGCACGCGCCGAGCACCCTGCGGATGTGCGTCGATAACAGGCGACGGGCGCCATCGCCGAACGCGCCATACCACGGGCGACAGAAACGGTATTCTCGTGGAGAATGTTCCATACCATGAAATAGAAAGGAATCCTGGAGGCATGACTTTTTTGAACCGGTCTTCGCATGCTTCGCGCTTCTGTAACTTTTTCGCCATGATGATGTGCAGCGACCCTCCCGGAGCGTAGGGCGCCTCACACTGCGTACGCTTCCGCCGGGGGTCTTCGAAATCAACATTTCGGAGGCCCCCGGTTTTTTGTAACCCAACACTATTATAAGGAGGAAACACCGATGGCATTTCAGGAGTTCCGTATCGACACGCACGTTTTCGAGGAGATCAACGACTATCTGACGGACCCCCAAAACCCCGTGCTCGCCGACCTCAGGAGGGTCGTCGCCAAATACGGCACGGTACGCGACATCAACGAACGGGCCCGCGAGGCCGGAAAGACGGAGTCGCTCGTCAAGAAGCTGGAGCGGATGAACTCCCCCTTCGTGAAGGACCTCGAATGGCTGGCCTCGCTCCGCGACGAGGGGAAGTTCGTCCCCCTCTCCGATTACCGCGCCCGCGTTAACCCCGAGCGCCCCGTGTGGGACTACGACTTTTCCAAGGCCCCGACGCTCGAGATCAGCGCGCTCCAGTACTTCCCGTGGCTGCTCGCCGAAGTCCGGCAGACGGTGGAAAAGGGGGAGATTCTCCCGGGCCGCTTCATCCGTGTGCGCAAGATGAAGGAGCAGGAAGCCGACGGCGGCGACCTCCCCGCGGTGCGCGCCGCGATCAAGATACTGGGCGCGACCTGCGTCGAGACGCTGGACACCAAGGGCGTCGACGGCTCCAACGTCCATCTCGGCGGACCGGGGACCATCACCGGCTACTTCGGCGGCATCGGCCAGCCGAACAGCCACCCGCTCCAGTGGGTCGACGAGGCGCTCTACTATTATACGAACTACGGAGTGGACGAGGTGCTCAACATCAACCCCGGCACGGTCTTCCTGGGGTACCTGCTCTACCGGATGGGCGTGGACGTACGGTTCAAGATCTCCGTTTTCATGGGGAACGACAACCCCTACGCCGTCCTCTGGACGCTGCTCGCCGCCCGCATGTTCGCCCGCGACGACGGGAGCACGCCGCTCGCCGGGTTCAACCTCTCCAACTCCATAGACGACGCGCACATCGCGAAGGCCGCCGCCATCCGCAGAGAGCTCGGCCTGGAGGATCAGGTGCGCATCGAGCACCACATCACCGAGACGTGGAAGAGCATCGTCCGCCAGCCGTACAACCGCAGGGAGGGGCTGCTGAAGCTGGCGAAGACCGTCCCCAACATCTCCGCCAAGCACGAGGGAGGCAACCCCGAGGACGAGCGGACGCTGGAGCATCCCTCCGACATCCTCGACTACTTCCGCGAGAAGAAGGAGGTCGAGTCCTCCGGCGACATGGACGCCCTCACGCTGAACTACCTGATGAAGCACAAGGCCGTCAACAGCACTGCCGACGCCCTGACGAAGGCGGGCCTCTCCTTCGTCGCTGCGGGCGCGCACCGGTTGTAGAGATGGTAGAATAAGAACGATATGGGGACGCGAAAAAATCATTCAGCGGCGCCTGTAAGGAGGGAGAGTTGTGCTCTCGCAAAAAAGCCTTGAATTCATCAAAGAAATAGGAGAGAAACACGGAGTGCAACGCATTGTGCTCTTCGGTTCCTGCCTGCATCTTCCGGAGGCGGAAGCGGGCGACATCGACCTGGCCGTCGGCGGACTCGACGCGGAAACGTTTGTCGAGATGTGGAACGACCTCACGTGGGCTTCTGAACTTCATATGAAAAACGTCGACCTCGTACGGATGGAGGATGCCCTGCCCGTCATGGTGATGGTCCGCGCCGAAGGAGTGACGATCTATGAATGCGAAAGAGAGCGCGCGACAGTTTCTGCGTGAAGTGTGGAGACTTATAAAAGAAGACACCGTGCCGTCGATGCAGGAGTATCTCAACCTGCCGGAATGGGATAAAATCCAGCTTGCCGGCATGGGCATGTGCCTTGGAGATATTTATAAAGCCTTCGAACAGTCCTTGCGGTGTATTCTCGAAAATATCGAAGGCAAAAAGATCGAGAAGAACGAATCCTGGCACAGTAACTTGTTGCGCCTTTCCAACGAAATGGAGCTCATCCCCACAGATATTCGGGACACCGTACAGGGTATGCTTAAGTACAGGCATCACCTTCACCACGGCTACGGCGTCAAGCTGAACGAGCGGCTTATACGAAAATACGCGCCCGAGGCAATCGATGCCTTCGATGCCTTTACAAAACATATTATCAGCCGCTACTTTGATATCCTTTGAATCGAACAAAGCCCCGGGCGGCGACACCGGGGCTTCATCATTTCCATCGGTTGTTTCTTTTCTACCCTATCGCGTCCATCACCATCTTCACCGCGCTGACGACGACCACGAACGCGAGGACGTAGCGGACCCACTTGTTCCCCTTCATCACCGTGAAGCGCGCGCCCAAAACCGCGCCCGCCATGCTCCCGATCGCGAGCACCAGGCCCACAGGCACGTTCACCAGGCCGTTCATGTAGAAGATCACCAGGCTGATCGTCGTGTAGCAGCCGATGATGATCGTCTTCACCGCGTTGCCGCTCACCAGGTCCATCCCCGCCGCCACCACGAGCGCCCACGAAAGGAAGAAGCCGACGCCCGCCTGGATGAAGCCGCCGTAGATACCCACTGCGAAGAACGCGAGGTAGACGCCCCACTTCGGCCAGTGCTGCTCCTTCACCTCTTCCCACATCTTCGGCTTGAAGACAAGCAGCAACGCCATCAGCGTGATCAAGGCCGCGATGACGAGGTTCAGACTCTTCCTGTCCACCTGTACCACAACGAACGTCCCCACGAGCGCGCCCAGCGTCGCCGCGGCGGCCAGCGGCAGCGCCACTTTAAAGGAGAGCGCCTTCTGCTGCTTGAAGCTCGCCGCCCCCGAGATGCTCTGCAACAGAATGGCGATGCGGTTCGTCCCGTTCGCCACCGCCAAATCCATCCCAAGGAAGGTGAGCGCCGGAAGCACGAGCAGCGTGCCGCCGCCCGCGACCGTGTTCAAGAAGCCCTGCATCACGCCGACGAGGACGATCCCCGCCCAGTGGTACCATACCAGTTCCATACCTCTCACAACCTTCTTCAAATGATAGAGGGAGCCTCTTCCGAGGCTCCCGTACGCTCGGCATGCTCACAACATGTTTTTTGCAGTATATCAAATCGGAGTATGGATGAAAAGAGGCTCTTCACCCCACGGTCGTTGCGGAGTTCGTCGAAGAGGAGATGCGCTACCCTTTCTTTCCCGGGAACATACACGTAAGAAGCGGGAGCAACAAGAGCGCGCCCCTGCCGGAAACGCTGCTGCATCCTCCGGCGGAAGCTAAAAGCGTTGCAGGATCGGGGCTTGGCGAGGGAACAGGCGTCGGGACAAGAGTCGGAGTTGGCTCCGGCGTCGGCATCGCCGTCGGCGAAGGAGTTGGAGTGGGAGCGACAATCGGCGTCGGCTCCGGCGCAGGACTCGGCGTAGGCATCGGGGTCGGATCGGGCGTCGGTTCCGGCGCGGGAACCGCGCCGTATTCAAAAGCGCCGATGCTCACGCCCGTACCATCGGGTCTGGCATACCCCCGCTGATCAACTGAAGGAACGACGGTCGGGCTTCCCCCGACAGTCCGCTCTCCGGCCGGAAAGCCCGCGCCGATCGCCGGACTTCCCTCACCAAGAGCATGCGTCCTCGTCGGCCCGCCGTTGTCTGCCAAAGGCGCAAGCAGCGGGTCGCCGGAGAAGACGGCATTCGAGACGATACAGGACTCTCCTTCGCTCCACCCCTGAACAACGCAGTGCACAAGCGTCGAGAGCCCGGCGTTCGCCACGAACTGACCGTTCCAATTGTCCCAAAAGATGGAATTGAGAACACGCGCCGTCCCGGCGTTGACGAACATCCCTCCCCCTACTCCCTTCAACGAAACCGAGTTGTTGGAAAACGTGCAATTGACGATCGTCGGCGACCCCGAAGAGCTGTACACCCCTGCCCCGGACGATTTCGAAAGGTTTCCGGAAAAAGTGCAGTTCGTCACCACCGGACTCCCGGAAAGGGTACAGAGGCCTCCACCGTTATATTCCGCCGTATTCCCGAAAAAAACCGATTCGGAAATCATCGGATCCCCCCCGCTTGTGTGAAAACCTCCGCCTATTTCCGTCGCCCGGTTTTCCGAAAACACACAGCGCCCAACGACCATTTTCCCGCTGCCATTCATTATCGCTCCGCCGAAACTCGCGGAGTTGTTGGAAAACAGGCAGTTCGTTACTTTGGATTCGCTGGAGGCGTACAACGCCCCGCCGCCGTTGTGCGCCGAAGAATTATCGGAAAAGAGACAGTCCACGATTTCAAGCCCGGTCGAATCGGAGTACACCGCGCCGCCTCCCTGTCCGGCTGCATTCGAAATGAACGTACACCCCCTGATGAGCGCAGCGCCCCCTCTGATGAACAGCGCGCCTCCGTTCATCGTCGCTTTATGCTCCGAGAACGTACAGTTGGCGATCATCAGATTCGCGTTTTCGCTGTAAAGACCGCCCCCGCGCTGGTCGGAAGCTTTCGGCTTTTTTATAGCCTTTCCTTTGGTCACGATAAACCCATCGAGAACCGCGGGTCGCTCGGAGGCGCTTTGCACCCTCACGACATGGACGGCGAAACTGTTTTTGTTGAACTCCCCGGTGAGAATCGTCGGATGTGTGACCCAGTTCCGCTCTTCACGTTTCTGTTCATTTCCGGAAAAACCTCCGTAGAGCGCAACCCCGTCTCCGATGACGAACGACTTCGCAGTATCTTCTTCCTTTGGACTGTACGTTCCCTCGGCCACCCAGAACTCCGCGTCGCCCAGCCCGTCTCCGTTCAGTTTCTTGACGAATTCTTCCTCGTCGAGGGCGCGCGTCCACGATGCGCCGTCCTTCGCCTCCGAGCCGCCCGACACGGTCACGTAGTACACGGTAGTCCCCTCGCATCGCAACGGCGTTGAAAGAACGAAGAAGAGCGGCAGACAGCGACAAAGAAATCTCATCGAACGGAGAAGCGAAATGAACATGCGGAAAGCTCCTTTCGGGGAAACAGTCGCAATATGTTGATTGACTCAGACTGGCATAAAAATATACGCGAGTCCGAAGGGCCTGTCAATAACAAATTCCGTTGCAACTTCGGGGGCGCGCTTTCGCTCCTTGTAAAAAAAGTCCCCGTGCGCTTTAATAGTCCCGAACCATATCTCTCCCCACAAGGTGGTCATCGCCCATGAAACTCCTTATCACCGGGGGCTGCGGCTTCATCGGCTCCAACCTCGTCCGGCTCGCCCTCGACTCGGGATACGACGTCGTCAACCTCGACGCGCTCACCTACGCCGGCAACCCGGCCTCGCTCTCCGACCTGCAGGACTCCCCGGCCTACGCCTTCGTCCGCGGCGACATCCGCGACGCCGACCTGCTGCGCGAGACTCTGGAGAAACACAAGCCCGACGCCGTCCTCCACCTCGCCGCCGAAAGCCACGTCGACCGCTCCATCGACGCCCCCGAGGACTTCATCCTCACCAACGTCGTCGGCACGTTCCGTCTGCTCGAAGCGGCGCGGCGCCACCATCATGCGCTCCCCGACGGCAGGAAGGACTCCTTCCGTTTCCTCCACATCTCCACCGACGAGGTCTTCGGTTCGCTCGGCCCCGAAGGGGCCTTCGACGAGGAAACCCCGTACGACCCACGCTCGCCGTACTCCGCCTCCAAGGCCTCCTCGGACCACCTCGCCAGGGCGTACTTCCACACCTACGGCCTACCGACGATCGTCACCAACTGCTCCAACAACTACGGCCCCCGCCAGTTCCCCGAGAAACTCATCCCCCACATGATCCTCAACGCGCTCGCCGAAAAGCCGCTCCCCGTCTACGGCGACGGCGCCAACATCCGCGACTGGCTCCACGTAGACGACCACTGCCGCGCCCTCCTCGCCGTCCTGGAAAAGGGCGTTCCCGGTCAAACCTACGCCATCGGCGGCCGCTCCGAACGGACGAACATCGCCATCGTCGAAACGCTCTGCGCCATCCTCGACCGCGCACGCCCGCGCGCCGACGGCACGCCCTACCGGGAACAGATCACCTTCGTCGCCGACCGCCCGGGCCACGACAGACGCTACGCCATCGACGCCGGAAAGATCGAGCGCGAACTCGGCTGGAAACCGCAGGAGACCTTCGAAAAAGGATTGGAAAAAACAGTGAAGTGGTACCTCGACAACGAAGAGTGGACCGCGTCCATCCTCAGCGGCGCCTACAGGCTGGAACGCCTCGGGCTGGAGGAGGAAACAGCAAAATGAAGGGAATCATCCTCGCCGGAGGTAAGGGAACGCGCCTCTACCCCCTCACCCGGCACACCAACAAGCACCTGTTGCCCGTGGGCCCCGAGCCCATGATCTACAACCCCGTCAGAAACATGGTCGCCTGCGGCGTCCGGGAGATTCTCGTCGTCACCAGCAGCATCCACATGGGCGACATCGTCACAAGCCTTGGCAGCGGTACGGAGTTCGGCGCGGACTTCACCTACAAGGTGCAGGAGGAGGCCAGAGGCATCGCCGACGCGCTCCGCCTCGGCAGACGCTTCGCGGGGGACGAGTCCGTCTTCGTCCTCCTGGGAGACAATATCTTCGACACCCCGCTCGTCCACTTCACCGCGAACTACCGCGAGCAACAGAAAGAACGCGGCGCCCGCGTCATGCTCGTCGAAGTCGACGACCCCACAAGCTTCGGCGTCGCCGCCCTCGACGAAACCAAGGTCGTCGAAATACAGGAAAAGCCGGAAAAGCCCAAAAGCAACTACGCCGTCGTCGGCGCATACCTCTACGACTCCAAAGTCTGGGAAATCATCGACGGACTGAAACCTTCCAAACGCGGCGAATACGAAATCACCGACGTCAACAACGCCTACATCGCCAGGGGAGAGCTTTCGTACGACTTCGTCCGCGGAATGTGGATGGACACCGGCACCTTCGAGTCCTACCACCGCGCGAACGAAATCCTCTTCAGCCGCCTCCCTTCTTCCCGGTAACAACACAGGAGAGGCTTCTGCAGAAACATCCCTCCGGGAACGAGTTCTTCATTATCTTCGACATCATCCGATGCATAGCGGGGGGGCGAATACTGTTGAAGAACGGCGACGTTTTCAACAGCTCCGGAAGAGCAGCCGCTCCGGCCTCCGCAGCAAAGCGTCCGCGCCGCTGCGCCCGGGAAGGCCGACCCGATCCCCGAATCCCGCTCCATCGCGCCTTGCCAAACCCTTCCTTCACATCTATAATGCGGACATGGGAGATCAAGACAAAGGATACAAGCAGCTCTTTTCGAATAAAGAGATGGTCCGCGACCTTCTCGTCCGCTTCGTCGATCCCGCCATCGTGCAGGAGCTGGACCTCGACTTCCGCACCATGGTGCGCGAGCACT
>JAHDKR010000155.1 GCA_018436785.1 Synergistaceae bacterium | reverse complement strand
GATCATACCGAGGGAATCGCCGACGAGGATGACCTCGACCTCGCTTTCGTTGACGATGGACGCCGTGGTGTAGTCGTAGGCCGTCACGTAGGCGAACTTTCTGCCTTCCTCTTTGTACTTCTTGAAATCGAGCACCGACATCTTCTTTTTCATAAATTGCCCTCCTCTTTCCTGCCGAGATAGCGGCCGCGTATGCGTGCCGCTCTGTATCGTTTCATTCCGCCGCGCGGCGGACGTCCGAAGACGCGCCGCTGGCGAATGAACGCCAAAAACTTTGCCGTGCTCACGATCCAACTACTGTCGCTCCTTCGTCCCGAGCAGCTCCGCCGCGACCGCCGCCATGATTTCAACGCCCTTGACGAGGTCGTCGACGGCGATATGCTCGTCTGATTTATGAGCGAGCGCAAGCCGCCCGGGCCCGTACACCACGGCCGCCCCGAGACCGCCCTCGTGGACGGCGAAGCGCTGATCGTCCATTCCGGGGCTGAAGTTGATCCCCATTTCCTTCCCCACGACGGCCTTCCCGCAGGTCTTCAGCGCGTCGACCAGCGGCTGGTCTTCGTCGACCATGGTGGGGTCGGCTTCGATGATCGGGGTATAGGCGTACTCGAGGATGACGCCCTCGCGCACAAGATCGTCGCAGATGGAGAGAATCTCCCCCTTCGCCCACTCCACGCTCTGCTCCGGGATGAGGCGCCAGTCGAAGCTCGCGGAGCAGGTGTCGGGAATCGTATTGACCTTCGATCCGGCCTGGATGGTCGTAATGCAGAGAGTGCTCTTCCGGGAGCGTTCGGGGCTGACGGGGTAGGCGCTGACGCATTCCAGCTGCGGACGAATGCGCCGGTCGATGCGTTCGAGCAGCGCCCTCATACCCTCGATGGGGTTCAGCCCCTCCGACGGCATGCTCCCGTGGCTCTGCACTCCCTTGAAGGTAAGGGTGAACCAGAGGGTTCCGCGGTGCCCGAGGCAGATCATGTCGGGGTCGAGCGGCTCGGTGATGATGCAGTAGTCGGTGTTCTCCTTCGTCAGCCTTCCGCTCCGGACGAGGTAGCCCATGCCGGGTTGTCCTCCGGTCTCCTCGTCGGGGACCGCGCTGGAGACGAAGCTCCCCTTCAAGGGAATGCCCGCGTGCTGGAGCGTTTCGAGGGCGAAGATCTGCGCGGCGATGCCGGACTTCATGTCGCTCGCCCCGCGCCCGAAAATTTTCCCGTCGGCGATCAGGCCTCCGTACGGGTCGACCGTCCAGCCGCCTCCGGCCGGGACGACGTCGTAGTGCCCCGAAAAGTGGATCGCCGGACGCTCCCTTGTCCCTTTAAACGTGCCGACGACGATGTATCTCGGGAACCCTTTCGACTCCTCCGGGAGCGACGCGAGCGCCTCCTCCGGCACTTCGACGTACTCCACTTCGCATCCGAGCGACCGCATCTTCTCGCCAAGAAACCTGACGCACTTCTCGTAGTTGCGCCCCGGCGGGTTTTCCGTGTCGATCTTCAAAAAGTCGCTGAGAAACGCCTCCATGCGCGGCCGCAACGCCTCCGCCGACGCGCGGATTCTTTCGATCATGGCGCTTTCCATACCGTTACGCCTCCTCCGCTCGTTCGTATTCGAACAGCCCGTCGATGACGGTGCAGTCCACCCGAAGCGTATGAATATCCATAGGGTCGATCTTCAGAATATCGTCCGAGAGGACGATCATGTCGGCGAGCTTTCCTACTTCCAGGCTCCCCTTGAGATGCTCCTCGAACGAGGAGTAGGCGCCGTTGTACGTCGCGGCGCGGATCGCCTCCGTTACGGAGACCGCCTGGCTTTTGTCGCACTGGACGTTCTGGTTGCGGTCGTAGCGGTTCACCGCCCCGTCGATGGTCTGAATGCCGATGGGACCGGAGGGCGCGTCGCTCGACAGCGAGCACATGACGCCCGCGTCGAACATGCTGCGGAGAGCCGCCATGTACGCGTTGCGCTCCCCGTAGAACTTCATGTAGTTGGCCCCGATCGCCTGGATCATGCCCGCGTTGACGGAGGGGCAGATGTTCATGCGCGCCATGCGGTCGATCAGGTCCTGATCGGTCAGCGAACAGTGCTCGATGCGGTGGCGCATCCTGCGGAATTTTTCGGGGTCTTTCCTGAAACAGCGCTCGTACCCCTCGACCATGAACTCGACGGCCAGATCGCCGATGGCGTGGGCGGTACACTGGCACTCCGCGCCGACGATCCGCTCGATATACTGCGCCGTCTCTTCCCGCTCCCAGCCGCGCTCGCGCACCATGTCCGGGTCGTGGGAGTAGGGCTCGCGGGTCGCGCAGGAGGGGCCGCCCGACCCTCCGTCGATCATGAACTTGCACGGCCCCACGCGGAACCGCTCGTCGCCGAGTCCGGACATGAAGCCGAGTTGGAGCCAGTGTTCGTTCTCATTCAGGGAGTAGCTCTTGCCGAAGATGCTGTGGAGCGCCATGTTGACGCGGATTTTGAAGGTCCGGTCGCGGCAGAGCTTCTGCATGATGTGGTACGAGACCGGGCCGCATTCGCCCATGTCGCCGATGGAGGTAATGCCCGCTTCCAGAGCCCGCCGGCGCGATTTCATCGCCGCCGCGGCCTGCTGCGATTCGGTGTAGCCGACCATCCCCCACAACTTGAAGTGCGTGTGTCCGCGCACCATTCCGGTGAGCCTTCCGTCGACGACCTCGACTTCGTCCGGAGGGTACTTTCCCGCATCCTCGGGGATGTGCACGTCGAGGTAGGCGAGCGCCTTGGTGTTGTACATGCAGATATGCCCGCCGCCGTGCATACAGTGCACCGGATTTTCGGGCGCTATGGCGTCGAGCTCGCCGATAGTGGGGTGCCGTCGCTCGTCGGTAAAGAGCTCGGGCTCGTACCCCATCATGGAGATCCATTCTCCGGGCCGCTTGCGTCCGACGGCCTCCCGGAGCATGCCGAGCATCCCGGCCAGGGAAGCGCAGCGCACGCGCGTCGTGTCGATCATCCCCGAGTCGTGATGTGCGCCGAGAAGTCCGGTGAGGATCGGATGAAAGTGCGTGTCGTTGATTCCGGGCATGAGCGTCCGTCCGGCAAGATCGACGACGCGGGTGTTTTCGGAGATGAACGGCTCGATCCCCCGGTCGTTCCCGACGTAGGCGATACGGTTCCCCGCGATCCCGAGCGCTTCGGCAACCTCTTCTTTCTCATTGACGGTGACGACGCTTCCTTGGAGAAACGCCGTATCCAGCTCGCAGCGCAGTAAATTTTTCTTCATCGGACCCACTCCTCATTTCGGACCGAATCCGGAGACTCTCCCGGGAGGATTTCAGCCGTTTCGCCGAGAGAGACTCGGAATAATTCCGCATTATGGAATAGCATTGCTCTATATGGACTATTGAAAGCATTGTAGCCGTACCGCCTGTTTTGTCAATACTTTCTCTGCGACGCAAAACATTGATAATTTTTTAACAACTTACTCACCGAGGCGCCTGTTTCTTTCCGTATGCGGAGGCTTCGCGGAACTTCCGCAGCGTTCCAGCTCCGGGAACGAAGCAGGTTCCGGGCGTCATTCCCCGCCTCCTCGCAATACACAAGCGCCCCTCTTCCCGGGAGGGAAAAAGGGCGCTCATTATCAGCGTTTGCAGCATCTCCGCTTTCTTCGCGGCGCGTTCTATTCCGTCCAGGGGGACTCTCCTCTGGCGAAGATGGCCATACAGGCGTCCACGACCCTCTCGTCGAAGCGCGATCCCCTGTACATAGCGACTTCGGCGAGCCCCTGTTCGAGGCCGAGGCTCGGCCGGTAGGGGCGGTGGGTGGACATTGCCTCCACCACGTCGGAGACGGCGAGGATACGCGCCTCCAGCAGAATGTCGTCTCCCGAGAGGCTGTTCGGGTATCCGGATCCGTCCATCCGCTCGTGGTGCTGGAGGACGGCCTGGGCCACGGGCCACGGGAAGTCGACGTTCTTGAGGATTTCATATCCGGCGACGCAATGGTCCTGAATAAGGCTGTACTCTTTCTCCTTCAGGCGGGAGGGCTTGCTCAGAATCTCCGCCGGGATGTCGATCTTCCCGAGATCGTGGAGCACGGCGGCGACGCCCACTCCCTGTATCTGCTCCTCGGAGAGCCCCATCTCGGCCGCGATGGCGACGGCAAGGCGGGCAACCCGCTCCTGATGGCCCGCGGTGTACGGATCCCGCGTCTCGACCACCTTGGCCATGGAGATCACGATGCCGCCGACCGTGTCCTGGAGCTTCGCGTTCGTCTCGGTGAGCAGACGCTCGGCGTTCTCCCTGGCGCGCTCCGCCACCTTCCTGTCGGTGATGTCCACCCAGTTGGCGACCGCGTACTTGGCGCCTGCGCTTCCCGATACGGAGGTCATGCTCACCTCCACCCAGAGCGGGGAGCCGTTCTTCTTGCGGAAGCAGTACTCCTTCTTCGCGGTCTCCCCGGACTGCACCATCCGGTAGTATTCGGAAACGGTCGAAAGCTTTTCCTCTCCCCACCACGGGTAGGGGGCCTTCCGGTTGATCACCTCGACCAGCGAGTAGCCCGTGATCTGTTCGAGGGCGAAGTTGACGTATTTGACCGACGTATCGGGGTTCACCACGAGGATCGGGTGCGGCGAGTGGTTCAGAAGGCTCGCGGAGAGCTCCTCGCTCTCGAGGAGGGCCTCTTCCTTCCGCTTCCTCTCGGCGATCTCCTCCTTCAGGAGTCTGTTCGTCTTCTCCAGCTCCCTGGTGCGCTCCTCGACCATCTCCTCAAGCGTCCGGTTGAGGGAGACCAGCTTCTCCTCCGTCTCCCGCAGCACGTCCACCGTCGAGGTAAGATGCCGGTTCTCAATTCTCGCCATGCGGAGCAGCTCCCTGTTCTGGAGCACTCCGGCCACCTGGCTGAAGTAGATGGAGAGCAGGGAGTAGCTGATGTCGAGGATCTCCTCCTTCGGCTCCCTCAGGATGCCGATGAACGCCCCCATCGTCCTCCCCGGCGCAGCGAGGGCGTGGAGAAAGGCGTCCTCCCCGGATGAGAGACGCACCGTCACGGGGCGCTCCGTCTGGATGACCCACGCGATGGTCCCGTCGTCGATCAGAAGCTGAAGCTCATGCTCGATACGCTCCTTCGCGGCGGGCGAGCTGGCAAACGCCTGATAGAAGACCGCGTCCTCCTCCCGGAAGAGGTAGAAGCCGCCCTCCTTCAGCCCGATGAGCCTGCCCGTCCGCTCGTAGCATACGGAGAGGATGGACTCCACCGTGGTCTCGGCGGCTGCGTCCGGCTGAATATCGTTGATCTTGAGCGCTATGTCGAGCGCGTTGGACAGGGCAAGCCGTTCCTCCTCCAGCGAGAGGATTCTGTTCTGAAGTTTTTCAAGAGTGAGCAACTGTTTTTCCATCGTCATCGCCGCCTTTGAAAAGGCTGTATATCTCCGAAATCTGACGCCGCGCCTGCCGCACCACCGAATCCAGCGCTCCGGGGGAGAGGTCCGTCATGTTCCAGACCTCGTCCGAAATCGCCGGAGGGTGCGGCGAGCCGCTGCTTCCCTGGCGCAGCGCGGCCGCGAGCGTGTCCGCGACGGAGAGCGCCGCTGCGGGAAAGGAGTGCGTCTCGTCGACGGGAGCGTGATGCAGCCGGACGAGATCCGAGAGTTCGCGGGGGAACCCCCATCGTTCGAGGATACTCCCTCCGAGCTCGCCGTGATCGAATCCGAAGAGTTCGCGCTCCATCTCCACGAGGGGGACTTTCTGTTCCGCCGCGGCCGCTATCGCCCTCGCCATGACGGACGGGACGTGCCGCAGCAGGACGAGCCTGCCGATGTCGTGGAGGATGCCCCCGACGAAAACTTTTTCTATGATCCGCGAATTCTTCCTCGACGAGATGATCTGTCCCAGGACCGCCACGGCGACGGAGTGTCTCCAGAAGGATTCCATGTTCACCCATTCGGATGGGATGCTGTTGAAGGATTTCACCGCCGATACTCCGAGGGCGAGGATGGAGAGCGCCTTGCCCCCGATGAGGGCGGCGGCGCGCTGAATGGAGTCCACCTTCGCCGGAACGCCGTAGATGGCGCTGTTGGCGAGTTTCAGAAGCGTGGCGGAGAGGGCCGTATCCTTGCTGATGAGTTCGGCCACGTGCGTGATGGAGCTTTTGGGGGATTGAAGCGCCTCGGATATGCGGAAGTAGACGTCGGGGAAGGAGACGAAACGAACTTCGGCCCCGACAAGCTCTTCCATCGCGAGCTTCGGCAGCGGCGCTCCGGAAGGCGGGGTAAATTCCGGCCTGAAAAAAACGGGGGGACGCGCTTCATTCTCCGTCAGACTTCGCGCGGCCTCGCGGATGGCGACCCGATAGACTTCTTCCATCGCCCGGTTTCCGGGGGGGATGCCGCCGAATATGCGGAGGACGAGCGTGCGCGCTTCCTCCATGACGGAGGAGGAGTACAGAAATTCGTCCTCCTCGCAGGGATGATCCGAACGGTCCGACACGGCAACCTCCGCTACTCCCCAGATCTTCAGACTCATGATGTTCCTGGACGTCAGGCATGCGCCCTTCGGCAGAATGAACCGCCCGTTCGGGGCGACCAAGTCCGCCGAAAGAATCATTCCGGATTTCAGTTGAGTGATGGAAAGTGTTCCCATGCAACCCCCCGGAATTCCCCTCACGGTTCAAAGGGGAGAATAAAGAAAATTTTACACCGCTCTCCTTTTTAACCACAGAGTGCAGACGCTGTCAAGGGCTTGGACACGAAGCTGTTACGGGAGGGCGAAAATGTCGCCCCTCAATGTTCAAAAACGGAACAGGAAGACGCCCTCACAGTAAATTCGTTCTCAGTATTTTTACCGTCCGCAACCTTCTGTTTTCATGTATCATACCATAGAGCGTCATAAAATAAAGTTCAGGAGGAACTCCGCATGCCCTCTCTCTTCAGCGTCCTGTCCAGGGCTTCTGCGCATCATCCGTTGAACCGTCGTCCTTTTCTTCTCGCCGTTCTTCTCTTCTTTTTCCAGTCCGCCGCGTGTGCGAACGAACTTCCGTGGGTCGAACACTCGGTCCTCCGCGGAGAGACCGCCGACTCCATAGCGGCGAAGTACGCCGTTTCCTCAAAGACCGTCGAAAGGGCCAATGAACTTGCCGCCCGGACGGAACCTCTGAAGACGGGGGAAAAGCTCCTCGTTCCGAAGAAAGAATCCGATCTCCTCTCCACCCTCGCCGAGGTCCGCGCCCGGCGGCGGGGCGAATCACCGCTCAGTTCGATCACGAGGGAGCAGTCGAAAAAGGTTTCTCTTCCCGCGCCGAGGAAGAGCCCCCTGCCGCGACCGGCCGAGCCCTTCATCCGTCCGCTCGCCGGAAGAATCACCTCTCCCTACGGAATGCGGGGCGGACGCCTGCACGACGGCGTGGATATCCCGGCTCCCAAGGGAACGCCGATCGTCGCGTCGCGCCCCGGCAAGGTCGTCTTCTCCGGAACAATCCAGGGGTTCGGCCGGACGGTAACCATCGACCACGGCGACGGGATGAAGACCCGGTACAGCCACAACAGCGCCAACCTCGTCAAAAAAGGGGACGTCGTCCGTCAGGGGCAGCCTATCGCGAAGGTGGGCAGAACCGGAAGGGCGACCTGCACGCACGTTCACTTCAGCGTCCTTATAAATGGTAAGCCGATCAACCCGGAGAAGTACCTTCGCTGAGCGGAAACTTCCTTTATCTTCAAAGAAAAGAAGGCGCGTCCCGAAAACAGGGAACGCGCCTTCTTCCTTATAAATGGAACTACAAGAAAGCTGCATAAGGATCAGTCGTAGAACCAGAAGCGGCGCCGCTCCACGTCGACGACGTCGTAAATTCTCCCCTTCTTCCTGTCCCACGCATACATTCCGTTCGGCGCAGGCTGTCCGGCGCCGTTTAAAAAGGTCATTCCCTCCGAGATCGCCCTGTCGCGGGATACGCGCCCGCGAACCGGGGCCCCCAACGGCAGCGTCCCCTCCACGGCGGCCTCCGGCCACTTTCCGAAGGAGGGAACGACGCCTCGCTCCGTCAGCATCCGGACGATTTCGCGGTACTCCGTCGGCGCGGCGGAAATGAAGAAGTACTTTCCTTTCGGGGAGTCCAGCAGGCGCTCGAAGAGCATACCGGCGAGATCCGACGCGCCTTTCTCGTCCATCCGCAGCAGAAAGAGCGCGGCGGCGTAGACGGCGTCGGCGGCGGCCAGCGGCTTCGGGACGAAGGAGGGGAGGAAGAACCCGGAGGCGCTCTCCCACCGTGCAGGATCCCCTCCATCGAGAAGCGCGTTCAGAAGGGTGATCGCGTTCGAAGCGCCCTCCCTCGGAGCAAGCCCTTCGCGGAAGAGGGAGCGCCACAGAGCAAACTCGTCGGCCTGCACGGCCTCCGCTTCCAGGGCGGTCCGAAGCGCAACAGCATCCTCACGCCCTTCCATTCTGGCGAAGTAGCGCGCCGCCAGCTCGTCGAAACGCGCCGACGCATCCTCCGCGGCGACCGCAGGCAAGGAGAGAACGCAGCACACTGCAAAAAGAGCGCAGACTATGCGCCGAAAACCCGTCATGAGCAACAACTCCTTCAGCTCCTTTAGAGACATCGAATAATCGTGGGTGCTTCGTCCATTCTACCACTCAAAATTAGTCAGTAATGATCAATCATTATATACTCTTCTTTCGCGTCTAAAAACCCGGCGGAGCGCAAAAAACCCGCCGTGAAGCGGAAAACTCCCCGATGGTTTCACTTTTCGCGCGCAATGATCACATCCCTCTCTCTTTCCCGTGCTCTATCCTGTAGAATATACGTATGATGCGGGAAAGGGAGCGATAGAGGAATGAACATTCAACGGGCGGACTCTCTCAGCGAACTGATCGAACGGGTACGTTCCCTGGAGCCGTTTCTCGACTCCCTCGGGGATATCGTCTCCCTTGTCGATCCAGGGATGCGCTACCTCTGGGCATCCGCTTCGATGGAAGCCTCTCTCGCTCTCCTCCGTTCGGAGATCGTCGGGCGGGAGTGTTTCCGCCTTCATCACGCCGTTTCCTCCGTCTGCCCGCACTGCCCCGTCCGCGAGGCCATGTCGACCGGGCAGGTCGTCGAAAAAGAGCTGTACTCCAAAGAACGAAAGAAACACTTTTTAACCAGGGGGATTCCCGTCTTCGGTCCTGACGGTCGCGTGATTGCGGCCTTTGAAGTCACCCGCGATATCACCGATATGAAGACTCGTCACCTTGAGACGGAGGCGAAGGAGCGCTATTTCCGCTACCTCTTCGAGAACGCACCCGTCGGGATCTTCCAAATTTCCATGGACGGTAAATATATCGCGGCGAACGCGCGCCAGGCGCTCATCCTTGGGTATGAGTCTCCGGAGGAGCTCATGGAGGTCGTCAACAGAACATCCGTCAAGGAAGCGCATTACTCTTCCTCCGAGTCCAGGGAAGCGGTTCTGAAGAATCTCATGGAGCGCCCGAACCTGTGGACCACTAGGGAGACCTTCTTTCGCAGGCGCGACGGCTCGTTTATCGACGTACAACTTCACCACAGGATGGTCTTTTCTCCGGAGGGGGAGATACTCCACATCGACGGCTACATGGAAGATATCTCGGAAAGAAAATCCCTGGAGCGAAAGATCCAGCAGCAGCTGGACATCCAGCAGAAGATCTTCGACGCCGTGCCGCTGCACCTCTATCTGAAGGACGAGAAGGGGTTGTACGCGGTTGTGAATCAGTCGTACGCCGACTTCAAGGGAATTCCGAAGGATGAGTTCACCGGGAAAACGGTATTCGACATCATCAACGGACACAACGCCGTCATTGCGAAGGCCGAAGACGATCAGGTGCTGGCCACCGGAGAAGCGCTTCTGGCGGAGGAGCGGATCGCCAGGGGACACAACGGCATCAGGCAGTGGCACAGGGTCATCAAGAACCCTCTCCGCGACGCCGAGGGGAGGATCATCGGCATCGTCGAGTGCAGCGTCGACATCACACAGCTCAAAGAGGCCCTCGACGCGCTCCGGGAGAGCGAACAGCGCTTCCGTTCGCTGGCGGAGGATATGCCCCTGATGATCTCCACCACGCTTGCCGACGGAACCATCCTCTACGCGAACAAGGCCTACTGCAACTGTTTCGGCGTAAAAAGAGAGGAGCTCCTCGGACGCTCTTTCCTGGAATTTCTTGTAGAGGAAGAGAGGAATACAGCCCGGAAATCCATCGCCGAACGGACGCCGGATCAGCCTATATCCATCCTTGAAGAGCGCGTCGTCGTAGCCGACGGCACGCTGCGCTGGCATCGCTGGATGAACCGCGCGTTTTTCGACTCGGAGGGCAAAACTCAATTTTTTCAGGCCGTCGGAGAGGATATCACGGAGCGAAAACTCTCCGAGGAGGCGCTCGTCGCCGCAAAGGACCAGGCGCAGCGGGCGAGCGCGGCGAAATCCGAGTTCGTCGCCAACGTGAGCCACGAAATCCGCACGCCGATGAACGGCATTCTCGGCCTGTCGGAGCTTCTGCTGGAGACGGAGCTGAAGGACGAGCAGCGGAACTTCGCGCGGATGATCCACACAAGCGCCTCCAATCTGCTCGGCGTGCTCAACGACATCCTCGACTTTTCAAAGGTCGAGGCGGGGCGGTTCGAGCTGAACATCCTCCCGTTTTCCCCGGCCAACCTCGTGAGGGAGTCGGCGGAGCTCTTCTCTCCCCAGGCCGCTTCCAAGGAGCTCTCGCTCAATCTGCGGCTGGACGGCGCCCTGCCCCCACATCTGCTTGGCGATCCGGTCCGCCTGCGCCAGATTCTCATCAATCTGCTCTCGAACGCGGTGAAGTTCACGAAAGAGGGAAGCGTCTGCGTCTCCGCAAAGCTCCTCCGCGACGGTGAAAAGAGCGCCGATATTCTCTTCTCCGTTACGGATACCGGTCCCGGAATTCCGGACGCGCTTCTGGCGGATATCTTCACCCCGTTCACGCAGGGGGAGGCCTTCCTGAACAGACGATACGGCGGCACCGGGCTCGGACTGGCTATTTCAAGCCGTTTCGCCGAGATGATGGGGGGATTTCTTCTGGTCGAGAGCACGCCGGGAACGGGCTCCTCATTCTCTTTCTCCCTCACCTTCGAGAAGGGAGAGGAACGGCGGCTGGAGGATGTGAAAAACCAGGAGAGGGAATCCCTTCCGGTGCGAACCCGCGCCTCCGACCCGACGGTGCTGGTGGTGGAGGACAACGCGGTGAACCGCGAGCTTGTCCGGCTGCTGCTGGCAAAGGCCGGGTACGAGGCGACGATGGCGGAGAACGGCAGGGAGGCTGTGGATATACTGTCGAAGAAACGCTTCGGCCTGGTGCTGATGGACATCCAGATGCCGGTCATGGACGGGTACGAAGCGACCGCACTGATCAGGAATCCCTCGTCGGACGTGCTCGACCACACGGTCCCCGTGGTCGCGCTGACGGCCCACGCCGTCGAAGGTTTCCGCGACGAGTGTCTCTCCAGAGGAATGGACGACTACCTTCCCAAACCTTTTTCATCGGCGGATCTCTTGGGATTGCTCTACAAGTGGCTTCCCATGAAGACGCGTCCCGCGGCGCCGGAGCCCGCCGGCGCAGGGGCTCAAGCGGCGTCCCCGGGGCAGGATGTGTTCGACCCCGACGGATTCTTCTCGAAACTCTTCAACGACCGGGAAGAAGGAAAGGAGCTCCTGGAGCTTTTCCTTGAATCCTTCCCTGAGGACATCGAACTGCTTCGGCAGGCGATCAACGACGGGGAGTACGACAAAGCGGCGAAGATCGCCCACACGATGAAGGGAACGGCGGGAAACGCCTGCGCCCGGAGCATGAGCCAGTGCGCGAAAGCGCTGCAGCTGGCGGCGAAGGAAGAGGACCGGGAGAAGACCGTGCGGCTGTTCGAGGAGCTGGTCGCCATCTTCGACAAGGTTCGCGAGGCGATGCTGAAGGAGATGGAGCGCTGACCGCTACTTTCCGGGGAAACGCTTTTGAAAGAGGGCCATCAAAGAGGCAAACCGGCGGGCAAGCGTCTCCCGCTCGGGGGAGAACTTCTCTTTGACCTCCTCGAAATTGCGCTCGACAAGCTCCTTCGGCGGGACAACGCGGAAGGGCTCTTCCTTGCGGGGAGGAGACGGGCGGTGCGACGCCTTGCCCGGAACCACCTTGACCGACGTCACGGAGAGTCCCGTCCGCCTCGACAGCTCCCTCGCAAGCGAGCCGGCCCGCATGGAGATCATCTTCGCCGCGGCGGGGCTTTCCGCCTTCACCAGCAGCGCGCCCTCGTCGATATCCTCGGCGTACGTCTTCGCCGCGAGCGCGCCTCCGACGATCTCCGCCCATACTTTCCGGAGCTCCGGGAGGGCGAGCCTCTCTTCCGCCTGTCTGGGGAGGACGCCCCGAAGCAGACCTCCCACCTTTGAAGGGTCTCTTCTACTCCTCCGCCGCCACACTGCGTTCCTTCCTCCTCGACAGCGCGTTCAGCCACACCGAAAGCAGATGAATATCGGTGGGCGTCACCCCGGAGATGCGCCCCGCCTGGCCGAGCGTGTACGGACGGACGGCTTCCAGCTTCTGCCTGCTCTCGGCGAGCAGACCGGGAACACTGCCGTAGTCCATGTCGGAAGGGAGCGAGACATGCTCCATCCGCTCCATGCGCGCCACCTGCCTCCCCTGCCGCTCGATATACCCCTCGTACTTTACCTCGACCTCAAGAGAAAGCGCCTCCCCGCCTCTCGGCGGTTCAGGGGAGGGGCAGTACTTTTCGACGAGCGAATAGGGCACTCCGGGGCGCCGGAGCAGCTCCACTGCTTTCGTTCCCTCCGATATGGGGGCGGAGTCCAGCGCGGCCAGCTCCCTGTTGAGCTCGTCCGTAGGGGGGATCTTCGCCTGCGCAAGGCGTTCCAGCTCGTCGTCGATCCGCTTCCACCCGGAGAGCAGCCTGTTCCATCGTTCGTCGTCCAGCAGCCCGAGTCTGCGCCCTATGGGAGCGAGCCTGCGGTCGGCGTTGTCGTGCCGCAGCAGCAGACGGTGTTCGCACCTGCTGGTGAGCATCCGGTACGGCTCGTTCGTCCCCTTCGTGACCAGGTCGTCCACAAGCACGCCGATGTACGACTCCGACCGGCCGAGCACGAGCGGCTCCTCCCCCCGCGCCTTCAGCGACGCGTTGATCCCTGCGAGCAGCCCCTGCGCGGCGGCCTCCTCGTACCCGGACGTTCCGTTGATCTGCCCGGCGCAGAAGAGGCCCGAAACTGCCTTTGTCTCCAGCCAGGGAGTGAGCTGCGTCGGCACGACGTAGTCGTACTCGATGGCGTAGCCCGGGCGGGTGATGTGCGCATGCTCGCACCCGGGAAGCGAACGGACCATCGCAAGCTGGACGTCGAACGGCAGGCTCGTCGAAAAGTTCTGGACGTACACCTCTTTATTGCTCCGCGAGACCGGCTCCAGAAAGATCAGGTGGCTCTCCTTCTCCGGGAATTTAATGACCTTGTCCTCGATGGACGGGCAGTAGCGGGGTCCGCTCCCCTCCATCCACCCCATCGAAAGAGGCGAACGGTGCAGGTTCTCCCTGATGATCTCGTGCGTGCGGCGGTTGCTCCTCGTCAGGTGGCAGAAGTACCCTTCGTGGATCGTCCCCTCCCCCCAGAGGGAGAAGGAGAGCGGCTCGTCGGCGCTCGCCTGCGAGGTCAGCGACGAGAGGTCGAGCGTGTCGGCATGCAGGCGCGGCGTTGTGTCCGTGCGCATCCTGCGGATTTCGAGCCCGGCTGCGCGCAGCGACGCAGGCAGCTCCACGGAGGGCGTCTGTCCGAGGGGGCCGGACGGAAAGCTCTTGGGCCCGATGTGCACCTTGCCGCCGAGGTAGGTTCCCGTGGCAAGCACGACAACCTTCGCCTCGTAGTCGAAGCCGAACTTCGTCCGGACGCCGCGCACGCGCCCCTCCTCGATCCAGAGGTCGGTTACGGTCTCCTGCCGCACTTCGAGGTTCTTCTGCGTCTCTATCTTCATCGTGTAGTGCCTGGCGTACTCGGTCAGGTCGCACTGCGCGCGCAGCGCCCTCACCGCGGGCCCCTTCGACGTGTTGAGCCATCGGACGAGCATCGCGGAGGCATCCGCCGCCTCGGCCTGCTCGCCGCCGAGCGCGCTCCCCTCGCGGACGAGGTGCCCCTTCGCGGGACCGCCTATCGACGGGTTGCACGGCATCAGGGCGGTGTTGTCCAGGTAGAGGTTGAGGTGGAGGACGGAGACTCCCGTCCGCGCGGCGGCGAGGGCCGCCTCGCACCCTGCGTGCCCTCCTCCGACGATGATCACGTCGTACTTTTTCTCATACAGCGGCATCTTCTCGATCACAATCCTTTGAACTCAACTTGAACGGCTATGTACATGGGAGGACGGCGCCCCCCTCGACGCGCAGGGTCAGTCCGGGCCAGTCCGGAACGACCTCTCCCGCGGCCGTGGCGACCACCTGCCACCCCGTTGATCTCAGCGTTTCCACGGTGACTTCGCGCCCGGCGGCGTCGAGTTCGGAGGCGATCTCGTCGAGCAGCAGAATCGGCGAACGGCGGAGGCGGCGCTCGACGCACCGGCCCGCCGCGATCATCAGCGCCGCGGAGGCACGCCGCTTCTGTCCCCTGCTCAGGCAGGAGGCGGCGGAACGTTCGCCGCAACAAACCTCCAGATCGTCCCTGTGCGGCCCGACAAGCGGCGAGCAGCAGAGACGCTCCTTCTCCCTCCGCGCTTCGAGAGACTCCCACCAGTCCTCAAGAGGGTCCTTCACCCTCCCCGCGCCGCCTCTGACGTGCGCCAGCCGAACCGGCAGCGGCAGAAGATCAGGAAGCGCCGCAAGTCCCTCGGCAAGCGCCGAAACGGCGGACGCTCTCGCCCCCCAGAGCCAAGAAGCCAGCGGGGCCATCGCCTTGGAGAGCGCGACGAGGTTTCCTCCCTGCCGGAGCAGCACGATCCTGTGCCGCACCGCCCGCCGGAACTCGACGAGACGCCGCGCATAGAGCGGCCAGAGCAGCGCGCACAGACGGTCGAGAAACGAACGCCTCCGGGCGGGAGATCCGTCGAGCAGCTCCATGTCGGAAGGAAGAAACGCGAGCGACGGAGCGACGGAACGGACTTCGGGGAAGGAGCAGCGCTTCCCGTTGTACTTGACGACGGTGCTTCCTCCGATGCCGACGGCGAGAAACGCCTCCTCCTCACCGAAGAAGTCGCCGGTGACGTACGTCTTTTTCTCGGCGCTGCCCCAGGAAGCAATATCTTTCCTGTCGCCGAGCGGCCCCCAGCCGAGCAGCAGATGAAGCGCCTCAAGACAGTTCGTCTTCCCGGCGCCGTTCTTCCCGACGAGCAGATTCAACCCTTCGCCCCACAGAATCGTCTCCGTCGTTATATTCTTGAAGTTTCGAAGACGAAGCGTCCCGCAGCGCATTCAGCTCCCCTATTCGGGAATCTCCGTCTCGTTTTCCTCGTCCATTTCGCCGTGGAGTAAATCGCTCTCGTTAATCTTGATCGGCATCGCCATGTAGAGGAAGTCCTTCTCCCCCGGTCTGAGCATGGTCATCTGTCCGTCCGGGCCGTTGAAGCTGATGAAGACGCGGTCGCCATACAGGGCTTTCAGCCCTTCGATCAGGAAAGAGACGTTGAAGGCCACGGTCAGCGATTCTCCCTCGATCTTCGCGTCGAGAACCTCCTGAACGGCTCCGGTCTCGGGCGCCTTCCCCGTAAGGAGGAGATCGCCTTCCGGCGAAAGACGGACGAGCACCATGTGACTGAAATCGCGCACGATGACGTCCACGCGTTCGAGCGCGGCGATCAGTTCGTGCCTGTCGATATCCATCGTCGTTGTCGTCTGTGGATTCAGTATGTTTTCATAATTCGGGAATGCGGTATCCACTCTGCGGACGGAGAACTCCATAGAGCCCATCTGAAAGAACACGAGCGTGCTTTCAACAAGGATCTCGATGGGAGACTCGCCGTCAAGCGCGCCAAGAAGCCGTTGCAGCTCGCGGACTCCCGTGATGGGAAGGAGAAATTCACAGTTTTCTCCGGTGCGTACGGGGGAACACTTTGACAGGGAGAGACGTCTGCCGTCCGTGGCGACGACGCGCATTTCTCCGTCTCGAAGCTGGAAAAAAGCCGTTCCAAGGTACTTCGGAAACTCCTCGCCCGTGGTGCAGGCAACGGTTCCCTCGGAGACCGCGCGAAGCAGCTCCGACGCCGTCGCCGTACAGAAAAAGGCCGCGCTTTCGGAGACCGGAAGCTTGGGAAACTCACGGGGAGAGTACGTGGTGAACTTGTACTTGTTCCGCCCCGCGATGATGATCCCCTTGCCGTCGGTGATGGAGACGGTGAAGACGTTCGTCGGCGCTTTCTTGAAGAGCTCGCCGACAAGTTTGACCGGAAGAACGGCTTCTCCCTCCTCTTCGACGAGAACGCCCTGCGAGATGCACTTGATCGAGGTCTTCAGATCCGTAGCCTCCATAAGTACGCTGTTGTCCGCGTCGGCAGTCCGCAGTAAAACTCCTGTGAGGGAATTGATCGTACTTTTAGAGCTTGTGCTCCTTTCGGCGATCTGCCAGTTTTTCATGAATTCTCCCTTGCTGATTTGCAGTCTCATACCTTTCCCTCCCGGGTCTCATCTTTTATTGTTCTTTATCTTTTAGTAGCAGTAATGGTAATAAGGGGTGTGCGAATTGTGGATAACCGTCCCCGGACCTTTGGAAGACGAACGACTTCACTGTGGACAGACCTGGGCGATTCATTCAGAAATTATCCACATTGTCCACAGGACATTCCGTACATTTCTTCATTCTGCGAGAGTTATCCACATATCGACCCCGAGTTTCACAGCTTGCCCTCTATTGTATCCACAATCTGTTTGATCCGCGGCTGCTCTTTGATCATCTGCGCTATCTTTCTGTGCGCGTGGAGCACCGTCGTGTGGTCCTTCTTCTTGAACGCCATGCCTATCTGCTGCAGGCTCGACTCCGTGATCTTCCGGCAGAGGTACATCGCGATCTGGCGGGCCATCGCGAGATCGGACGTCCTCTTCGAGCTGAGCAGTTCGTCCACCGACATGCTGAAGAAATCGGCGACGGTATTCTGAATGGAGTCGATGCTCACAGGGCCGCGCAGGTCTTTTCTGATGACGTCCTTCAGCCACTCCCGCGTGTTCTCCTCGTTGATGGGCTCGGCGGCGAGTTCTGCGCAGGCCACGACGCGGTTGAGCGCGCCCTCGAGCTCGCGGATGTTGCTCGGGATGTTGATCGCGAGGAAGTTGATCACGTCGTCCGGGATGTTGTAGCGGCGGAGCTGCGCCTTCTTCTGGAGGATCGCGATGCGCGTCTCCAGGTCGGGCGACTGGATGTCGGTCACCAGCCCCCATTCGAAACGGCTCACAAGACGGTCCTCGATGCTCTGGATCTCTTTCGGAGGCCGGTCGGAGCAGATGATGATCTGCTTCTTCGATGTGTGGAGCTGGTTGAACGTGTGGAAAAACTCCTCCTGGCTGCTTCCCTTGTTCCCGAGGAACTGGATGTCGTCGATGAGCAGAATGTCCACGCTCCGGTACTTCGACTTGAACTCCTGCGTCTTGTTGTTCTTGATCGACTGGATGAACTCGTTGATGAACTTCTCCGAGCTGACGTACGTCACGCGCGAGTTCGAGTTCCGGTCGAGCACGTAGTGCCCGATCGCGTGCATGAGATGCGTCTTCCCCAGTCCGACGCCCCCCCAGATGAAGAGCGGATTGTAGGCCTCTCCCGGCGTTTCGGCCACGGCGAGGCTTGCGGCGTGCGCGAGCCGGTTCGACTTCCCCACGACGAACGAGTTGAAGAGGTACCCCGGGTTCAAACCGCTGCGGGACTCCAAATTTCCGGCGGAGACAGCGCGTTCAGCCCGTTCCCGTTCTTCCTTCCGGGTTTCGGCGCCCACCCTGAGTTCGATCGACCGTCCCCCGCCCGTCTCCGTAAAGATGTGGATAAGCTCCTTCAGAAACCGGGAGGATATCTGCTCCTTTACGAAGACATTGGGGACGTCGAGGACGAGCACGCCGTCCGTAAACTCGGTGGGAGCGCAGGTTCTGAGCCACGTTTCCGTCGCCCCCGCGGGGAGTTGCGAACCGGCTTCGTCGAGAATATGATCCCACAGATGCTGTAAATCGTTGTCCACAATACTTCACCTCATGCTGAGAATGGCACCATATTATCACAGAGACTGTGGATAAGCTGCACATTCGCGCCTGAAACGGGAAAAAGCCGCCCTTTCAATCCATTGTCGCCTTGGAAAGAGATACGTTGTCCACAAAAGTTATCCACATATCCACAAAATGAGTTTCGTTTTGTGGATAGGGAGAATGGCGGATGTGGACGGATGTAAAGAAGTTGTTACAAAATTCGCGGTCTGTCCACAAACTCCTCTGCGCTTGCAGGAAGCAAAATGAGCTCTTTATCCACAAACTTTCCACCGTTGTGGATAAAGGGTGTGGATGCCTGTGAATCTACGAATTACTGTTTCTCCAGGTGAACCGGGGCGGGAAAAAGAGACGCCGCCGTCCGTCCGGAAATTCAGTTGCCCGACAGTTTCAAAGAGCGGACGGAAAGGGTAGAATACAGTGCGGAGTCATTTTCTCAACACTCTCGCAGGACGACACCCTGTTCCGCCAAAAAAGGAGAATACCAAATGGATCACTCGCTGCTTCACATCATCAGCCACACCGACCTCGACGGCATCGCCGCCGCCGCCGTCGCCTGGCATCGCTGGCAGCCGACGCGGCCGCTGAAGGTCTCGCTGGCCGGGTACGGCACGGTGGATGCGCTCATCCTCGAAAGTATCGAGGCCGGGCAGGAGTTCGTCGTCATCGATCTTTTCTGCCAGAACGAGAAGACAATAGAAAAACTGGACAAACAGTATATTGCCGACGACGCTCCGTTTCTCTTCGACCATCACGACACCACGGCCGCGCGCTACGGCAACCGCCCGTGGGCCGTCGTGGACACGAATTATTGCGCGGCGAAGGTCTACTACCGCTGGCTCGTCGGGACGGGCGCGCCCGGAATGGAGCGTCTCGCTCCTCTCGTGGAGCTGGCGAACGACCGGGACCTCTGGATCAACGAGAATCCGGACAGCCGTCTCTGGCAGGCGCTCATCACCCTCTGCGGCCCGCAGAGCCTCTTCGCGCGGCTGGCTGCGAACCCCGAGGCCGTCCTCCTTCCGCACGAGCGGGCAGCCGCCGTGGACTTCGTCGAGAAGCAGGAGAAGCGCTTCGCCCTCGCGGTGGAGAAGATCGGCAAGAGCAAAGACGATCTCGCCTTCGTCGAGCCGGGAATCCTCGAGTTCGGCGACGTCTCCGACTTCGGGGGCCTGGTGCTCGACCGGATGGCGAACCCGCCGCTGCTTGTCGCGGTGGCGGCGAAGCGCTACTCCGGCGAGTGGGCCGTGTCGATGCGCAGCCGGAGCGAGACGGCGGGCAAGGTGGTCGGGATGCTCCGCGACGGCAAGAAGATCCGGGGGGGCGGGCACGACGACTCTGCGGCGCTCTACTTCCCCCCCTCCTACTCTCCCGAGCAGATCCGCACGACGATCACGGCGGCCCTCCGGACGATCAAGGACTCGGAGCGCCCCACCGGCGTGACGCTGGGCGATCTGCTGGCATCGGGAAAGTCGGGACGCAAATGACCATGAAACCGGGGAAGGGCTTCGCCGACTTCTTCGGCCTGAAAAAAAGCATCGTCGGCATGCTCTCCATGGTGATCCTCGTGGGCCTGGGAGAGCGGATGGCGGAGCGTTTCCTCCCGATCTACCTTCTCACGCTCGGGGGAGGCGCGCTCTCCATCGGCATGCTGAACGGGCTGGACAATCTCCTCTCGGCGCTCTACTCCTTCCCCGGAGGGTATATCGCCGACCGTTTCGGCACGAAGCGAGCGCTGCTCTTCTTCAACATTCTTGCGATGACGGGGTTTGCCGTGGTGATCTTCATCCCGCGCTGGGAGGCGGTCATAGGGGCCTCTTTTCTGTTCCTTTCGTGGACGGCAATCTCCCTCCCGGCGACGATGAAGCTCATTGCCTCGGCGCTGCCCAAGAACAAGCGCACCATGGGAGTCTCCGTCCACTCCCTCGTACGGCGGATTCCGATGGCGCTCGGCCCGATTGTAGGCGGCGCGATGATCGGCCTGTTCGGGGAGTCGCTCGGCGTCAGAATCGCCTTCGGAGGCGCGTTTTTCTTCGCGCTGCTCGCGCTTCTGCTCCAGCAGCGACTCATCGACGACGCGCATCAGGATGTTGTCGAGCGGCCCGAGGGGAACCCGCTGAAGATATTCCGGAAGATGAGTCCCGAGCTGAAGAATCTGCTTGTCTCCGATATTCTGGTCCGCTTCTGCGAGCAGATTCCCTACGCGTTCGTCGTTGTCTGGGCGATGAAGACGATAGCCTCTCCCGTGACGGCCTTCCAGTTCGGACTGCTCACGGCGGTCGAGATGGTCGTCGCCCTGCTGATCTACATCCCCGTGGCCTGGCTGGCCGACAGGGGGCGGAAGAAGATCTTCGTGACCATCACCTTCTGCTTCTTCACGGCGTTTCCGCTGGTACTCCTCGCG
>JAHDKR010000160.1 GCA_018436785.1 Synergistaceae bacterium | reverse complement strand
TGCCATCTCCGAGGGAATTCGGCCCGGTTCCGTCACCGGATAGCTCGACCCCGTGATCAGGACGGCCCGGCTTCGGTAGCTCCCGGCCGCGGATTCGTCGATGTTGCGGTAGAACATCCGGTGCATGGTCCGCGCGTCCTCTTCCGAGATGCTCGCGCTTTGAAGCAGAGAGAACATGAAGTCGTACGCCTCCGCGTGGCCGATGGCCTCGAACGAGTCACGAAGAGGCTTCCCCCCCGCAGTGAGCCCGTCCTCCAGCAACACCTTGGTTTCGCTCTCCGTGAGGGTGTTCCCTTCGATGGCGTTGCTCGACCAGGTCAGGCCGATGCGGTAGTACCTCCGTATCTCGTCGAGCATCGCTCCCTCGAACGGACGCGCCCCGTCGATCGCCGCTTTCAGTCGGTCCACTCTTTGGAAGATCGTCATTGCGCATGCCTCCGTTCTTTTCTCCTTCTCCGCTTCTCACACCAACGTCTTCACTCTGCTCTTTTTGTGTTTTACGACCACCCTGCTGATCTTCAGGCGCTCCATGATGCCGTCCTGAAGGATCTGCGAATAGTTCAAGGCGGCGCGCTTGGCCTGACTGTCCAGCCACCCGGGCAGAGTGACCGTTCTGTTCACGGCCTTCGTCTCCATCCTCTCACGGAAGGACGGCATCCAGACTTCGACCAGCACGGCGACGATCTTTTCGCCCTCCTCCACGTATTCGCCCAGGTCGAGCCGATGCAAGGGGGTGGGAGCCGGGATTTCATCTCCGTCGACCTCCATGCCCCAAAGGTGCAGCGACATGGCTTCTCTCGCGTGCTCCAGCGCTTCGTCCTCGGTTGCTCCGGTAGTGGTACAGCCGGGAAGGTCGGGCCAGAGGAGATAATACTGATTCGTTGAAGCATCATACCCCAGAACGGCGGGGTAGCGGTATCTGTCGGGCGTGTTCATGACTCCGTCTCCTTTCGGGAAGAAGGCGGCTGAAGGAGCCCCGCTTGCTTCCAAATCGACTTCGCAGTAGGACCGGGGACACTTTTATCGGGGTGCTTTACGGTTACCTTGCCCTTTTTTGCGGGATGTTTGAACTGATAATGACTCCCCTCCGCTCCGTGCAACTGCCATCCGTCAGCTTCGAGGATCTTGATGATTTCCGACGAGGAGTAGATTTTATTGCGATCGATCTCCGGCTGTTTCATCCCCGGCCACCCTTTCAGAGCAGAGTATAACACGTGTAAAAAACATTTGTCAGCAATGCTCGTGATACTGTTCTTTTCGCTCTCCGTTCTTTTCGCTCTCCGTTCCTTTCAGCCGACCCGTACCTTGATGCAGACCTTGCGGACCGTCGCCGGGACGAGGGCGCGCTTCTGCGGCATGTGGGCGTCCTCGGGGAAGACGATGGCGATGTCGCCCTTCCGCAGAAGGATGAAGTCGCACTCCTTCTCGAAGAATGCCGCCTCCGTCGCCGGGTCGTACTCGACGGCAGGCGCACCGGCGCGTTCAAGCGGCGCGTACCCCAGATACTCGAACCCCTCGGCGACGTAGTTCACGTCGGCGTACACCCGATGTGCCTCCAGCGTGCAGCCGTCGATGGTCTTCGTGACGTACTCCTGCACGAGGGCGAAGACGTCGTCTCCCTCGATGTCGTAGCGCCCCGGCTCCATCGCCGCCACGTCGTGCTCCTTCAGAAATTCGAGCGCCTTCCGGAAGCGCGCCCCCAACACATAATACCGTTCGCAAGCAGCCAGCGTGCCGATGATCATACTCTTCCCCGCCTTTCATTTGAAGAAATCCTGCTTCCCAGCTCTTCGAAACCGCTCGCTTCCAGCTCGCCGCGACGTGCCGCCTCCATAGCCGCGACGGTGACGTCGTTCGGAATATCGACTGAAAAAGGAAGCCCCCGGCGCAGAATCGTCTGCCTGTAGAAAAGACGAATCGCCTCACTCGTCGTCAAGCCTAGTGTTGCAAAGATCTTCTCGGCCTCCTTCTTATCCTCGGCCTCCAATCTGATATTTACGGTCGCATTCACCATACCGCTCACATCCCGAACGAATTGTATTGTTTTTTGCGTTACATCTCAAGAGGGATTCCCGATACCGGCGTCCAGACACTCTCCTTTTTCTGATGATCGAATGAGAAGGCGGCAAAGAAAGGCGGAGTACCGCCGTACACGCCGTAACTGGGAAGAGCGCGCCTGAAAACAGCGACTGGACAAAAAACTTGACAATAAGACTTGAACGTATATATTGAATCGAGGACAACGACGCTCTCCGTTACGCTAAGATAAATCCACATATGATGAAGAACAGGTCGGGATTACCGATGCTGGAAACGGGAAAAAAGGTATCGCCGGCGTTTGCGGGAACACTTCGTCGTCGGGGGAAAAGCCTCCTGGTCGGAAGAGGCGACGCTCCATGCTCGGCGCGATC
>JAHDKR010000129.1 GCA_018436785.1 Synergistaceae bacterium | reverse complement strand
CCTTGATGCGATGGATCACTTCCTTCTCCCCGCAGCTCTCGCTGGGAAGAGCGATCATGTCCCGAAGGAAGCGGGACATCTTCGGCTTGTACTCTTCCGCCTTGCTCAAAACCTTCTCGAAGGGAATCATGGAATACCTTCTTTCATGCGATATTCTTAATAACTCAGTGAACCATTCCCATCAACCTCGGCAGGAAGAGCGGGATCTCCGGTACGAAGGTGATCAGAAGCAGCACCGCCACCACGACGAGGATAAAGGGAAAGATCTCCTTGCTTAACTGTTCGATCGTCAGTTTACTAATGCCGCAGGCGACGAAGAGACACGCGCCTACGGGAGGCGTCATCAGCGCGATGTTGAGCGCGAGCACCATGATGATGCCGAAGTGCAGCGGATGGAAACCGATCTTCACCGCGAGAGGGTGCAGGATCGGGCCGAGGATGATGAGCGCCGCCGCGATGTCCATGAACATGCCGATGAAGAGGAGGAGTAGCAGGATCATTCCCATGACCACCCATTTGTTCGTGCTCACGCTGAGCATGAGGGTAGCCACCTTCTCCGGAATCTGCTCGATGGTGAGCACCCAGCCGAGAATCGAGGCGGCGGCGATGACAAGAAAGACCACGCCGGTGGTGCGCGCCATCTTCATGAAGATCGGCCACATGTCCTTCAGCGTCAGGTTCCGGTAGACGAAGAACCCGATGAACATCGCATAGGCGACAGCGACGGAAGCCGCCTCGGTCGGCGTGAAGATGCCTGAGAGAATACCCCCCAGGATGATGGCAGGCATCAGCAGCGCCACGAACGCTTCTTTGAAAGCTACCGCCATCTCTTTGAATGTCGCCCGGCGCTCTCCCACAGGATACCCGCGCTTTTTTGAAATCCTCGCCGTGAGAACCATAAGGGCCGCGGCGACCAAAAGGCCGGGAACGACGCCCGCGAGGAAGAGTCCGGCAATGGACACCTGCATGAAGGCTCCGTAAATGACCATGATGTTCGACGGCGGAATGGTGGGACCGATGATGGACGACGACGCAGTGACCGCCGCGGAGAAGTCCTTATCGTACCCTTCCTCTACCATCGCCGGGATGAGCATCGAGCCGATGGCGGCGGTATCGCTCACCGCCGCCCCTGTGATCCCGGCGAAAAAGACGGACGCCAGGATGTTGGCGTGCGCCAGTCCTCCTTGAAGATGGCCGACAAGCACATTTGCGAACTTGACAAGGCGGCCCGTGATACCGCTCTTGTTCATGATCTCTCCTGCCAGAATGAAAAACGGCATCGCCATAAGGGTGAACATGTCCACCCCCGCGAAGTAACGCTGAGGAACAATCTGAAGGATGGAGGTCATATCCATCCTGAGCATAGCCGCCAGACCAGTGGACCCCAGCACAAAACCGATAGGCATCCCCACCACGATGAGAATCAAAAAACAGATCGAGATGAATCCGGTCATGACGATCGTTCCTCCTTAAGGGGAACATCCCCGAAATCGAGGCCTTCCTCCCGCTTTACTGTATCGATGATATCCTCCGACATCAGGATCTCATCGAGATTCTTTCGACGGATATCGAGGATCATCTTGCAGACGAGCATAATGATGCAGAGCACCGCGCTCACCGGCACGGCCATGAGCCACCACTCCATCGTCGTGTGCAGCGCCGTTGAAACCTGAGATTTTCCTCCCTCGGCCATCCGGAAGCCGTATCTGGCCAGGACATAGAGGAAGTAGAGAATCAACCCGTTCGATACGAAGACCATAATTTTCGCGAGCAGACGCGGAAGCTTCTTGATGAACATCGTGACGCCGACGTGCTCATGGCGCCAGATACAGAGGGCTACGGAGAGCAGCGCCATCCAGATCATCAAGTACCGCGAAAGCTCCTCGGACCAACCCAGCGGCGCCCGGACAATATACCGGAAGAAGACCCCCGCGAGGACGGTGACGGTCATTACTATGGAGAGGAGAAAGACCGGGATCTCCACCGCGCGCTCCAGCCCGTCGCCCACTTTACGGGCAATGAGAAAGAGGCCTCTCTCCTCTGGCGTTTTCGTACTCTTCCCGTCCATAAAACTCGGGGAGGGAGAATAGGGCTTGCGCCCTATTTCCCCTCCTTTACTGCCTGTTCGATGGCGTCGAGGTACATCTGTGCGAGCGCGACGCCTTCATCCTTATAAGTCTCCTTGATAAACTCCATCGAAGAAGCAAGACCTACCTCCCGGAACTCCTGCAGCGCCTCGGGAGTGGGAGTGTTGATCTCCATCCCGGCCTCGATGAGTGCGGGAAGCCCCTTCTCGGAGGACTCGATGATCCGGTTCAGGCCGCGTCCGGCGATGATCGCGGTGCGAGCAGCCGCATCGACGATGCCCCGTTCCTTCTCATCCAGCTTTTCGTAGAAGTCCTTGTTCATCACCCAGCAGTAGCTGCTGTAGAGGTGGTTGGTGATGGTGAGGTACTTCTGAACTTCAAAGAGCTTTCCGGTGAGCACGATGGGAATGGGGTTGTGCTGTCCGTCGACGACGCCCGTCTGCAGCGCGGTGTACACTTCAGCCCACGCAACGGGGGTAGCCGCGGCGCCGTAGGCCTTCATGAGGTTCTGGTGGGAAGGAAGCGTCATTGTCCGCATCTTGAGGCCCTTCATATCCGCCACAGTCTTGATCGCCCTTGTGTTGTTCGAGAGCTGGAAGAAGCCGCCCGCCTCGCCGTAGCCGAGAACTTTGAATCCAGCCTTCGCCTCTATCTCTTTCGCGAGGTGCTGACCGAAGGGACCGTCATATACCTTCCATGCGATGTCATAGTTGGGAATGGCGAAGGGGATGTCGACGATGCTGTAAAGGGGGTAGAACGCGGCCATGCCGCCCGCCGAGGCGATGTAGGTCTGGACAACGCCGAGCTTCACCTGCTCCATCGTCTCGCGTTCGTTGCCGAGCTGCCCTGCAGGAAAGATGTCGACCTTAAGAGCGCCGTTGCTCTCTGCCTCGACCATGCTCTTAAATACGGCGGTCATCGCCGCCGTCGCCACCTCGAACGGCTGCTGGGGGTTCAGATGGGCCAGCTTGATCGTCTTGGTCTCGGCGAACGCCGCCGCGGATGTCAGCACAAGGCACGCTACAAGGAACATCAATGCAAATTTCTTCATTTTGTCTCCTCCTTCTCAGTCAACGACTCCCGTAGAAACAACGGGAACTCTCTGAACTCCGTCCTCCATTCCCTTCCGGGAAACGGAAGGACGCTGCGCATCCGGCGACCTTTCTCAGAACGTTTTCGGCCGCGGGACTCTCCTTCTCTTTGAAGCGGCATCACCTCCCCTAAGTAGTTCTTGGGGCGGACATGCTCGTTACAGCAATCCGGTCATCTTGTTGAATTCTTCGATTTTTTCGTCGATCTTGTCCGCCATCGCGTGAATAGCTCCCCAGTACTCCTCCGCGTCGTACCACTGCGCGTTCAGTTCCTCGGAGGTCTTTCCCTGCTGCTCTACCCATGTGTAGTACTTCAGGTTATGCACACGTTTCCTGTCTTGATACGTCAGATCCAGAAGACCGTCCGTCCGCACGCCGAGCACGTGGCGCGCATGGTCCGCCGCCGCGTTCATCTCGGAATAGGCGCCGAACTCCTCCTCCATCTCCTTCAGACGAGAACCGTACATCTCCATCGAGTCGGTGAAGACCGTCAGGATGACGTCCTTCGACGTCAGTTCGTAGTACTTCGCCATCTTGACCGCCATCAGCACGTTCGCCGCGCCGGAGATGCCCATCAGCGGGAGCTGGTCGATGAAGTCGTCCTTCAGTCCGAGCGAACGCAGGTACTTGCGACCGGCAGGTTCGTTGCACAGACGGATGAAGCCCATGCTGTCGTCGTCGTCGATGGCCATAACCAAGTCGGTGTTCTTCACGTTGTGCACCCAGGGGACGTGCTTGTCGCCGATGCCCTCGATCCTGTGGGCTCCGAAGCCGTTCTCCAACAGCGTGGGGCACTGCAGCGCCTCGCCGACGCCGACCTTGCTGTTCGGGAAGACTTCCTTGAGGTAATCGCCGCAGGCGGTCGTTCCCGCCGAACCGGAGGTCACCACCACGCCCGCGTAGCGGCCGTCCGCGCCCAGGACCTCGCGGAGGACCTCCTCCATGGCATGCCCGGTGACTTCGTAATGCCAGAGGTGGTTCCCCATCTCGTCGAACTGGTTGAAGACGACGATGTTATCCCGCGTACGGCGGAGCTCCCAGACCTTGTCGTAGATCTCCTTGACGTTGCTCTCCGTCCCCGGAGTAGCGATGATCTCGCCCGCAACGGTCTCAAGCCAGTCGAAACGCTCCCGGCTCATCCCCTGGGGAAGTATGGCGATGGATTCGCACCCCAGCAGTTGCGCGTTGTAGGCGCCGCCGCGGCAGTAATTCCCCGTGGAGGGCCAGACGGCCTTCTGATGAATCGGGTCGAACTGCCCGGTGACAAGACGCGGTGCGAGGCAGCCAAAGCTTGCCCCGACCTTGTGCGCCCCAGTCGGGAACCACTTGCCGACAATGGCGATGATACGAGCATCTACGCCGGTAAGCTCCTTAGGAAGCTCGATGTAGTTCACTTTTCCGAAAAGACCGCCTGTTTTCGTCGGCTGATTCTTCCAAGTGATGCGGAAAAGGTTCGCAGAGTCTACGTCCCAGAGTCCGGTCTTCTTCAGTTTTTCCTTGATTGCGGCCGGGGTGTGATGCTCCGGATCCTTCATCTGCTTGAATGTAGGAATGACGATGTTGCGCTTCTTCGCCACCTCTACGGCGTTCTTCAGGCCTTCTTTATGAACGGTCAGATCGATCGAATACGACATATCGCTCCTCCTTACTCCTTATTCCAACCCCGGGTACAGGGGGTGCTTGTTGCAGCTCTCCAGAACCTCGGCCTTGATCGTCGCAAGCTCGGATTCATTTTCGACGTTCCGCACAGCGCGGTCGATCCAGCGGGCAATCTGCTTCATGTCGTCGACGCCGAAGCCGCGAGTCGTGGCCGCGGGCGTGCCGACCCGGATGCCGCTGGTGATGAAGGGGCTCTGGGTATCAAAAGGCACAGCATTCTTGTTTACCGTCATTCCAGCCTTATCCAGCGCGGCTTCCGCAGCCTTTCCGGTGACGCCCTTTGTCATCAGGTTCACCAGAATCAGGTGGTTATCCGTACCGCCGGAGACCAGATGATAATCGAGGGAGAGGAACTCTTCCGCGAGCGCTTTCGCGTTCGCCACAACCTTCTTCTGATACTCCTTGAAGGACGGCTTGAGCGCTTCGCGGAACGCCACGGCCTTGGCGGCGATCACGTGCATCAGAGGACCGCCCTGCATGCCGGGGAAGATGTTCTTGTCGATGGCCTTCGCGTACTCCGCGGTGGTCATGATCATGCCGCCGCGAGGTCCGCGGAGCGTCTTGTGCGTCGTCGAGGTAAGGAAGTGGCAGAAGGGAACCGGATCCTTGTGGCATCCGGCGGCGATCAATCCGGCGATATGGGCGATGTCGAAGAAAAGCAGCGCGCCGACCTTGTCCGCGATAGCGCGGAAATGCTCCGCGTCGATCTCGCGGGGGTAGGCCGAAGCGCCGCAGACGATCATCTTGGGTTTGTGCTCGACGGCGAGGCGCTCGACCTCGGCGAAGTCGATCCGCTCGGTCGTCTTATCGACGCCGTACGGAATGATGTTATACAGCTTTCCGGAGAAGTTCACCGGCGATCCGTGGGTAAGATGGCCGCCGTGCGCGAGGTTCATGGCAAGAATAGTATCTCCCGGCTGCAGCACGGAGAAGTAGACCGCCATATTCGCCTGCGATCCGGAGTGCGGCTGTACGTTGACGTGATCGCACCCGAAGAGCTCTTTTGCCCGGTCGCGCGCCAAGTCCTCAGCCTTGTCGACGACGTGGCAGCCGCCGTAGTACCTGGCGTGCGGGTACCCTTCGGCGTACTTGTTCGTCATTACCGAGCCCATGGCGGAAAGCACCGCGCGGGAGACGAAGTTCTCCGACGCGATCAGTTCGATACCGTTCCGCTGGCGGGCCAGCTCCTCGCCAATTGCCGCAAAAATCTCAGGATCAGCGTCCCGAAGAAACTCCTGCCCCTTCTCTAACATGGAAACCCACTCCTTTCAAGTTGTCCGGAAAAGTCTTCGATGGTCGGCTCGACAAGCATCGGCGCCCCCACCGACTTCCGCGCGCTCTCTATATCCTTCAGACCGTTCCCGGTCACGACTACGGCAATCCGTTCGCCGCGTCCGAGAAGCCCTTCTTTGGCCATCTTCCTGAACCCGGCGAACGCGGCGGCTCCTGCCGGTTCCCCAAAAACGCCGGTCTTCCGGGCAAGCTCGGGAATCGCTGACAGGATCTCCTCGTCGGAGACCGCCACCATGTCGCCCTCGGACTCTCGTACCGCCCGAAGCGCCTTGGCCCAGTTCCGCGGCGCGCCGACAGATATGCTGTCCGCTACTGTATCCGCAGGCCCGAATGCCACGCGCTCCGCCTTGCTTTTGAACGCATCGTAGATCGGCTTCGCGCCCTGCGCCTGAACGCCGACGATCTTCGGCATCCGCGAGATCAGTCCCATGCGAAGCAGATCGCTGAACCCCTTGTACAATCCGCCGATGCAGCAGCCGTCGCCCACAGAGATGAACACCCTGTCCGGGAGATCCCAGCCCGTCTGCTCAGCTATTTCGAGAGAGCAGGTCTTCTTCCCTTCCACCAGGTACGGATTGATCGCGCAGTTCCGGTTGTACCATCCGTACTTGTTGATAGCCGCCGTCGCCAGGTTGAAGACGTCCGCGTAGTCGCCCTTCACCAGGACAACCGTGGCGCCGTAGACCAGAAGCTGTGTCACCTTGGCGACAGGCGCCTTCTCAGGAACGAAGATGAAGCTGCGAAGCCCCCCCACCGCCGCGAACCCCGAGAGTGAACTGGCGGCGTTGCCTGTGGAAGCACAGGCGATCGTCCTCTGGTTGATGTCGATCGCGCGGGCAACGCCCACAGCGCTGGCGCGGTCTTTGAGCGACCCCGTCGGATTCCGCCCGTCGTCCTTCACCATAAACTCCCTCACGCCGTACTCCTCGGCGACCGCAGGACATTCGTACAGCGGAGTCCAACCAACCGCAAGATGGGGAATGCTCCCCTTGTCCACGATCGGCAAAATTTCTTCGTAACGCCACAGAGAACGCTCGCGTCCTGCAAGCGCCCCCTTCGTCATCGTACGAGCCGCCGATTCATAATCGTACAGAACGTCGAGCGTGCCGTCGAGTCCGCAGACCGGGCAGGTGTACTCCACTTCTCCCGGAGCATACGAAGCTCCGCACAGAACACATTTCAACTCAACTGGCTGCGCCATGTACTTTCCTCCTTTTTTCTTCCTTCACGGAAACGCGTTTCTTTCCTTGCCCGCAGAGAGTCCGGGACGCCAAGAGGCGTTCCGCCATAGCAAAGTACCCTCTGCACGAATCGACAAGCGCGTCTATTTCTATATACTCATCTACTGTGTGCACCAACTCGCGCCGGGAGGGTCCGTACACCACGGTCGGAAGCAACCGCTCGGCTGCGTAATGGCAGCCGTTGGTCCCGAAGCCAGGACGCGCCGACACATCCGGACAGAGCCCCGCTTCCTCCAGCGCGGCCGAAAGCACGCGCAAAAAAGGCGCGTCCGAGGGGATCGTCCACGCAGGGGCGTAATGGCTCCCCCTGATGGGGGCCCCCGTATAACAGCGATCCTCCATCACAGGGTAGGAGACCTTCGCCCGGAGCTCCGGAAGAACACGAACAGCCCCGTCCACGATCTCCTCGAACTGCCTGACGACGCCCTCCAGCGTCTCCCCGAGCAGCAGCCGCCTGTCGAAAACAGCTGTGCATCGCTCGGGAATCGCGCTGCTGTCGGGACGGGCCTCCCGTTGAGAACTCTCTCTGTTGTATGACGGTGAGGAAAAAAGATTGGTGAGGACAAGAATTCCCTCGCCGAGGAATTCGTCGCGCGGCGGGGTGAAACGGCTCTTGAGAAAGGAAAGAAACTCGACCATAACGTCCGCCGCGTTCACCCCGAACTCGGGATGCGACGAGTGGGCCATTCTGCCATAGATATCGACGCGTATTTCCGCCCTCCCCCTCTGCCCCCGTTCGAGCAAGAGGCCGGAGGCCTCGCCGACGATCACGCAGTCCGGGTCGGCAAAATCTCCAATAGCCTTCGAAGCGACCCGTTCAAACGTCTCCTGGTGCACCGCTCCGGCGACAAAGAGCCTGCCCCGCAGCACGCCGCTCCGATCTCGTTTCAGCAGAGACGCGGCAAGCATCATCGAGGCAAGCGCGCCCTTCTGGTCGGAGGCGGCTCTTCCATAAATGCGATTCTCCTCGATGAACGCGCCGAAGGGGTACTTGGACCACTCGGCGACATCTCCCGCATCCACATGGTCCATCTGCGCCGTGAGGAGAAGCCTCGGCCCCTCCGCGGAGAATATGATCTCTCCCACGACGTTGCCGTATGAATCGATCACGACGGAGTCAAACCCGAGGGAACGCATGCTCTCGGCGACGAAACGGGCGACGTCGCCCTCACGGCCCGACACGCCGGGTCTGCGAAGGAGCTCCTGGCAAAGCTGAATCAGATCGTCCCGTCCTACGGAAGCAACAGCCTGCCGCAGGTTCCGAACACCGAACTCATCCATGCCATCGCCCCCTTGCTCTCCGTGTACGCTCTCTACCTTCTCTTGCTACCAAGATACACCAGATAGTATTATTTGCAAGAAGGAAAAAATGATATAATACTTCAGGAAAACCTATATCAAGGAGGCAACGGATGAATCTTCACCAGCTGAGGATATTCTGCACAATCGTGGAAGAGGGCTCCTTCCGCCAGGCTGCGGAGAAGCTCTTCCTGTCGCAGCCCTCCGTAAGCCAGCAGGTCGCCGCGCTCGAAAAAAGCTACGACGTCCGCCTCTTCGAACGAAAGGGACGCTCCGTTTCGCTGACCCCCGAAGGACGCGCGCTCCACGTGCTCGCCTCGGACCTCCTCCGTCAGGCGGACGAGATTCCCGCCCGGTTCCGCGATATGCGCGCCCTCCGTTCAGGGCGGCTGGAAATAGGCGTTTCGCCGTTCGCAGGCTTCTATATTCTTCCGAAAGCGCTCGTCGGCTTCCGGGAAAACTTCCCTGCCGTCTCGATCTCCGTCACCTCGGGGAATACCACCGAGATTCTGCGGGATCTGAAACGGGGAAACGTCGAGATGGTCATCCTCGGAAAGAGCTTCCCTTTTTCAAGGGATCCGGCGCTCACATACCGTTCTCTCGGCGAGGACAGGCTCGTTCTGGCCGCCCCCCAAGGACACCCCTGGGCTTCGAGCGGTCAAGCGTCGTTCACCGACGCGGAGCGCCGCACCCTGATCCGCTTTGCGGGCGACTGCCCTCTTGCTACCTACGTGGACGAATTTCTGCTCCGCAACAGAATTGTCTTCGGCGAACAGGTTGAAACCGACGAAATAGAGCTGGCGAAGAATCTGGCCGAGGCCGGTGTCGGGGTCCTCATCACCAGCTCTCTCTCGGTGCAGGGAAGCATTGCTTCAGGCCGCCTCGCACCCGTCATGCTCGAAGGGATGGACGACATGTCGTGGGAGATCCAGTGTGTCTACTCATCCTCGAAAGGCCTCTCCTACCCAGGCTGGGAGATGGCAAAACGCCTGGAAACAACCTGCCGCGAACTGCTGCACTGAAGAACGCCACTCTATGCAAAAGGGGCTCCTTCGGAGCCCCTTTTATAGTTCTCAGACGATTCCCAGAAGCCCGGCGAGCTGCTTTGTCTTTTCCCTGAAGTTCGTCACGGTCTCCTCAAGCGGCGTGGAGGTGGTCATATCCACCCCTGCCTCCTTCAAAATATCCAGAGAATAGGCGGAACTCCCTCTCGAAAGGAAACGCAGATAGCGCTCGCGCTCCTCGGCGCTTCCCTTCCGGAGTTGTCGCGTGAGCATCGCCGCAGCGGTAAAGCCGGTTACGTACTTGTAGACGTAGAACGCGGAGTAGAAATGAGGGATACGCGCCCACTCGACCTCGATATCGGCGTCGACCACCATATCGGGCCCGTGGTAGCGCTGGTTCAGCTCCCGCCACACGCTGCAGAGAGAATCCGCCGTCAGGGGCGCTCCCTGTTCCGCAGCGGCGTGCATGTCCCGCTCGAACTCCGCAAACATCGCCTGCCTGTAGACAGTGGTGCGCACCTGATCAAGGTAGTGGTTCAGAAGAAAGATCTTCTCCTCCCGCGAGGCCTTCTCCAACATCGATTCCAGCAGCAGCGACTCGTTTACCGTGGAGGCCACCTCCGCGAGGAAGATCGTGTAGTCGGCGTACACCTGGGGCTGCCTCTCCTGCGAGTGCCACGTATGCAGCGAGTGCCCCATCTCGTGGGCGATGGTGAAGACGTCGCGGAGCGTGCCGCTGTAGTTCAGCAGCACGAACGGGTGAGCCCCGTAGCTTCCCCATGAATACGCGCCCTTATGTTTCCCCTGGTTCTCATACACATCAATCCACCGGGTGGTGAATCCGTTGCGGAGTACCTCAATATATTCCTCTCCGAGAGGGGCAAGCCCCTCGGTCACCATCTCCACCGCCTTCCCGTAAGGAATGGCCGCGTCGGGTTCGTCGGCAAGCGGTACGTTGAGGTCGTACATGTGCAGCTCGTCCAGGGCGAGCGCCTTCTTCCTGAGACACATGTAGTCGTGCATCGCATCCAGGTTGGCGTTCACCGTCGAGACGACGTTGTTGTAGACCGAGGAGGGGATGTTATCCGCGTCGAGCGAAGCATCCAGCGAAGACTGGTACTTCCGCGCCGTCGCATAGAAGATATCCCCCTTCACGCTCCCGGAATAGAGCGCGCCGAGCGAGTTCCGGTACTTCCCGTAGGTCCCCAGCAGCCCTTCGAACGCCTCTTTGCGCACGCGGCGGTCCCGCGAGCGGCTCAGAAGGTAGTACCGCTCCTCTGAAAGCTCGGTTTCCTCCCCCTTCTCGTCGACGATCGACGGGAACGTCATGTCGGCGTTCGTAAAAAGCGAAAACGCGGTCTCCGCCGTACGGGCCATTTCGGAAGAACGCGCCAGAAGTTCCTCTTCGCGCGGCGATAGCACATGTTCTTTCGAGCGCAGAAGATCATCGAAGAAGTGGCGGTAGAGCGCAAGGTCGGCGCAGCGCACGATGAAGTCGCGCACCTTCTCCTCTCCGGCGGCAAGGACTTCAGGGTTGAAGAAAGAGCAGACGGCGGCGAAGGAGGAGTACAGCATCCCCGCCCTGTCCGCCATCCCCTGGTACAGCGCCTCGGACGTATTCTCGTGGCTCTTCATCGTCGCGTAGGCATACAACTTTCCCATACGTTCGGACGCCTTCTCCTCCAGGCGCAGAAATTCCAAAAGCGTCTCGGGAGAATCAAAGAGTTTTCCATTGTAGGAGGCAAGCTGCTGCATCTCCTCACCGGCGCGACGGAAGGACTCCTCCCATGCCTCGTCGGAAGGCTGAAGCGCCGAGAGGTCCCAGGTATACTCAACAGGAATATCACAGCGAGGAGGGACCTTCCCTCCGAAAGATATTTCTGTAAAAGCGGCCTTTTTTTCTTCATTGCCAGACTGAGTACGAATCATAATGAAACTCCTTTCACAAACAAGGAAATTTTGAGAAATAAAGTTCAAACGGTTTTATTGACATGCCGCCCCGAAGACTATATCATTTTTCCGTCTGTTTCTCAGGGAAGTTCTACTCAAAATCTCATCAAAGGAGTGTGTAAAAAAATGAAAAGACGCGTTCTTCTGCTTCTCGCCCTCGCTCTCGTGGTCTCCTTTTCCGGAACGGCCTTCGCGGCAAAGGAAGGGTGGCCCGATCAGCTTCGCTTCATGGCGGGACCTCCGGGCGGCAACTGGTTCGCCCTCGGCGGCGCACTTGCCGATATGTGGTCGAAGGAAGTCCTCCAGACCACCAGCATCACCGGCGGCGGCGTTGCCAACGTGGTGAATACTGACAATACCAAGGGCGATCTCGGGTTTTCGGTAACATCGTTCGTCGGCGCGGCGGGCAAGGGAGAGGATCCCTTCAAAGCCCCCGCGAAAAACGCGGTCGTCATGTCGAACATATACACCCAGTTCACCTACTTCATCATGCGCAAAGATTTCGCGGAACAGCACGGAATCAAGACGCTCGGCGACATCGTTACGAAGAAGCTTCCTGTCCGCTTCGCCACGCTGAAACCGGGAACCGCCTCCGAAGTTACAATCCGCGCCCTCTTCAAAAAAGGGTACAACGTAGGCTGGGACGATTTCCGCAGCTGGGGAGGCAAGGTCGAGTTCGCCTCCTATGACGACGGCGCGAACCTTCTGGCCGACAACCACCTCGATATCTTCGCCTTCTCCGTCGGCCGCATCGCATCCATCGTCATGCAGATCGAAAACCAGGTCGACGTCATCCTCCTCCCCGTCGAGCAGAGCGCGCTCGACGCCCTTACTGCAGCATACGGCACCGAGACATTCATGATCGAACCGGGCATCTACAAGAGCGTCACCGAGCCCACCCCGACCGTCGGCGACTATACCTGCGTCGTCATCCGCAAAGACCTCCCCGAGGATCTGGTCTACGAGCTCTCCAAGGCGCTGTGGGCAAATCGTGAATCACTTGCCCTGGCTGTGAAGGACGTCGAGGAACTCGACCCCAAAATGGCGCTCCCAACGGCCGTCGAGGCGCATCCGGGCGCAGTGAAGTTCTGGAAGGAACTCAAGAAGTAGCTCCTTCATAATCTCCGCACTGAGCGCGGGCGGTGGCGAATCACCGCCCGCTTTTTAATTTAGAAAAGAACGACCTAGGAAGTGAGTGTACACAATGAGACAACTACGAGGAAACACCCAAAAACTCTTTTACGTGTACGTAGTCGCCATGGGACTCTTTCACCTGTATACCGCCATCTTCGGCAACTACGAAGCGTACCTTCAGCGGAGTATCCACCTGACGTGGGTCCTCCCGATGTGCTTCGTTCTCTACCCGATATCCTCCAGAGCTCCGAAGGAGTACGTCCCTGTCTACGACTGGATTCTTGCATTCATCTCGACGCTGCCCGGCATCTACAACATGATCAACTACACGCACATCATTGAACGCATCGCCCAGGTGGATCCCCTGACCACAACACAGCTTGTCCTGGGCACACTGCTGCTTGTCATCCTGCTCGAAGCCACCCGGCGCGTCGTCGGCGTTCCGCTGACAATCATCGCGGCCTTTTTTGCGGGCTACATGTACTTCGGCCACCACATGCCCGGCATAATGAAGGGCCTCTCTTTCACATTCGAAGAGGTGATCGAGCACATCTATCTTACCGGCGAAGGAATTTTTTCGGTACCGCTCGGTGTCTCCGCAGCGTTCGTCATGATATTCCTCATCTTCGGCGGCTTCCTTGAAAAAAGCGGCGTCGGCGAGTACTTCATGCACCTTGCCGAAGCCTTCACAGGCACGCAGGCAGGCGGCCCGGCGAAGATCGCCGTCGTCAGCTCGGCGCTCTTCGGCTCCATCTCGGGCTCCGCAGTCGCCAACGTCTACGGAACGGGTACTTTCACTATCCCCCTGATGAAACGCATCGGCTACCCCGCGCACTTCGCCGGAGCCGTAGAGGCCGTCGCCAGCGCCGGAGGGCAGATCATGCCTCCGATAATGGGAGCCGGCGCCTTCATCATGGCATCCTTCCTCGGCCGCCCCTACAGCGAGATCATGATCGCCGCAACACTCCCCGCAATACTCTACTACGGCGCCGTCATCTTCATGGTGCATCTCGGCGCACTCAAGAACGGCCTGCAGGGCCTGGAACCGGATGAACTCCCCTCCAAAAAAGAAGTGCTGAAGAAGCTCTACTTCATCCTTCCCATCATCGGCCTCGTCTACATGCTGCTCGACGGGTACACGCCGATGTGGGCGGCAACTATCGGCATCGGGCTCACATGGGCGATCTCCATGCTCAACCCCGGTAAGCGTATGACCCCCATCGACGCCATCGACGCGATCTACACCGGCGCCAAGAACATTCCCATGGTGTGCATCGCGTGCGCCACTGCGGGTATCGTCGTCGGCTCGGTCGGTCTCACCGGCTTCGGCTTCAAGTTCGTCGGGTTCATTTTCGCCTTTGCCAAGGACACCCCCTTCGTCGCGTTGCTGCTTGTCATGTTCGTCTCGCTGATCCTCGGCATGGGGCTTCCGACGACAGGCGCCTACATCCTCGCCGCCGCCCTCGGCGTTCCCGCCCTGGCGAAGCTCGGTTTCCCGACGCTCTCCGCACACCTCTTCGTCTTCTACTTCGCCATCGTCTCAAACATCACCCCTCCGGTTGCGCTTGCCGCATACGCCGCAAGCTCCATCGCCGGGTCTTCCCCCAATAAAACGGGCTTTACGGCAATGCGCCTCGGTATTCTCGCCTTCATCGTCCCCTTCGCTTTTTGTTACGACACGGGACTGCTGTTGAACGCCGGGTTCTTCAACAACATCACCGCGCTCGCGGGAGGCGTCGCCGCTACCTTCGCCCTGGGGTACGCCATGATCGGCTTCACGAGGCGACCGCTCGCCCTCTGGCAGCGCGCGTTCTTCTGCATTGCCGGCATTCTTTGCTTAAGCCCGCTCGAGATCTCCAAAGCGGCGGGAGTCGGCCTCCTGCTGCTGGGTTTCTTCCTCTGGAGAAACCCGAAGCCGGAGCACAGGATCGCATAATTACGAAGGGGCCGCTTTCGCGGCCTCTTCATTTTGCCACATATTCCGATCTCGGACGAAACACGGGGTCACCGGAATCGGGAACTTCGTAAACGAAAGGAGCGCCCCCGATGCGAATCGAGCGATTTTTCAACACCTCGACTCCCGAAATCGACGGGAGGAAGTGGAATCCGTATCTTGGCATCAGCATTCAGAACAAAGCGTTCACTCCCGAGTACATCGCCGAATTCCTCCGCTGGGCGGCGCCGAGATCCGCTCAGCGGACGGCCATCGTGGTCGTCGACGTTCTCCAGCGCATCAACAACCAGATATTCGACCGCAGCTCCCCCATGGCGGCGTTGGCCAAAGCCTTCCGAAAGGCGGACGAAATTCACGATCGAATCCGGACGGCGCTCGATTCGCTCCCGGAGGAAATCCAAAACGGCGTTGAAATCCTCGACTGGTGCGATATCATCGAAGAGACGTGGTTCATTCCGAACTACCGTATCTTCAAACAGGAGTTCGAAGAGAACGCCCCATTCCGGAATTTTCTGACCGGCCTCACCCGCGGCAATCTCGGGTCGATCATCGGGAGGCTGCAAGAGCCTGATATCGAGCAGCTCACACGGTACATTCTGATGGAGCTTCCGGAACTGGTCACCGGCTTCATGCACAGTGGGGTCCACTACAATCTCAACGTCTATCCGGGCCCCATCGGCAGCATATACGACGAATTCAGCGGACAGCCGTTCTGGCCGGAGATTCGCGACCGGCTGCGCTTCATCGGCCCGATCTCGAGCGTCGAAGCGTATTTGTGAGAGACGGAACATCTCGGAAAGAATACGGAGGAGGATCAGAGATGACACGTAACTGGTTGAGCGAGGCACGGGCGCTGGACGAGGCGGACCGGCTGAAGGGGTTCCGGAGCCGTTTTCACCTTCCGAAGGACGGTATTTACATGGACGGCAACTCTTTAGGGCTTGCGTCGGTGGACGCGCTGAAGTCGCTGGAACGCGCCGCGGAGGAGTGGCGGACGCGGGGCATCGGCGGCTGGCTGGAGGCCGCGCCCGACTGGTTCACGTACGGAGAGCGCATCGGCGCGGCGATGGCCCCTCTTGTGGGGGCGCACCCGGACGAGGTGGTCATGACGGGATCGACGACGTCGAACCTGCATACGCTGGTGGCGACCTTTTACGCCCCCGAGGGGGAGCGGCGGAAGATCCTGGCCGACGAGCTGAACTTCCCCTCCGACCTCTACGCGCTGGAGAGTCAGATCCGCATGAAAGGCGGCGACCCGGCGCGCGACCTGCTGCTCGCCAAGAGCGCCGACGGGCGGACGCTGAGCGAGGACGACCTTATCGGCATGATGGACGAGACGGTTGCGCTCGCCTTGCTTCCGGGCGTGCTCTACAGGAGCGGGCAGCTTCTGGACATCCGACGCCTCACGAAGGCGGCGCACGAACGGGGCGTCGTGATCGGCTTCGACTGCGCCCACTCGGTCGGCTCGGTCCCGCACGCGCTGCACGACGACGACGCGGATTTCGCCTTCTGGTGCAGCTACAAGCACCTGAACGGCGGGCCGGGCGCTCCCGCGGGGCTCTTCGTCAACCGGCGTCACTTCGTGCGCGCTCCGGGGCTTGCCGGGTGGTTCGGCTACGTGAAGGAACGGCAGTTCGACATGTCCATCACCTTCGAGCATGCTCGATGCGCCGGAGGCTGGCAGATGGGGACTCCGTGCGTCCTTTCGGCCGCGTCGCTCGACGGCGCGCTGAAACTCTTCACCGAGGCGGGGATCCTCGCGGTGCGCGAGAAGTCGCTGGCGCTGACCGGCTTTATGATCGACATGGTCGACGAGCGCCTGGCCCCCCTCGGCTTCGAGGTGGGAACGCCACGCGAGCAAGAACGGAGAGGCGGACACGTCGCAGTGGAACACGCGGAGGGGTGGCGCATCTGCTGCGCGCTCAAGAAGAAAGGGATCATCCCCGACTTCCGCCCTCCTCGCGTGATCCGCCTGGCGCCCGTGGCGCTGTACAACACGTTCGAGGACGTGGAACGCACCGTGGCCGCGCTGGAGACGATCGTGAAGGGGCGCGAGTACGAAGCCTTCTCCGCCGAGCGCGAGGCGGTTTCTTAGAGGACAGGGGCTGCGGTAACGTAATATGAACGAAGGGGCCGTTCTCGGCCCCTTCTTTTTATTTTCCCTCCCGGATGGTTCTGCCAACGGAGAAGGCTCTCGCCACAGGTTCGTCCCGCAGCCCGTAGTACATTCCGAACTGCGGCGCGAAGACGAGGGGGCGCACTTTCAGCGGGTCGGGCTGTCCTCTCTCGTCGAGATGCTCCTCGAACGCCCATGTTTTGACGACCTTGCCGACGAAGAGCACGTGGGAACCAAGTTCGGCCGAGTGAATCACTTCGCACTCGAAAGAGATAGGGAACTCCTCCACCAGCGGCGCGTCCGCGATTTCTCCGCGGCGAGGGGTGAGCCCGGTGGCAGCGAACTTGTCGCCGTCGCGCCCCGAAAAAATGCCGAAGTAGTCGGCCTCGGCGGCCTGCGCCTCGGATGGAACGTTTACGGTAAACGCCTTCCGCGCTACGATGCCGCCGAAGCTGTACCGAGCCTTCTGTACGGCGACGGAGATGCAGGGGGGCTCCGAACAGCAGACGCCGCCCCATGCGGCGATCATGCCTCCGGGTTTTCCTTCTTCGTCGTACACGCCGACGAGGAACGCGGGGGCCGGATACACGGGAAGAGGTTTGTTGACTGCTACCTTCATGAGATCAGCTCCTTTGCAAAGAGTGCGCGCGATGCTGCGCGCATCGAGTGTATTGTAACGCACATCGCGAAGAAATTCCCGGAGGGTCTTCTCTTAAAATGTGAGAAATACGTTTTTTCGGTGCGAAAACAAAAGATAGAAGGTCATTTCCTATGGTATTTATATGTATTTACGCCTCAATACGGTATTTCAGGATTGTCTGACCAATGCTGACGTATATAATAAGGTCAAAGGTCAGTAAAGATCAAAATCAATAAAGATCAAACGGAGGTGTTGCAAATGACACGGAGATTTCTGGCCATCAGGCCGAACGACGGCAATATGCCCCTGAATGTTTTCCCTTCGGTCGACAGAATGATGCGTGACATGATGCGGGTTTTCGGCGATTTTTCATCCGACGTGGGGTATCCTGCGGATGCGGAGAAGATGCTCGCTATTCCCAGGGGCGACTTCTACAGGAAGGACGGAAAGATTTTCGCCGAGTTCGAGATTCCGGGCATCGATCCTTCCAAGGTGGAGTTGAACGTCTACGAGGACAGGCTCGAACTCCGGGCGGAGAAATCCGACGAGAAAACCTTGGAGCAGAACAATGTTCTCCGCTCCGAACGCTACTTCGGCACGGTGTCACGCTCCATTCAGTTCCCGGTGGAGGTCGATCCGGACAGCGCGAAGGCGAGCTTTAAGAACGGCGTGTTGACAGTCGAGGTCGCGGAGCGGGTGCAGAGCGAGAGAATGAAGAAGGTCGAAATCGAGGCGTAAGGGAGCGTCTGTTTCGCGAAAAGCAGGAAAGAGCGCTTGAACTGGCGGAGTCTTGGAGGAAGTATCCTCAGGGCCCCGCCCTCTTTTTGCCGTTCCAGGCGAAGTGCAGAAGGGCGCCTCCGATGAGGCCGAGCACGCCGGTGACTGAAAGCGTCCTCCCGAGGCCGAAAATCTGTCCGCCGTACCCCAGGAAGAAGGGGGAGAGAATGAAGCCGAGGTCGATGGCGAAAAGGCAGAGAGAGATTCCTTTCGGGCGCAGGCGTTCGGGGAAGAGATCGGGCATCAACGCGAGCACTATGGGGAAGCACATCCCCATGACGACGCCGTAGAACAACCCCCCGGCGACGTACCAGCCGCGTCCCGGCGCGAAGGGGAGGAAGGCCAATATGAATCCCATTGCGGCGATGATGCTTCCGATCACCCGTCTGCGATCAATCCGGTCCATAATTCGGAAGGCCACGAGGCGCAGGGCGATCGCGGTCATCGCGTTAGGAACGATGAAAACGCTCGGCGAGTACCCTCTCATGGAGAGGAAGGCCGGAAGGTACTGGAGTGTGGAGGCGTTGACGAAGGCAAAGAGGAACATGGTGGCGAGCACCGCCCGGAATCCGGGGAGCGAGGGGAGTTCGCTCCATCTCCCCCACTCTTTCGGTTCCTCTTGCGAACTCTCCGCTCGTCGAAGCGGGGGAAGCGGCGCGGCCACCAGGACGATGGCGGCTTCGACCGCTGCGGCGAGCAGGAAGTAGGCCGTGAGAATGCGGGAGGAAGCGAACCAGTCCGCCAGAGGGAAAAGAGTGACCTGAGGAAGGACATACGCCACGGCGATCCATGCGTATGCGCTCCCTCTTCGCGCTGCGGGGATACTGAGCCCTTGGTACGAGGAGATGGCAACCATGGAGATCCCCCAGAAGACGCCGCCTGTTCCCCGGAGGAAGAGAAGCAGCAGCGGGTGTTCCGTGAAGGCGAGCGGCATTGTGAAGACGGCGACGAGCCCGGAGGTCCAGAGCAGCGTGGTGCGGATCCCGAGCCGTTCCGTCGCTCGCGCTCCCAGAGGCCTGCCCAGCGTGGAGCAGAGGTTGAACACGCTCATCAGCCATCCCGAGAGGCCGAGAGAGAACCCCTGGTCGCGGAGCACGGAGGGGTAAAGCATGAAGACGGCGAGGAACGCCTGCGTAAGAAAGATCACCGCCATCGAGATCCAGAAAGATTTTCCGTAAGAAGCGCGTTCTGTGGACATAGTCTCTCCTTTGCTCTGCTTCGAAGTACGGAGCAGTGCAGGCGGTCCGCAGATTTCGCGACATGGGTGCGAACCGCCGTGTTTTTAGGGATATCACCGCAACAGCGAGGGCAAGAAGAGTATAACAGCAGGAAAGAAAATGGCCAGCGCCAGGCAGAATACCGCGAGCAGGACGATAGGCAGTATGGCTCTGCTCGTCTTTGTGAGGTTGACGCCGCCGACGCTCGAGGCGACGAAGAGACATGTTCCCACCGGGGGCGTGAGGGCGCCGAGACAGATATTGAGCACCAGCAGAACGCCGAAGTAGACCGGGTCGATTCCGAGAGAGCGGATGATCGGCAGCGCGACGGGGCTTATGAGCACGAGGATGGAGACTGCGTCGATGAAACACCCCAGGAAGAGGATGAACGCGTTCAACAGAAGCAGTACGATCACCGGATTTGTAGAAAGCGACAGCAGTTCCCTGGCGATTGTCTGAGGGATCTGCCGGCTGGTAAGAATCCAGCTCAGGAAGGAGGCCACGGCGATGATGAACATGACGCCCGCGGTATTCCTGGCCGCGGAGGCGAATACCTCCGGAATCCGGCTCCAGCGAAGGTCGCCGTAGACGAACTTGCCTACCACGAAGGCGTACACTGCCGCGACCACGGAGGACTCCGTCGCGGTGAACACGCCGGAGAGGATGCCTCCAAGGATGATCACCGGCATGAGAAAAGCAAGGAGCCCTTCTTTGAACGTCTTTCCAAGGAAGGAGAGGCTGAACGCGGTTGTTTCACGGGGGTAGTCGTACCTCTTGGCTTCGACGTAGGAGTAGGCCATCAGGACGAGACCGAAGAAGACGCCGGGAAAGATGCCGCCCAGAAACAGCTCGGCCACGGAGACGTTGGCGATGACGGCGAAGATGACCATGGGGATGCTCGGCGGGATGATCGGCCCGATCCCGCCTCCAGCGGCGACAAGGGCCGCCGCGAACCCCTCCCGGTACCCTTTTTCCTTCATCGAGGGGATGAGCAGCGAACCGACTGCAGCCGTGTCGGCGACCGCCGACCCGGAGAGCCCGGCGAAGAGCATCGAAAGCACAACGGCGACCTGCGCGAGGCCGCCCCGCATCCGTCCGACGAGCGCGAAGGAGAAGTTCATCAGGCGTCTGGAGATTCCTCCCTCCTCCATGAGCGCTCCGGCAAGCATGAAGAACGGTACGGCGAGCAGGGTGAAGCTGTCCACTCCCTGGTACATGACGTGGCCGATAAGAACAGGGTTGAAAATACCGGAGAGCCATGCGATGAGGATACCCGTCAGCCCGAGAGCGATCGCGATCGGCATTCCAAGCAGAACGGCGGCGAAAAAGAGAACGAATGCGGAGAGCATCATGCGGCTTCCCCTCCTTCCGAGAGCACCCGCAGAAGGTTCTCGACGATCATGAACATCGCCGTGAAGCCGCTTACCGGGATCACTATATACACAAGCCCCATCGGGACGGGGAGAGAGGTCGCCTGCTGAGCGAACTGCCGCTGCACAAGCGGGAAGCTGCCATACGCCATCAGGTGGAAGAAGAGAAGCCCTGCGCCTGAGAGCAGCAACACGGCGCACTTGGCGATCTTTCCCTGGAGACGGGCGAGAATGAGATCGAACGCGGTCATCCCCGAACGGAAGATCAGCGATGGGATACCGGCGAAGATGCTCCAAATGAAGAGAAAGCGCGCCAGCTCTTCGCTCCACGTGATCGAAAAGTTAAAGACGTACCGGGTAACCACCTGCGCAAAAGTGATCCCCGTCATTACGAACAGAAGCAAAAAAAGAAGCCACGTTGCGGCCTTGTCGATGTACCCGGCCGCGGCGGAGACAAGAACGCTGATTTTTTTCATCCGTATTTCTCCTTCGGGTCTATAAAAAGACTCCGGCCCCCTCTGCGCGCATTGAGGGCCGGAGTAGCTCGAAAAACTACCGGACTTCCTTGATCCGGTCGATGAACTCCTGCGCTTCTTTCCCGACGTTCTTTACGAAGTCGTCGTACACGCCGCCCATCTTCGCCTGGAATGCCTCCGGCTCGACAGTGTTGACCTCCATCCCCTTCTCTCTCAGCTGCTCAACCAGTTCGGTCTCCTGATCCTCGACCATTTTTCTGGCGACCGGCCTGACTTCCTCGAAGGCCTCAACAACGATCTTCTGGAGGTCTTCAGGAAGAGAGTTGTAGAAGGCGTCGGAGATCATGATGACCACGGGAGAGTACACGTGTCCGGTCAGGGAGAGATACTTCTGCACCTCGTAGAGACGCGAGGCCCAGATGATGGAGAGCGGATTCTCCTGGCCGTCGATGATCCCCTGCTGCAGCGCCGTGTAGACCTCGCCGAAGACCATGGGTACGGGGTTTCCGCCCAGCGCGGCAATGGTGTCCATGACTGTCTTCGTCTCGGGGACGCGGATTTTGAGCCCCTTGAAGTCGTCCGGAAGCACAACCGGGTGTTTGGAGTTGGTGGTGTTCCGGTAGAGATTCATCCAGTAACCGAGAATGCGTATGCCCGTCTTCGCACGGATTTTTTCGTTGAGTTCGAGGCCGATCGCTCCGTCCACCGTCTTGTAGACGTGTTCGTTGCTTCTGTAAATATAAGGGAGCTCCAGTACGCCCATGAGCGGAAGGAACGATGCCAGACCTCCCGGACTCTGGGTTCCCATTTCGACCGTCCCGAGCTGCAACCCTTCGGCGAGAGCGCGGAGGCTGCCAAGCTGCGCGCTGGGATAGACCGTGGCCTCTATGCGCCCGCCGCTCTTCTCGTTCATCAGGGCCGCCATCTTCTCGAACGAGACGTTCAACGGGTGATCAGGCGCCGTTACATTGCCAATCTTGATGACATACTTCTCCGCCGCCGCCGGGAACGCTACCGATAGAAGCACGCCGACCACGCATACCGCGCACATCAGAACTCTTTTCATCGCATCCATCTCCTTTCATATCATGGAACACACCGTTTGGAACACTGTCCGCCGCTTCTCCTTCGTTGACAAGAAATCTGTTTCAAGATACTATCTTGCATATCGGATACTATATCAGATTTACCCGTATCGGGAAAGGGGCGTTTTCCATGAAGGTCCCAACCATGGTGGAAGTGATTCAGGCGGAGCTGAAAAAGCGCGTCCTCGACGGCGAGTTCGTCCCCGGGGACAGACTTAACGTGGACGAGCTTGCTCGCGTTCTCAACGTGAGCAAGACGCCGATCCGCGAGGCGCTCGGCCGCCTGGCCCGTGAGGGGATAGTGCAGTCGAAGCCCCGGATAGGGTGGCGGGTCTCGCTCCTCTCCATGGAGGAGTTCTTTCAGTATCAGGAGACACAGCATGTGATCAAGATGTACCTTGCGGAACAGATCTTCCCCTACATCGACAAGATCGACATTCCGAAGCTGGAGAAGATGAACGGCAACATGCATCACTTTGTCGAAACGGGGCAGTTCGAGCGGATGCTTGAGGAGAACGACCGCTTCCACATGGAGATTTTCGGCGTCTACCCCAACAAGGTACTCCTGGAGTACCTCGAAGAGGTCAACAACACGATACGCCTGCAGCGCATCCATATGATGGAAAAGCAGCTCCTCTCTCCCGAGAGCCCGCTGCTTCAGGACGCGCCGAAGGACCACGAAGAGATCATCGACGCCATCAAGAGCGGCGACAGGACGCGTATTATCGAAACTTCGGCAAAACATCAGGCCACCATCCTCGAAGCGCTCAAACGCCCGGGGAAGGTGAGCTGAACGGGAGGAATTCGCTGTGACACACCCTCTGTGGAGTCCCCTGAGGGGGAAACTGCGTCTGGCCGGACTGGTCTCCGGATCGGGCAACACATTATGGAAAACATTGGAGCTTCAGAAACAGCTTGAGAAGAGCAAAGAGGGCTCGCCGTTCGAGGTGGTCGCCGTCTTCGCCGATTCCGCCGGCGCGTCGGCTCTTGAGAAGGCGAAATCGTTCGGGGTTCCTGCCGTCTCTTTGGACATCCGGGAGTTCTACGCCCGGAGGAACGCCCCGCTGAAGGACAGGGAGGTTCGTGCTGCGTACGACCGGGAGATTCTGGCCATGCTGGAGCCGTTCTCCCCCGATATGCTGCTGCTCGCAGGGTACGTCTGGGCGACGACGGACGTCATCACCGGCTCGATTCCCACCGTCGGCGTCCATCCGGCCGACCTCGCCGTACGCAAGAACGGCGAACGGGCGTACGCAGGGGCCGACGGAGTCGGCGCTACCCTCGCGGGGGGAGAACAGGAGATCAGGGCGACCTCCTACCTCGCCACCCCGGTACTGGACGGCGGACCGATGCTGATCGTCTCCCCTCCTTCGCCGATCGATTCGGACGAGGGAATGGATCCGAAGGACCGCTTCCGGAAGTACCTCTCTCTTGTAAACGAACAGGCCCGCGAAACTGGAGCCCGGACGGTGTACGAGATCGCCCGCGGGCACTTCGCCGTGAACGCCGACGGAATCGCCGTGCACAAGGGACGAGCGCTCCCCGACGGATTACGGTTCGAGAGCCGGCCCCCGTTTGTCCCGGACATCTCCCTTTTCTCTCCGCGCTCCATCGCCGTGGTCGGCGCTTCTGCGTCGGGGACGAGCCTCGGGAGCGCCGTGCTGCGGAACATCCTCTCCTACGGATTCAAGGGAGAAGTGTACCCTGTGAACCGGAAAGGGGAGGATGCCGAAGGCCTGAAGGGGTACGCCTCCGTTCTGGATATTCCCCGAGACGTCGACCTTGCGATGATCACCGTTCCGGGAGCGGCAGCCGTCGAGGTTGCCGAAGAGTGCGGCCGCAAGGGGGTGCGGAATCTCGTCACGCTCTCTGCCGGCTTCCGCGAGACGGGCGAAGAGGGAGCGCGAGCGGAAAACGCGCTTCTTGACATCGTATCGAAGTATTCGATGCGCTTGCTCGGACCGAACTGCATGGGGCTTTTAAACACATCCCCCGACGTCCGGCTGCACGCGAACATGCTCCAAACCGTTCCGAAGAGGGGGGGCATCGGCCTGATCACGCAGAGCGGGGCGATCGGCGCCGCGCTGCTCGACTTCGCCCCTTCGCTCGGGCTGGGCTTCTCGCTGATCGCCTCCACGGGAAACCAGCCGGATATGACGATCAACGATCTTCTTCCACTCTATGCGGAGGACGACAATACCAGCGTGATCCTCGCGTACCTGGAGACGCTCCCTGACGCCGGGCGCTTCGCGCGTATTCTGACCGAAGCGGCCGCGAAGAAGCCGGTGATCGTGGTCAAGTCGGGCATGACGGAAGCGGGAGCGGCGGCGGCGAAGTCGCACACGGGGAGTCTCGCCGGGAAGTCGCGTATCGCGGAGGCGCTTCTGGACAAGACCGGGGCCATCCGCGCAGCAACGCTCGAAGAGGCCTTCCTGCTTGCCTCCGCGCTCTCGACGCAACCTCGGGTGAAAGGGAACCGGGTCGGCGTGATCAGCAACGCCGGAGGCCCGGGAACGCTTGTGGCGGACGAACTGAGCAGAAGAGGCTTCTCTCTTCCCTTCCTCCCCGAAACGACGCGCGAAGCGCTTGCCGCGCAGGTGCTTCCTCAGGCGTCGACGGCGAATCCGCTCGACCTGGTGGCTACGGCGAAGCCTGAGCACTACGCGGCCGCCGCGAAGGCGATGGTCGAAAGCAACCTGTACGACGCATTTGTGGTGGTGATGGTACCGCCGACAGGCGTCGAGACGGGCCCCGTGGCCGAGGCGATGATACCTGTCCTCAAGGCGTCCGGACTGCCCGTGACGAGCTGCTTCTTCGGCCCCTCGATGGGAGAGGGCGGGCGGGCGGCGATGCTGAACGCGGGAATCCCGTCGTTCCCGTTCCCGGAACAGACTGCTTCCGTACTCTCCTTGATGCGCGAGAAGACTCTTTCCCCGCGTGCGGAAAAACCGAATACGCCGACGCCCTCGCTGCTCCGCAAAGGAGCTCTACGGAAACGACTCGCCGCTTCCGCGGACGATTTCCTTCTGCCTGCGCTCTGCGAGGAGCTTTTGGAAGCATACGGCATTCCTCTCCCCCTCTCCGCCATGGTCACCGCGCCGGAAGAGGTCAAGGGCGCTTCGTTCCTCTATCCCGTCGTGGCGAAGATAGACCACCCCGACGTGCTCCACAAGTCGGACGCGGGCGGCGTAGTGCTGAACATCGCGGACGAGAAGTCGCTCCGCGGCGTCGTTGAAACACTCCTCGCCCGCTTCCCGGGAGCGCGGGGGGTGCTGGTGCAGGAACAGATCGGGAAGGGGATCGAACTCATCCTCGGCGCGGACAGCGACCCGCTCCTTGGGCACGCCGTGCTCGTCGGATGGGGCGGAACAGGGGTCGAGGTCTTCTCCGACGTTGCGCTGGGGCACGTTCCCTTTTCGCGGGCCGAGGGGATGCGCCTTCTCGAACGCCTCCAGTGCTTCCCGCTGCTGAAGGGCTACCGGGGAAAGCCCGGCGTCGACATGGATGGACTGCTTGATCTGATGCAGAAATTGCAGCGCCTGCTGTTGAATTTTCCCGAGATCGAGGAGATGGACCTCAATCCGCTTATCTGGGACGGCAACCGGTTCATCGCGGCGGACTACAGGATAAAAACACGTTCTTGACATAAGACGTCGGACCGGCGGACACATTGCCGACTCCCGCCGGGTATTTTAAGTGCGCGGCAAACCGCCGGGTTTGGACCGCAAGAGGAACGCTACTTTCGAGGAGGAATTGAGAATGGGATACAGAGAAGACGGCAAGTGGTGGGTTTCACCTGCGAATTACGAGGCTGAAGTGACGAAGACGTTCTCTTTCGCACCGAAGATCGAAATACTGGACACGACGCTCCGTGACGGCGAACAGCAGCCGGGGATCATCTTCACGAAGGAAGACAAGGTCGCCATCGCGAAGAAACTCGACGAGGTGGGCGTTCACAGGATCGAGGCGGGAACGCCCGCGGGATCGCAGGAGGACGCCGACGCGATCAAGGCCATCTGCGACCTTGGATTGAAGTCGAAGATCTTCGCCTTCTGCCGTGCGATGCCGAAGGACATGGAGTTGGCGAAGTCGCTCGGCGTGGACGGCGTGCTCTGCGAGATGATCGGCAGCGAGCAGATGCTGCGCTACGGCAAGCGCTGGACGCCCGAGCAGGCCATCGCCGCGTGCATCGAGGCGACGCAGGCAGCCCACGAGCTGGGGATGTTCGTCACATTCTTCCCCGCAGACGGCTCGCGCGCCGAGATGAACTACCTGCTCGACTTCGTGCAGGCGGTCGCCGAGGGCGGGCACATCGACTCGCTGGCGCTCGTTGACACCTTCGGCACATTCTCTCCCGAAGGAGCGGTCTACATGCTCAAGAAACTCAAAGAGCGTTTCTCCTTCCCGATCGAGGCGCATTTCCACAGCGACTACGACATCGGCGTGGCGACGACGCTCGCCGCGCTCAAAGAGGGCGCGTCGGTCGCCCACGTGACGGTGAACGGTCTCGGCGAGCGCGCGGGAAGCTGCCCGCTCGAGCCGCTGGCGCTCTCCCTTGAGGCGCTCTACGGCCAGTCCACCGGAATCGTCCTCAACAAGCTCACGGAACTCTCGAAACTGGTGGAGGAGCTTTCCCGCTTCCCCGTGCCGCCCATCAAACCGGTCGTCGGCAACAAGCTCTTCGGCTGGGAAACCGGACTTCCGTCGAGCCTCTGGACAAACGCGAAGACGGAAAACCCGCTCATCATGCTCCCCTACCACTACTCGCTGACTGGACGGGAGGAGCCGGTGCTCTACATCGGCAAAAAGAGCGGCAAGGACAACGTAAAATACTGGCTTGCAAAAACCGGACTTTCGTTGGATGATGAGGGAGAGAAGACGCTGCTCCAGAAGGTGAAGGATCTCTCCATCTCTCTGAAGCGCGACCTCAACGAAGACGAGTTCCGGGGGCTGGTCTCCCGGGTGAAGGAGGAGAGTGCATGCAACCAGTGAAAATTGCGCAACGCTTTCAGAACATCCAGCCGTCGGGGATGCTGAAGATCGTCCAGGCGGCCGCGGCCATCGACGACCTGAGCAACCTCGGGATCGGCGACCCGG
>JAHDKR010000201.1 GCA_018436785.1 Synergistaceae bacterium | reverse complement strand
TGAACCCCACCGAGGAGCAGATGCTCGAATCCACCCTCGACCTTCTGGTCGCAGGACATCTCGACGGAGTGACGATGGTCGAGTGCGGTTCGAAGGAGATCGCGGAAGACCTCCTGGTCGACGCCCTTGAGCTGGCGCAGAACGAGATCAAGAAGATCGTCGGCCTCTTCAACGAGATGCGCGCCGCTGTAGGACGCGAGAAGCTTGTACTTCCGTCAGCTCCCGCCTTCCCCGACATCGACGCATGGGCGGCGGAGAACCTTACCGGAGAGATTCGCGACGCGGTGAAAATTCACGAGAAAAAACCCCGCGGCGACGCGATATCCGCAGCCAGAAACAAGCTGCTGGAGCATTTCCAGGCGCAGTACCCCGAGAGCGGCGACTATGTCGCAGGACTCATCGACGAAATGGTGAAGAAGACGATGCGTTCGCTCATCGTCGACGAAAGAACCCGGGCTGACGGCCGCCGGATGGACGAGCTCAGGAAGATCACCTGCGAGACGGGCGTTCTTCCGAGAGTGCACGGCTCCGCGCTCTTTACCCGCGGCGAGACGCAGGCGCTCGTTGTGACGACGCTCGGCATGATGGGTGTGGACGACCAGATACTCGACGGACTGAAACAGGACGAGCCCGCCAAGCGGTTCATTCTGCACTATAACTTCCCCCCGTTCTCCGTCGGAGAGGTTCGTCCCATGAGAGGACCGGGACGGCGCGAGATAGGGCACGGCGCGCTCGCGGAGAGGGCGCTTCGCTCCATGATACCGGACGAAGCCGACTTCCCCTACGTGATGCGCGTGGTCTCGGATATTCTCGAGTCCAACGGCTCCAGCTCCCAGGCGTCCATCTGCGGCGGCAGCCTCGCTCTGATGAGCGCGGGCGTTCCGATGAAGAAGCACGTCGCTGGAATCGCGATGGGTCTCATCAAGGAAGGCGAGAAGGTTGCGGTGCTTACCGATATTCAGGGGCTTGAAGATCACTTCGGCGACATGGACTTCAAGGTTGCCGGAACCCGCGACGGCGTGACCGCTCTCCAGATGGACAACAAGGCCGGCGGGATCACCAGGGCGATTCTTGAGCAGGCGCTCTCCCAGGCCCGTGCGGCGAGGATGCAGATCCTCGACAGCATGGAGGCCGCGATCCCCGTTCCCGCGGAGCTTTCCGCGAACGCGCCCAGAATCTTCATGACCACTATCGACCCCGAAAAAATCCGCGACGTCATCGGCCCCGGCGGCAAGGTTATCCGCGGCATTACGCAGAAGACGGGCGTCAAGATCAACGTCGAGGACAGCGGCGAAATCTACATCGGCGGCTCCTCTCAGGAAAAGGTCGACGAGGCGCTCTCCATCATCCGCGGCCTCACGAAGGACCTTGAGGCAGGAGAGGTCTACCACGGCACCGTGACCCGTCTCATGACCTTCGGCGTCTTCATCGAGTGCCTTCCGGGCAAGGAAGGGCTGCTTCATGTGAGCGAGGTCAGCACCCACCGCATCCCGAAGGTGGAGGATGTCTTCAAGGTAGGCGACAAGGTGCTCGTCATGGTGAAGGAGATAGACGACATGGGGCGCACCAACCTGACGCGCAGGCGCATCCTCGAAAACGAGAGCCGCATCGCCGAAGAAGGCCTCTCGGAGGTTCTGCCCGCCGAGCAGGAGCGCGAGAGCGTGATCGCCGCGCTTGCGGAGGCGAACAAGAACAATCCTCAGCCGGAGCGGGAACGCCCCCGGGACGGCGGCGGAAGAGGCGACCGCAGGCCGGGCGGCGGCGGAAGCGGTCCCCGCAGGCACTCATCGGGAGGAAGGTCGTAGCCTCCAATGCCGGTGGCTGTAAAAATTCTCAGGGAAGGAAGAGCGCAAGAGTTCCCTCTTCCTGAATACGCAACGGAAAGCGCTGCCGGCGCAGATCTTCGCTCGGCGGAGGACATGCTTCTCCTGCCGGGGGAGCGGACGAGCGTCGGCACCGGCATCCGGATAGAGCTTCCTGAAGGGTACGAAGCGCAGGTTCGACCCAGGAGCGGCCTGGCTATTCGTCACGGTGTGACGATCCTGAACGCTCCCGGAACGATCGACAGCGATTACAGGGGGGAGATCAGGATTCTCCTGGTGAACCTCGGGAAAGACCCTTTCACCATCGTTGCGGGCGACAGAATCGCGCAGCTTGTCGTCGCTCCCGTCGCCAGAGTTGAATGGCGCGAGGATGAAACGCTCGGGCTGACGGGACGGGGAGAGGGCGGTTTCGGGAGCACCGGAAAGAGTTGACAGATTCCCCTTTTAGGGGTATAAGTTCAGAAAAGTTTTCTTTCCTGCGATGAGAGGGAGAGTAGGGACGATTCGTCCGGACAGAGAGGGAGGCACGCGGCTGAAAGGCCTCCTCCGGATTCGTCATCGAACACCGCCCTTGAGCTGACGCCGAAATACCCCTCGGGACAAGGCGTCTGGGGATCCGCCCCGAACAGCGGACACGAGCGCCGCGCAAAAGCAGTTCGCGCGGAAATGGAGTGGAACCGCGACATGCCCACGTCGTCTCCATAATGGAGATGCGTGGGCATTTTTTTATCGAAAACGAGGAGGTAGGAGTATGATGCAGTTTACAGGGAACAACGGCAAACAGGCGGAGTTGGCTTCCGGCACGGCGGGCGATGTGCTCGACGCGTTGGGGATGAAGAAGGGCGCGATAGCGGCGAAGATCGACGGCTGTGCGGTGGATCTCTCGCGCGTCGTCGAAAGGGGCGGCGAGGCTGCCCCGATACTTCCGGAGTCGGACGAGGGGCTCGACATTCTGCGGCACTCCGCAGCGCATTTGATGGCGCAGGCCGTCGCCCAGATGTACCCGGGAACGCGCTACGGCGTCGGCCCGTCGATCAAGGACGGTTTTTATTACGACATGGAGATCCCCGGAGGCATCACCGAGGAGGATCTGCCAAAGATCGAAAAGGAGATGCACCGGATCGCCAAGCGCTCCGTTCCCGTGGAACGGCGGGTGCTGAGCAAAGCCGAGGCGCTTGAATGGTTCAAGGCGAAGAACGACCCGTACAAGGTAGAGATCATCTCCGAGCTGGAAGATGAGACGGTCACGCTCTACGTTCAGGGCGAATACGCGGATCTCTGCCGGGGGCCGCACGTCCCCAATACCTCCTATGTCCGTCACTTCAAGCTGCTCTCCGTGGCGGGGGCGTACTGGCGGGGCGACGAAAAGAACATCATGCTCACCAGAGTCTACGGAACGGCCTTCGGCGATGAGGAGTCCTTGGCGGCGTACATCCACAGGATGGAGGAGGCGAAGAACCGCGACCACAGACGTCTCGGCAAGGAGCTCGACCTCTTCAGCCTCCAGGCCGAGGGGCCCGGTTTCCCGTTCTTCCACCCCAAGGGGATGGTCATTCTCAACAACCTGATGGACTTCTGGAAGAAGGAACACACAAAGAGAGGGTATTGCGAGATCCGCACCCCGCTTATCCTTGAACGCTCGCTCTGGATTCAGTCCGGCCACTGGGATCATTACAGAGACAACATGTACTTCACCGAGATCGACGAGCGCCCCTTCGCTATCAAGCCGATGAACTGCCCCGGAGGCATGCTCGTCTACAAGAGTCAGATCCGGAGCTACCGCGATCTGCCGCTCAGGATGGCGGAGCTCGGCGTGGTGCACCGTCACGAGCGGAGCGGTGTGCTCCATGGACTGATGCGCGTCAGATGCTTCACACAGGACGACGCGCACCTCTATTGCCGCCCCGACCAGGTGAAGGACGAGATCAAAGGCATCATGGATCTCTGCCGCTTCATCTACAAGGACGTCTTCGGCTTCAAATACACCATGGAGCTCTCGACGCGCCCGGACAATTCGATGGGCTCTGAAGAGCAGTGGAAGATCGCCGAGACGGCCCTGCAGCAGGCGCTTGAGGAGACCGGATCGGAGTACAAGCTCAACCCGGGCGACGGCGCGTTCTACGGCCCGAAGATCGACTTCCACCTTGAGGATTGCATCGGCAGGACGTGGCAGTGCGGTACCATCCAGCTCGATTTCCAGATGCCCGAGAAGTTCGATCTGAAGTATATCGGGGACGACGGAAAGGAACACCGCCCCGTCATGCTCCACAGAACGGTCCTCGGCAGCCTGGAGCGCTTCTTCGGCATCCTCATCGAAAACTTTGCCGGCGCCTTCCCGTACTGGATCGCGCCTCTGCAGGCCCGGGTACTCCCCGTCTCCGACGAATTCGTCGAGTACGGAAAGAGCGTGGAGCAGACGCTTCGTTCATGGGGCGTACGCGTTGAGACCGACGAACGCGACGAGAAGCTCGGCAAGAAGATCCGGGACGCGCAGACGCAGAAGGTGCCGTACATGATCGTCATCGGCGAAAAAGAACGCGAGTCCGGTACGGTCGCTCCAAGAGAGCGGGCGAAGGGCGATCTTGGTTCCATGTCGCTGGAGCAGTTCAGGAAAGTGCTTGACGAGGAGTTCAATCCGCTGAAGCAATAATTTTGGTTCAGCATAATCTTCCTTGAGGAAAGAATGTTCAGAACAGGAGTCGCTTGAAAGCCGAAGCGACTCCTGTTACAATCAACGAGTGTTTTGTTAACAGTGAGTGAAGATAGTATTTCGGGGGGTGAAATCACCGAAGACGTGGGGTGCGATGAAGTACACAATTACGAGAGAGGTGGATGAAAAATGAACAAAAAGAGAATCGCTGTTTTGTGTGTCGCGCTGTTTGTTCTGGCCTTTGCAGGAGCCGGATTTGCTTCGACGAAGTTTGTCACCATCGTCACCGGTTCCACGGGCGGAACGTACTATCCCATCGGTACGATCCTCGCCAATCATTTCAACACGGCGTTGATGGAGAAGGGGTACAAGTGGTCCGCGCAGAGCTCCGGCGGCACGGTCGAGAATCTCGATATGATGCAGCGCGGAGAGGCCGAGATGGCGATCGCCATGGCGAACATCACCGGCTTCGCCTACACCGGCACCCAGACCTACGAAGGGAAGAAGATCG
>JAHDKR010000060.1 GCA_018436785.1 Synergistaceae bacterium | reverse complement strand
CCCTCTCCCGGCGGAATGTCTCCATTCCTTTCACCTCTCGGCATACGGGGTATTAGCAGCCGTTTCCAACTGTTGTCCCCCTCCGGCAGGCAGGTCCTCATGCATTACTCACCCGTCCGCTACTAACGATATCTTCAGCAAGCTTCCAATATCGCCCGTTCAACTTGCATGTGTTAAGCACGCCGCCAGCGTTCGTCCTGAGCCAGGATCAAACTCTCGAATATATTTCTCGGAACGCCTCTTTACCTCTTCTTCTCGCTCTTATAAAACTGTCAAGGTTCTGCTCGGGTCACACCCGAAACACTTGGCCTCAACCAAAGTGCTAGAGTATGATACCTGACGTACCAGATGTTGTCAACGCAAACATCCTGTAATTGCAATGAAGAGTCATGCAATCTGCTAGAGATAATAAGCGAAGAATAAGAATCGCTATTAGCATTATTTAAAGATAGTATCTAACTATAAAAGCACAAGCTGGTTATTTATAAAGCTTTTCCCCTTATTGTTATTTTTCTTCTTCGTCTCCGGTTTCTACCTCTTCGTCGAGTTCAAGAATTCCGTCTTCGATTGAAAGAGAAGGAACGGAATTTTCATCATCCTCAAGAGGAAGAGGAGACTCATGTTCCGAAAGTGCAAGCGAGAGTCCTTCTGAGGTAACAGCAAGTACTTCTGCGGAAATCTCCTGCATCAGGTCAGGATGTTCTTCAATATACTGCGCAACGGTATCTTTCCCCTGGCCTAATGTTTCTCCTTTATAAGCAAGCCATGAGCCTTTTCTTTTTACAACATTAAAGTCGATGGCCATGTCGAGAATCGACATGCCCTTAGGAAGTCCCTTCCCATAGAGCAGAGTACAGTGGCCGGTTTTGAAGGGTGGCGCTTGCTTGTTTTTGACAACCTTCATCCATAGTTCATGCCCGATTGTGTCGTCTCCTTTACTAACGCCTTTCCCCCGTTTTACTTCTATCCGCACAGAGCTATAAAATTTGAGAGCGCGCCCTCCGGTTGTCGTTTCTTGAGGCCCCTGCGAATAGCCTGTGCTGATTTTTGCGCGCAACTGGTTTATAAAAACCACGACGCAGTTGCTTTTCGAAATTGCTGAGGTCAGTCGTCTGAGAGCATAGGACATAAGACGAGCCTGAAGGCCTACCTGGCTATCTCCGATCTTACCGTCTATTTCCGCCTGCGGGGTCAGAGCAGCGACTGAATCGATAACCACAATATCAACGGCGCTGCTGCGAACCAGCGTGTCCAAAACGTAAAGAGCCTGTTCTCCGCTGTCGGGCTGTGCGATATATAAGGACTGCACGTCAACGCCGAGATTATGCGCAAGTCTCGGGTCCAGAGCATGTTCAGCGTCAATAAAGGCGGCAACTCCTCCGGCTTTCTGCGCTTCAGCAACGGCATGCAGAGCTACGGTTGTTTTCCCGGAGCCTTCAGGCCCGAAAATTTCAACGATACGACCACGGGGAAGGCCACCGATACCCAGAGCCACATCCAAAGGGAGAATACCTGTTGAAATAACCTCAACAGCCGCTTTAAAGGAATCTCCGAGACGCATTATGGAGCCTTCTCCAAATTTGCTGCGGATATCCTCAATGGCAAGTTCAAGAACGTCGTCACGCGTCTGAGGAGTTTTCTTCTTCGCCAAACAAATTCCTCCTTCCAGAATATGAACAGTAGTATTGTACAGGAAAAGTCGTGTTCCTATCAAAAAACTTTCGCCGGGAATTCCCAGATTTTTAGAGGGGTATAGATTGGGCCGGCGGGTGTCAGAGAACTTTTCATCAACGTTACCGATGTCGCTTGCCACTCTATTTTACTGAAAAGAGGGATATCTTTTGGGGATATTATCACTGTTTCCGTACGGCGCGTTCTCGCAAGTGTTATGTGAGGCTTGAAAGGTCTTTTTTCTCGTGGAATTCCATGTTCCGCACTCACATCTTCAACAATTGACGCAATAGCTTTCAGCGGGACAAGATCGCCGCACAGTTCGGCAAAAAGAGTTCGGGCCGTTCGTATATTTGGGAAAGCACCGAGAGCGGAAGAGGAAAGAGCTATCACATCTTGCCCGGAAGAAGCAATTCTTTTCTCAAATGATCGCATAAGATCCTCGAGCAGCCGTTGCTCCTGTTCGCCGAGAAACTTGAGCGTTATGTGGAGGGCGTTCGCCGATACCCATTTCAAATCCGGCAAAACTAAACGAAGGGTGTCCACAGTTTGCCAAAGTTTCTTTTGTACTGCAGGAGGCAACTCGATGCAAAAGAAAGAACGCAGTATTCCATTCATAGAATGTTCAACTCCATTACCGTTTTCCGGAGCAGCAAAAGCCCTGTATTCATCGCACTTCTACGTATCTGGAGTCTGTCCCCGGGGAAATGATGCAAAAATGCACGTTCGCCGCAAAGACCTGCAAGAGCGAACCAGACGGCGCCTACCGGTTTTTCTTCAGAGCCGCCTCCTGGTCCCGCGACTCCTGTGACAGAGAGCGCCAACTCGGAGCCAAACTGATTCAAAGCACCCTTCGCCATGGCGATCGCGCACTCGGAACTTACAGCCCCAAAACTCTCAAGCAGCTCGTCTGAAACTGAGAGTATATGTGTTTTTGCGCTGTTACTGTAACAGACTGCGCTTCCTAAAAACACATCCGAACTCCCTGAGATGTCTGTGAGCGCAGCCCCAAGAAGACCTCCAGTGCATGATTCCGCAAAGGCAAGTGTGACGTTTCTTTTCCGGGCCTCTCGAAGGAGATCCTCTGCTACGGAAAAACAGCCTTCCGGCAGGCAGTCGCCAGGGAGGAGCTCTCGTAACGTGCGAGCCGCGCATTCTATGCGAACAGGTTCTCCTCTGAGAATAATTTCCACTGTTCCGGAAGAGGGGAGAATGGAAATATGGAGGGAGGGATCGTCAACCACAGGAGCAATTCGGTCTTTCAAAAGACTCTCCGGCCATCCGACAACAATGAGTGAACGCATCCTGCAGTCACTTACAGACATCTCGCAGGCAAGTTCCTGCTCAGCCATTGCTTTGAACTCATCGGGAACACCCGGAAAGGCGCAGATCTTTGTCCCTTCCATCAGAAAGGATATACCAAGAGCGGAGCCGCGCGGGTTATGTATAGCCTGGGCGCCTTCAGGAACTGAGCCCTGAGAAATTCTGCATAATTCAAGGTTCTCTCTCATCTCGGAAGGATATCGTGCTAAAATTCTGTTATATGCTTCCGCGTTCACCTGAAGCGGGGCGTTCAAAAACCGTGCAAGGGCCTTCCTTGTGCAATCATCATGTGTTGGCCCGAGCCCTCCTGAGATGACAATAAGGTCCGTTTTTCCAGCCCAAAGAGCCAGAGTGTCCTCCAGCGCTCCGAGTCCGTCGGGTATGATTTCCATCCGGAGAACTTTCCACCCTGCAAGAGCAAGACGATTCGCGAGCCATCCGCAATTCCCCTCGCGACGTGCACCGCTGAGAAGTTCATCACCAAGGGCAATGAGGACTGCCTGTTTCATGGTATGCCTCCTTTTTCCGAAAAGCCGTCGTTCCTTTTTACAGGATATGACTCCAGCCGCCTCCGATGTAGAGCCAGCGGATAAAGGTCAGGAGTAGATTGACGAGAATGCCTCCGACGATATCGTCCGCCATTATTCCCCATCCTCCGGGAAGTTTTTCCGAGGCGTTCACAGGAAACGGCTTCAATATATCCACAACCCGGAAAAGAAAGAGCGCTGGGAGAAAAAAACCGGAGGGCATTCCATACATTGCTATCCAGACGCCGACAACTTCGTCAATAATTACTTCCTTCGGATCTTCGACGCCGATTCTTTTGGAATATAGCTGCGACACAGAGACTCCCAAAATGGCTGTAGCAAGAATCAGGTACCACGGAACAGGAATGACAACAAAGAAAAGAAACGCCGCTACCGACCCGAGGGTTCCCGGCATCGAAGAGAAAAAACCCAATCCGCAAAGAGTGCTGATACACCATGCGATATCTTTAGTTCCCTGATATTTCCGCGAAGAGATCATGTTCTTCAGCATCTGTTATCAACACCTCCACAAAAGCTCCCTCTGTCAACCCGGCGCCTTCGGCAACGCCTACGAGACCATCAACCTCGGGAGCATCTCTGTAGGAACGCCCCCATGCAAATCCGTCGTCCTGGCTGATTTCATCGACCAGAATTGAAAGCGTACGTCCTAAAAAAAGTCGTTGTCTCTCCAGGGATATCTCAGCCTGTAGCGTCATTAAACGGTCGTAGCGGCTGTTTTTTACCGACGCATCGACCTGTCCCTCCATTTGAGCCGCCGGCGTTCCCTCTTCGGGAGAATACATAAATGCACCAACGCGATCTATTTCGGCCTCTTCAAGAAAATTGAGCACTTTGTTGAACTGTCGCTCGGTTTCCCCCGGGAAACCGGTAATAATCGTTGTACGAAGCGCAAAGAGCGGATCGACGCTCCTCGCGTAAGCAAATATACGACGAATGTGTCCCTCTTTGTCCGGACGGTTCATTCTGTGCAAAATCTCATCATCAATGTGTTGTATCGGTATGTCCAGATAGGACAAAATTCTCGGATTCTCGGCAACCATATCAATGAATGATTCGTCTATTCTTGAAGGATGAAGATACAGCATGCGAATCCAAACTTCTTCCGGAAGCTCAGCGTCAAGAGCTCGCAAAAGCGTACGAAGTCCATCATCTCCGTAAAGATCTCTTCCGTAAATTGTAAGATCCTGTCCTACAAGACATAGTTCCTTCGCTCCGTTCTGAACAAGGCTTTGCGCTTCTTGGAGAAGTTCAGGAAGAGGAATGCTGCGAGCCTTTCCTCTAATCGAAGGGATAGTGCAGTAAGAACAAAAAGTGTCGCACCCTTCACCCACTTTTAGATAGCGTGACCAAGGGCGCGTTTCTTGTAGAATACCCCTTTTCCCCTCGAAGGTCATACTTCCTCCGAAAAAGGCGGCAACGTTCCCCCACTCTTCAGCTTTTGCCCACAAATCAACCGTTGGAAGCTCTTTTTTCAACTCGTCGCCATATCTGTTGACAAGGCAACCGACTACGCCGATTTTTTTAAGAAGCCCTTTTTCTTTCATTGACTCAAGATCGAGGATAACATTAACATTCTCCTCGACGGCAGACTGAATAAAGCCGCATGTGTTCACAATGGCGATATCGGCCTCGGCAATATCGTGCACAACAGGCACTCCGAAAGCTTGAAGAACTCCGAGGAGCTTTTCGCTGTCCACGGAGTTCTTTGCGCATCCTAAACTGATTAGATAAACTTTCACTAATCGAACCTTCCCGTTGTTCCGTCCGGATCATAAAATATTCTTTCGACTCCTCGTCCGGGAGCCCCTAAATCCTTGCCGTTCCATGTCACTTTAATGGCGCTTCCCCGTCCAAAAGTAACACTCAGTCTTTCAGTTACCTTAAAATCGGCAGTATCTCCGGATCGCATCGTACGCTCAAACACCGTTTTGGTTCCTTGACGAACACGTACCCAGCAATCGGCGTTGGCCGTGATAACCAGCTCTTTCTCCTTCTTTTCTGCAACTACAGGCGTCGGCGTAGCAACAGGTGTTTCCGCAACGCCTACAAGCTCCGCAGCTGTGGGAGGGAGAACAAAAGTCGGATGCGTATCAGGAGCCCCGATTGCCATAGATGAATCTCCACTGATTTCACCTGATTGAGGATCAGACGTTTCAGCAGGGGGTTCAAGGGTTAGGCTCTGTTCTGAAGTTCGTCCGTTCCCTTCGTTTTCAGACTGTTCTTCTTCGGACACAGATTCCCGATCATTGTTCAGTGAAAAGAGGGAAACGCCGCTCTGTTCCCACGAATACCAAACATACCATCCCGACCCCAAAACGATCAGCAAAAGAAGAACGAAAACCCAAAATTTAGAAGCAGGTTTAAAACCCCTCGTCGGAGGGGTACATGTTCCAATAACAGGCTCTTCCGGTCGCTTTTTTTCGACTCCCTCTGAAAGCATCGGAAGAAAATCGCCCCAGAGTTCTTCCGCGCCAAGGAACTGCAGATATGTCCGGATAAATCCTCGAACGTACACTGTTCCAGGAAAACCCGAGTAGTCTCCTTGTTCGATTCCCTGTAAAAAGTTAATTCGTATTTTTGTTCCCTCGTGGACGTCCTCGAGACTAAGTCCCAGTTGTTCTCTCTTGCGTTGAATTTCTCTTCCAGCCTCTTGGAGCATGTTTTCTCTTTCTTCAGGCACGATCTGTTGCCTCCTTAACAAGTGTTCGTATTTCGCGCAGGGTTCGGGCAGGTTCAGGGGTACCAAAGACCGCGCTTCCCATTACAAGAACGTCGGTCCCTCCCAGAGCCACCATAGCCGCATTCTGCCTCCCGATACCACCGTCCATTTCAATGAGATAGGAATAGTGGCCTGCGGTTCTCCATCTGGAGAGCATGGTCACCTTTTCCATGACGGATCCGATAAATGATTGTCCCCCAAAACCAGGATTAACCGACATGACAAGAACAAGATCAACAAATGGAAGCAACGGACGGAGAATCTCCTCCGAAGTTCCCGGGTTGATTGAAATACCGGCCTTGCCCCCCCTTTCCCGAATCCGCGACAGGGTCCTGTGAATATGATGATCCGCTTCTGCATGAATGGTCAGATAATCGGCGCCTGCTGCCAAAAAATCATCAAGAAGCAATTCAGGGTGCTCGATCATGAGATGGACGTCGAGAGTCTCCTGGGGGAATCTCTTCCGCAGCGCAGAAACAAATCCCGGGCCAAAGGTTATATTCGGTACAAAACATCCGTCCATAACATCCACGTGGAGCCAATCATGTTCGCCTTCCAACGAAGAGATAGAACGCTCCATATTGAGGATATCCGCAGCGAGGAGAGAAGGTGCAAAGAAAAGGTTCCTGTTCATTTATATCGCTCCTGCCAGACAAATTCGCCGCCAAGATACACAGTAACAACTGCTTCTGTTACAAAGGGAGCGTCGAGAGAAATGAATTCTCCGCCTTTTACATCGCGCCCGTGCAGCGCTTTCGTCCCCGTTGCATCGACCATCTCTATCTTAAGAGAGAGCGGCTTCGTCAATGGAGGCACCTGATATCGTATTCTCGCCGTTCCTGTCGAAGCGGGTCCTGGACGAACAGCGGGAGGGGTAGAAGGCGTCGGTGTCGCTGCTGCCGGCGGTCTGTCTACAGGCAAACCTATGGCTCCGGCAAGTTCCTGCTGCTCCGGGGTCAATGTTTGTACAGGCCCGGCCGGTCCAATTTGGCGAACGGGCGTCTGCGGTTGTTCTACAACGACTTCACCCTGCGGGGGCGGAGTCGGCGTGGCCGCTCGAGTTTCCGGAACCAGTTCCGGTTCCTTCCGCCTGCTTGTTGCCACCTGAATAACAACTGCGTCTCCCTGGCGTATCATTGCCCCAGTTTTCGGCCTGGTCGCCATGACCATACCATCCGGGGTGTGCTGCGTATTCACATATTCAACACCGCCCACGCGAAGACCGCTTTGCAGCAAAAGTTCTCTTGCAGTTTTCTCATCGCGTTGCGCTAAATCCGGAACGGGAATACGTCCGTCTTTGGGCAGAGGCCCCATGCTGATAAGGAGTTCAATTTTTCTTCCTCCTTCAATCATAGCAGGAGAAGCGGGATTCTGAGCGATTACAGTGCCTGCAGGACGATTTCCGTCGTGGACACGGAGAATCTCACCTGCGCTGAACCCCTGCTCTTCAATCATCCGCAACGCTTGCCCCTGTTCTAGTCCTCGCAAATCAGTGATTGCTTGTCTGTTTCCGCCCTTACTGACCTTCAGTATAACCGTTTTATCTTTTCGCACTTTTGTACCGGGATCCGGCCACTGGGCAAGAACCGTACCGACGGGAACAGATGAATCAATCTGTTCAATTCTGACTTCCAAGCCCATGCGCTCAGCGCTTTCTACCGCATCAAGCACTGACATCTCCCGCAGCGGCGGGATCACCAGGTCTTTCCCTCCAAAAAAAACAGTGTAAAAAGCGACGCTTCCGGAGATAAGAATGACCAACAACGCCAGTACTATGGCCCAGCGTAATATTTTTCCTATCAACAGTCTTTCCCTCCCGATCTCTTCATGATCACCGCCATGTAAAAACCATCAAGCCAAGGCAGTTCAGGCCAGATATAGACTCCCCAGGGACGTCCTCTACGAAAGTATTTCGCGGAAAAAGGAAAAGAAAGTTCGACAAGAGAAGCGTCCTCCGAAAGAATTCCGGCGACTACATTTTCATTTTCTGTCTTCAAAAGACTACATGTAGAGTAGACCACAATCCCTCCCGGCGCAAGAAGAGAAACTGCTCTTTTTAAAAGGTTCCGCTGAAGCAGGGCTAAAGACTCCAGTTTTTCTGCGGAAAGGCGCCACTTGCCCTCCGGATGCCGGTTCCATGTGCCGCTTCCTGAACAGGGAGCATCAAGTGAAATGAAAGCGGGAGAACTCGCAGGTTCTGCATGCAGGGCGTCCGCCGCAGTAAAAACAGGAAGACGTCTGATATTCAGACGCTTCATCTCCCGGACCGCGGCTCCGACACGTCCTTGAGACAGTTCCACGCACTCAATGTGAGCTTCGGGAAAAAGTCGCGCGATGTGTCCGGTTTTCACGCCGCGTCCAGAGCACATCTCCAAAATAGCTCCGCCCTTGTATACTTTTTTCATCACCTCGCCGACGAGCATCGAGGACTCCGACTGAGGCGTAGACCATCCCTCGGAATACCCTGGGAAGTTGCCCGGGTATATGGTGGAGCTGAGGCGAATTGAATACGGGACAAGAGGGGAAGGCCAACAGCAAATGCCGCTGTTTTTAGCTTGTTCCAGGATAGCGTCCATTTTGTCCTCCGGAAGAATGCGAAACGAAGAATATGGACGAATACGCGCCATTTTCAGGAGTTTTTTTGCTTCATCGCCGATAGTGTTCCTCCAATACGAAGCAACCCACGGGGGGATACCTGCCACAAGCGCCTGTTCCTTGCTGTTGCCGGAAGACTCGAGCCGCGCAAGTTCATTTCTCCCTTCTTCAGACACCCTTCGAAGAACGGCGTTCACCAGCCGAGCGCCTCTTTCGTCCCCTTTATCTTTCATATACTGCACAAGAGCATTTACCAAAACACGCGGAGCAAACTTCCTCAGCTCAAGCAAACCTGCGGTCCCAATGCAAAGAGCATCGTCTGTAAGACGAGAGACGCCGGCGGGAGACGCCTTCAAAAAATGCGCGTAGATCTCTTTCCAGAGAAACTGTCTCCTGAGGGCTGTATACACAAGGGTCGACGCAAGCATAAGATCTCCAGGCGTCATTGAATCTGCCAGGCGTCTGATAACCTCGGAAGCGAATTTGCCTTCCCGCACTTCACTCCAGACATGAAGAGCAGCCTCAATCCCTCTCAAGGCGAGACCACCTCGGCAATCACAGGCTCGCCGGCTCGTCTTGTCCGAATAAAAATACTTGATGGAGTAAGAAAGGAGAGCCCCCCCAGCGCAAATTGCTCGTTTCGTACATCCACTCCCGTAATCTCCATATCATCCAGATCAGGCGAAATCGTGCCGTACACTTGAGCGAGATAACTGAGGCGAGATCCGGCAAAGTACACCGCTACAAGGCAGAGAATAGCTGAAAGGAAACTGAACAGACCAAGCATGCGCAACACAAAAAAAAGGAGGAAAGCAAAAAGCGTATTTGCCATCACGACAGTTATCCCGCAACGATGAAAAAACGCCAGCGAACGATCGCCCCTTCGGATACGATCCAAAGCAGTCTTCGCAGCCGCGAGTGCTGTTTCCGGATCGACTCCTCCTCTGAGAGAAAATCCGTCTTCGACGGGCATACCTTCAGCGTTCAATCGTCCGTACTCCTCTTCAAGAATACGGAGCGTGCCATGAGCAAGGGCGTGGTTTTTACGAACCTGACGGCTTGTCACAATACGAAAAAGCTGTGCAGGCCGTGTAAGAATCCAGAGAAACGACTGGATCGAAAAACCAAGAGGAATAAGCACAAAAAAGATGAGGACAAGCAGCAGAAAAAACCAAGGGAAAATAAAAATAAAAATCAAGAAAAAAAGCAAAGGCATGGGATTCTGGTCCTTTCTCCCCGAGGAAATAAAATGGAGCGACCGGGAAAGCCGCTCCATTTCCCAGACCATCGCCTCTCGGCGAAGCTGAATGCGTTTTTAGTCTCTGCTTCCATACATACCACGGAGAAAGAGAAGCCGTATAAGCTGGGCGAATGCCATTACGGTCGCCGCAACATAGGTCCACGATGCTGCGCGCAAAACCGCTCCTGCTCCTCCTATTTCATCGGTTGACAGCATTCCCGTATCGGCAAGAACACGGAGCGCGCGATTACTTGCGTCGAACTCAACCGGCAAGGTAACCAGATGGAAGAGTATCACCCCAAGGAAGAGAACAATCCCAAGATCCATCATCATCTGCCCCCGAAGAAGAATTCCTATGAAGAAAAGGGGAAACGCAAGCGTCGAGCCAATCCCGACAATCGGTACGATAGCATTCCGGATCTTCAAAGGGGAGTAATTCACGCTGTCCTGGATCGCATGTCCGACTTCGTGCGCAGCTACCCCAATAGCAGCGATGCTTGAACTTTCATATACCGAATCCGAAAGACTCAGGCTCTTATCCCGGGGATCGTAGTGATCCGTCAAGTTGCCGCCTACTCTTTGAACAGGGACATCTCTCAAACCAAATCGATCAAGCAAGGCCCTCGCGACAGCCGATGCAGTAACTCCCCGACGGGAGCCGACGCGGCTGTAGTTTGCAAAGACGCTCTTCACTCTCATCTGCGCCCACATAGCCAGTAAAAGCGCTGGAATCAGCAATATCATCGTCGGATCAAAGAAAAAAGGAAACACTGTTTCTCACCTCCGCTATATGCTCTCATTCTACGAGGAAAGGGTACACTGCGTTCCCCTTTCCTCCATCGGTATTTTACACGGTTGTATGAGAAAGAGCAATATTGGTCAGACTATTTTCCGTAAAATTTCCCGATTGCTGCAACAATACGCCGCTGCTCCTCTAGAGAGAGTTCAGGGAAGACCGGGAGAGCAAGAGTTTCCTTGCTAAGCCGTTCTGAAACCGGGAAATCGCCTTGTTTATAACCAAGGAAAGAGAAACACCTTTGCAGATGAAGGCTCAGCGGATAATATACCCTGCTTACTACTCCTTCTTCCTCAAGGAAACGCTGAAGGTCGTCTCTTTGCGGAACCCGTACGACATACTGATGATAAATATGATGATTGCCTTCGAGTTCCACTGGCGGTTGCACCGTTTCCAGAAGACCTTTTTCCGCAAAAAGAGCATAATATCTTCCGGCGACGATACGCCGCTCTTCGTTCCACTCCTCAAGGTGGCGGAGTTTTACACGCAAAATGGCCGCTTGAAGCGAGTCGAGACGGCTGTTCAAGCCAACCTCATCATGGAAATAGGTAGTTCCGGCGCCGTGAACCCTCAGCTTGCGAAGACGATCTGCCAGTTGCGTATCCGTCGAGACAACCATCCCGCCGTCGCCGTATCCTCCCAGGTTTTTGGTAGGGAAGAATGAAAAACAACCGATGCGCCCGACTGCTCCGGCTCGAAGAATGTCCCCTTCAACAGAACGCCAGGCCCCAAAAGCTTGCGCTGCGTCTTCGACGACTGTAATACCGCGGGAAGTAAGCTCTTTCATGCCATCTTCGAGGGGCGCCATCTGGCCGAAAATATGCACGGGAAGAAAAACTTTTGTTCGCGGCGTCGTCGCCTCAAGAACTTTGTTCATATCGACATTGAATGTCGCAGGATCGACGTCGACAAAAACGGGGACAGCCCCAAGACGTGTAATACAGCTTGCCGTTGCAAAGAAGCTGTACGGCGTTGTGATTACCTCATCCCCCTCTTTTATATCGAGCGACATGAGCGCAAGAATCAGCGCATCTGTTCCAGACGCGCACGCAACTGCTGACACGCCTCCAAGGTACTGCTCGCACTCTTTTTCAAAGAGAGAGACATCCGGTCCGAGAATGAAATGCTGTGTCTCAAGCACTCCGTGCACCGCTTCAAGAATCTCGTCTTTTATTCTTGAATAATTACGAACAAGATCTAGCGTGGGTATTTTCGTCGCCATGAAAAAAGTACCTCCCGTAAAAGTGAGCGAAACAGCGTTTCGCTCTCATAAGAACTCCATTGAATATCTTCACTTCATTCGGCGAATTTTGGCATTGAGCAAAAAACAAGCGAACGCTCCGTCCGGGGCGATCGCCTAAACAACTTGAGAATGAAGAAAGTAGTCTACTCTTCGACGACAATCTTCCCAAGGCCCGCAACAGCCTCTTCCAAGTGGGCTTTCATCAAAGCGACGCTCTTCTCTTTGTCGTGAGCTCTGAGACTTGCCAGGATGTCTCTGTGGTCGTCAGGGCTCGGCGAAGTCTCCACATGATAAAAGGGGTCGTAAAACACGACGTAGGCATTCGTCCGTGCGAGGATATTCTCAACGTACTCCGCGAGGACCCTGTTCCCGCTTGCATCCGCCACTGTCTTATGGAACGCTTCGTTGACCTCAAGGTAAGTTTCAAGATCTTTATCTTCGATCGCTCTGGCCTCTTCGACCAGGGCCTCCTCTATGCGGCGAAGATGACGTTCTCCAATACGTTCGGCGGCAAGCGCAATGGCAAGACATTCCAACTGCTCGCGCACAAGAAATGTATCTTCTATCTCCCGGATAGTAGGAGCCGCAAGCCGGGCGCCGCTGTTCGGTATGATAAGGACAAGCCCTTCGCTTGCAAGACGGCGAAGAGCTTCTCTTACCGGGGTTCTGCTAACCCCCATCTGGACTGCTATATTTACTTCGGGCAGACGCTGGCCCGGTTTTAGTTGTTTTGTGATGATACGATGGCGAAGTTCCTGGTATGCATAATCAGCAGACGTGGTGTACAAACGCGGCTCTCTCATGGAAGGACCTCCCTGTAATTTTCTAAATTGATCGAGAGTATTTCAATCATTGTATAACAGTCTGTATTATATATCTTGAACCACTTTATCACATTCAATGCAAAACCACAAGATGCGGCTGCTTTTTTTTTGATGCTATAATTGCCTTTTTGAAAAGAAAAGAGGGGACGAACTTGCGATTTTTGGTGTTGGTGCTTTCCATGTCCGCTGTAGTGTTTTTCGGATACGCGGTGGCTGGTCTTGCCGGCTTTCTTCTTGGAAGAGGAAGATCTGACTATATTATATTCGGCCTGCTCCTCGGTTTCGCATCTACCGCAGCGTCGCTTCTACTGTGGAGGCATTGGCTCTCACTCCTTGAGAAAGAGGCGTTGCATACCGCAGATAATACGGGAGAAAAACTCTCCTGACGGCATGCCCAGTTTCAGAGAATTTTTCCCCATGCTTTTTTCAGACGTGCAACAGCTTCATTCAACAATTCATCAGGAACGCCGGTTATAGAAAAACGGACAGCGGCTATTTTCCTTTTTCGTAGAGAAAAACGGCTCCCGGGAGCGACGCGTACGCCATGTCTTTCTGCAAGCAATGCAGCCTCAGATCCATCTGTCTTCCCTGTAGGGAACCAGAGAAACACTCCGCCCTCAGGTTTCCTGAGAGGCACTGTACTGAAATGACTCTTTAAAAGACTGTAAAGCGTTTCCATGCGGACCGAAAGAATTGTTCTGGCTCTTTCAACCGCGGCCGCCAGCTCTCCATCCTCAAGAAAACGTGCGACTACCAGCTGGACGAGAGAGGAAACGTATCCCTGTCTCAAAGAACTTATCCGCAAATATTCCTCCTTGAGAAAAGGAGGAAGCAGCGTGTATCCCAGCCGCATTCCCGGGAAGAGCGCCTGGCTGAAGGAGCCTACATAAACGACGCCTTCCCCTTCCCCCATCGCCTTTAAGGCCGGGATGGATTTTTCTCCATATCGGAGTTCTCCGTAACTGTCGTCCTCAAGAATGAAAAAACCCTTTTTTCTCCTGACAGAGAGTATCGCCTGGCGCAGAGGATGCGACAATGTCCGGCCCGTGGGATTCTGAAAGCTCGGCACAAGATACAGTACGTCTTTTGAAGAGAGAGCGTCAAGGCAAGAGAGAGTACTCTCATCAAGAAGCGGAAGTGTGCGCAACGGAATCCTTTCATTTTCAGCTATTGAGCTGATTTCACTGTAGGACAGCTCTTCCGCCCATAGCTTGGAGCACCCGTGCTCACGAAAAGAACGAAGAGCAGTGGAAAGAGCGTCCTTCCCGCCTGCGGTGACAACCACTTCCTCCGGATGCGCAGGAATGCCTCGCAGAACTGCATGGTGCAGAAGAAGGTGTCTCAATGAAGGCAATCCCTCGGTCGGACTCCCTTCAAGTGCGTCGCCCAGCAAGGAGAGAGAAAGCCCGCGGCAGAGTTCTGAAAGCTCTCTGAGAGGGAGCAGATCTCGGGTGGGACATTCCGTATCGAAACGGAGAATATCCCCTTTGCCTTTATAAGAAGACCGCCCTTCAAGAAGAGGAGAAGCAGCAAAAGTCCCGCTTCTCGCCGTTCTCTTCACCAGACCGTTCTCTTCGAGGACATCGTAGGCGGCAACGACAGTACAACGGCTTACCCGGAGCATCCTGGCAAGCTCCCGTGTCCCCGGAAGACGCTCGCCGGAAGAGATGCTTCCGGTTCGTATCATCTTCTCCAAATGTTCGGCGAGCTGACGGTAGAGTACTCCTTCAGAGTAGTTCAACGGTATTTCCAGCAGCAAAACACCCTCTCCTTTCCATCTGCGCCGGTTCATCTGGTACAATACTTCGGGAGAAAAATACTTGAAAAGGAGCGTTTGCGATGGAACGCCCAAGATGTTCAACGACACACGATATTATAGTTTTTGATGTCGACGGCGTGCTTGTCGACACATCCCGGTCCTATTTCGAGGTGATCGTCCAGGCTCTCGACTGGGCATGGACGTCGCTTATAAATGGGGTCGTGGACTGCGAAGGATTTTCTGAACGTCACTTCGCAACCACCAAAACACACCCGGCGTTCAATGACGACTACGATATTGCCTGGGCAATCATCAACTGCGCTGCAACGGCGCAGAATCCCTCTCTTGCACAAAGTCTCCCCGCGCCTGAAGAATGGAGACTCTTGCTCGACGGATGCAAGGAATCTGACGTGCCTTCCTGGGTACGGAGTACGTTCGGGGAACAAATTCCCAGGGATACTGTACGCAGAGCATGCGAAGAACTTTATTTCGGCGTCACGAAAAACGAAAAGCACACTGCGTTGCTCTCGCCCCGTAAAGGACTATGGGAAAACGAGCGTCCGATGATCACGATTCCGTGGAGCGCGATTCCTGTCCCTGCAGGAATTTATACAGGACGAACCGCCAAAGAGCTGGAACTTGCACTCAAGCGTCTTCACTGGGAGGATTTCCCGGATTCCATGATAATCACTTCCGACTCCGGAGTTACAAAACCATCTCCTCGCGGACTTGAGATTCTGTGCCATACCTCTCACGCATCGACGCCGCTCTTTCTTGGAGATACGGAAAGCGACCGGCAGACCGTGCACGCTTTCGGCAGAGGAACATTTGCCGCCATCGGGAATTTCCTCTCCGATGCGGAGTTTGCATTTCCCTGCCCTGAGGAGGCCTTGGAATATTTCGGTTTTCTCTCTCCATCCAACAGCAGTGTAAACTTATGAAGGACGTCACTGTTTCCGCATCATCAGCCACCGATACACACCTTCAATACTGCTCCACAGCTCGACGCACACGTCGGTAGCTAAAGCGGCTCCCCTGCTCCATCCCGAGAGCCCGATCTCCATATTTTTGACCGTGTCCTGGAGACTCCACACTGCTCCGGCCACATTCCCCGGATTCAGCACAGATATGTAGGGGGGGAGGTACCCCCGGATTTTATCTCCTTGATGGAGCATAACATCTCCGTCGGTAGAAACAGCCTCAACCCTGCGGACGTCATCGGATGAAGGGATATCGAACTTTCCCTTAAAACGGAAGAACTTGAGCCCCTCGTACTCTTTTCTGTTCGGTAAAGAAAACGACTCCCCAAGAAGCGGCGTAATGCCGCCATTAACCAGCACTGCCTTCCGGGCGTGAAAAATCGATGTAAACCATTCCCGAACCCCGGACTTCCCCAATAGTCGTTCAGCACAAAGGAACCCCGGGCCGTGCGGAACGTAAAGTGCGTTCAAGTCCCGGCGAAGAAGCGCACTGTCAAGGGGAATCGGGTAGACCGTGCACCCGAGGTGCTTGAAAAGCAACGCAGCGTTATTTCCTTCCAGCTCAAACGAGGGAAAAGAAAGAATTCCAACGCTCATGCCGCTGGCTTTTCCCTTGAAAGGATCATCCATAGCTACGCACTCTTTACACTGTTTTGCTATCCCCCATAGGACATTCCAGTCAACCTGGTCGACCATACCCAGCAGTTGCGCAGTCGCGGCTTTTACAGGGAACGCCGCTCGCTGGGCCATATCCTGAAGACAGAGTTCCATGAGCGGCGGGTTGTTCTTTTCAAGCGTTTTCGGAATAAACCCCAGGCAAAGTAGAGGAACGCGACGTCCCGCTTCGGTCTCCAACAGCTGATATTCCCGAGGATTCAAGACAGAGGAGAAGATCACTGCGGAAGTAATCACTCCCTGTGCTGATATCTGGTTGAAAACATTTTCGAGAATTCTTGAGGTGACTGCGGCTGAACTATCCGCATAGAGCATCGTCACCAGCGGGCATTCAAGGATACGTGCAATCTCGCCGGGGAGAGGGTGTACAGGAAAGGTGTTTTCATCCCGACGTTCCCCGATTGAACCGAAGATGATGTTCAAGGTATCCGGCGACGCAGCGCGTTGGAAGAGGAGTTTAAAATTCCGCATGCTTCCGCATGAAAAAGGATCGAGTACCGTTACGTCTTGCTCGGTGACAAGTTTTAAAAAACGAACAAGATGCTCGTCAACTCCTGCGCAAAACAAACGAAGAGGGTATCCGAGACTTTTCAGGACTGACGCGACGAGAATACTCTGGGCAACTTTACCCTCTCTTCTTTCTTCCGCGAGGACAAGACGTGGAATATTCACTGGTTCCTCTCCTTTTTTTTAAAGTATAGTGTATCATATACCGCATGGAATTTGATAATCACTTATCGTTCAAGACGTCTGGAGGTTGATGACGCATGACAGCATTATGGGTTTCCATCAAAGATCTTCCTTCTCATGTGGAGGAGACTGTCGTTATCCGCGGATGGCTTTACAACCTGAGGAGTTCAGGGAAGATTCACTTTCTTCAGCTACGCGACGGATCGGGCACAGTACAGGGAGTCATGGTAAAAAAAGAAGTTTCCGAAGATCTCTTTGCCGCGGCTAAGGGGTTGTGGCTGGAGGCATCCGTTGAGGTTACGGGCACTGTTCGAAAAGATGAACGCGCCCCTTCCGGCGTTGAACTTTCGGTGACGGATCTGCGTGTTTTCCAGAATCCTTCTGAGGAATACCCCATCGGAAAGAAGGACCACGGTATCGATTTCCTTCTCGACCATCGTCACCTCTGGCTCAGAAGCAGCCGTCAGCAGGCGATCATGCGGATTAGAGACCGTGTTATCCGTTCGGCAAGGGAATACCTCCAGGAAAACGGCTTTTTGCTGATTGACAGCCCGATCATCAGCGGCGCCGCCGGAGAAGGAGTTTCCGGCCTTTTCGAGATCGACTACTTCGACTCGAAGGCCTACCTGGCCCAAACCGGACAGCTCTACGCCGAGGCCGCGGCGGCGGCGTTCGGAAAGGTTTATTGCTTCGGCCCTACGTTCCGCGCGGAAAAGTCAAAGACGCGCCGCCATCTCACAGAGTTCTGGATGCTCGAACCGGAAGTCGCCTTCTATGACCACAAAGACAACATGGCGCTTCAGGAAGGGCTGATATGTCACATTGTCGCAAAGGTACTCGAACATTGCAGAACGGAGCTCGCCTCGCTTGAACGCGACGTCTCCAAGCTTGAGAATATAAAGGCGCCGTTCTATCATCTTCAATACGACGAAGCCATAGAAATGCTGCACAAACTCGGGAGCGACACCCCTTACGGCGACGACCTCGGCAACGAAGACGAGACGATACTCACCCAGCAGTTCGACAGACCCGTCTTTATAGAATGCTATCCAAAGACTGTGAAGGCATTCTATATGAAAGAGCACCCCGACAACCCGAACCTTGTCCTCTGCGACGACCTTCTTGCCCCCGAGGGGTACGGCGAGATCATCGGCGGTTCTCAAAGAGAGGACGATTATGATAGACTTATCGCAAGAATCAGGGAGCAAGGGCTTCCTGAAGAACCCTACGAATGGTATCTTGACCTCAGGAAATTCGGCACGTTCGTTCACAGCGGATTCGGAATGGGAATAGAGCGCGTCGTGGCGTGGATTAGCGGATTGCAGCACATCCGTGAGGCTATTCCATGGCCTCGCACCATTTACCGTTTGAAGCCCTGACGTTCGTTATTTTCCCATTTCGGGGAGGCATACTCAGGTGATTTACTCGGACTTTGACCCAAAACCAACGTTCCGCCAGTTCAAACGGCTGATCGGCGACGGCGAAGTAGGAGGAAAGGCGAGAGGAATCGCCTTCGCTTTCAACGCTGTTACCGGAAGCCCTTTAGAGTCTGTCGTGGATTTTCCGGATGTGAATTTCGTCGTGACAACGGAAGGTTTCGACGAGTTTGTCAGCGACAACGGAATAGAAACCCTTTTGCGCGAACATGCTGCTTCAGAAGAGGAGAACTGCGACGAAGACACATCCCAGGAGCTTTTCGACAGACTTTCCGCCGTTTTCCAGTCCGGCAGAATACGTTCTTCCCTGTTGCAGGATCTTGAAGGCGCGCTTGAATCGATCGGCGATTTCCCACTCGCGATCCGCTCAAGCTCCATTCTGGAGGACTCGCGCAAGCTCTCCTTCGCCGGAAAGTACGGCACACGTTTTTCGGCGAACATCGGCAGCGTGGAAGATCGCAGAGACCTTCTCGCCAATGCGCTCAAGGATGTTTGGGCTTCACTGTACAATCCTGCCGCGCGGGCCTACAGAAAGAAACACGGACTCGTAGACTCCGACGAATCCATGGCTGTCGTTATTCAGCCTGTGATAGGACGCCGGCATAATGGGATGTACTATCCTGAAATTGCCGGAACAGCCTTTTCCAAAGTGTACCGGCGTCCTTCAACGAGGATCAAAAAGGAAAACGGGGTCATGCGATTCTGCTTCGGTCTCGGGACGCGGACAGTGGACCGCCTGAAGGCAAATATCTCCTATCTCTCCCACCCGATGCTCCGGCCGCAGGGAAACCTGCCGGCGGATATTGCGATGACAAGTCAGAGCGAGTTCGATTACATCGACAGAACGTCCGGAACCTTTATGACCGGTCTTCTCTCTGAGCATATTTCTTTCATCCTGAAAGAACACAAGCTCGCTTCTTCCTTCATCGAGATCTTCTCCGACAACGTACTCTACTGGGCAGGTTCGGACCAGTTGAGCAACGGAAAGCCTATTTTCTCTTTTTCAAATTTTCCAAGAAGGCACCCGAAGTTCTTCAATATCGTGAAGGACCTTTCCGCCTTCCTCGAAGAAAAGATGGGCATGCCCGCCGACATGGAATTCACCTACGATACGGAAAGCGAAAAGCTGACGCTTCTCCAGCTCCGGCCCCTTGCCTCTTACGAAGAGATGGCTCGTGTGGAGATACCCGAAGTCCGCGAAGAAAAGATTATTCTTATGGGGAACAAAATGGTGAGCAACGGGAAAATGCAAAATATTCACCATCTCGTCTTTGTGGATCCTGAATTGTACGGCAAAGACGCCACTTTCCACGAAGTGGCGAGAGAGATCGGACGCATCAATCACAAGCTCTCCGGAACCGACTACATTCTTGTCGGGCCCGGAAGATGGGGAAGCACCAACCCCAAACTTGGCGTCCCGGTACGCTATAACGAAATCTGCAACTGCGGTTGCCTTGTGGAGGTCGGTATCCTGGAGAGCGATTACACCCCGGAACTTTCCTACGGAACGCATTTTTTCCTGGATCTTGATGTCGACGGAACGCTCTACCTTCCAGTATTTGATGGTATGAAAGGAAATCTTTTCAACCGGACCTGGCTGGATTCTTCGTTCTACGAACGCAAACGCCATCCTGCGGTGCGGCACTACACAGGGGACTTCTCCGTCTTCATGGACGGAGAAAAAGAGATCGGCGCAGTTATTTCAAACGATTAACCCACCCGGCCGTTTCGCCATTTTCTGCGGAACGGCCGGCCATTCCGTATCTCTTCTTCTACTCCCAATGACTGCACTGACGAACTATGTAGAGGAGTCGCTTCCAAATGAAACATTTTTTTTCCAGAATCACCGTATTGCTCCTACTTTTGGTCATCAGTTCGGATCCTTCCTACGGATGCACTGGCATCCTCGTCGGGCGCGAAGCAAGCGAAGACGGTTCCGTTCTCAACTCACAAACCGCAGACGGATGGTACGATTCCAATCTTCGGGTTGTTCCGGGGGAAACCTTCCCGGAAGGGGAGGATGTATCAGTCTACTTCGGACTGCTCGGCGACGAGCCTCTTCCCCCCTTTGAACTGGGGCGTATACCCCAGGCATCTACAACCTACGCTTATTTCAGGACCGCCTACTCATGTTTCAATGAGCACCAGCTCTCTATAGGAGAATCCACCATTGGCCAGAAGGACATGCTCAAAGCCTTTCCGGGAGAAGGAGGGGCTCTTCTCACCGTCGAACAGCTCATGATTCTGGCCCTTCAGCGGTGTAAAACATCCCGTGAAGCCGTTCTCCTCATCGGGGAGCTTGCCGAGCGATACGGTTTTCTCGGTTCATGCGCCAATGAAGGCGAGTCGCTTTCCATCGCGGATCCGTATGAAGCGTGGATCATGGAGCTGCTGAGCGTCGGATTTGACTGGAAACCAGGCTCCGCTCCCGGCGCAATCTGGGTTGCCAGAAGAGTGCCGGATTCTCATGTGGCTATTCTGTGCAACGCAAGCCGTATCTCCCTAGTTGATGAGAACAGCGAGGATTTTCTTTTTTCAAAAGGGTACAAGGAACCCGCTCTCCGTCACGGCTGGTATGATCCGGAATCCGGCGCCCCCTTCAATTGGAGAAAGACCTATGCGCCGGAATCCGGCCCCTGGTCGCCTTCTTCGATGTGGGTCCGAGGGCGCTTGCACGCTATTCATAAGCGTCTTCTTCCTTCAAGAAGCTGGGACCCCTACGCTGAGACCGACTCCTATCCGTTTTCTTTCGCTCCTGAAAAACCGCTCTCCGTAAAAGGGATAATGGAGATCTTTCGCTCGACTATGGAGGGCACCCCGTTCTGTATGGAGGACAACCCCGCATGGTATGTCCCTAGAGGAAACCGGGAGCTTGTCCGCAGTGCAAAAGCCACTCCTTTCCCCGACAGGTTCATGCGCGACCTCTTGAATATTCCTTACACACGCCCGGTCGCGGCAAAAACGTCCTACAGCTTTATCACACAATCCCGTTCATGGCTTCCATCTCCGCTCGGAGGCGTTCTCTGGTATTCACTCGACACCCCGCATTTCAGCACATACGCCCCCGTGTACGCCGGAGTGCGCAGTGTGCCGGAAAGCTGGTCGAACTTCAAAAAAGATGGATTCACTCTTGATTCGGCGCGGTGGGCGGTGCTTCTTTCGTCATCACTTACCAACAGCAACTATCAGAGGTCGATGCCGACGTTGAAATCACTGCGCGATCCTCTGGAAAAAAAGACGTTCCACGACTTTCTCCAATGGGAAAAGGAGGGTTCCCATTTGCTCCTTCACTCCTCACCTGAACTTCAGGAATGGATGGATGCCATCACCGCGAAAAAGATGGAGGAAATACACCAAACGTACAAGAGCATTGCGCAGGCTCTTATTATGGAGGCAACAATTATTGATCTGTGGTAAAAGAACGGCCGTTCGTTCACTCTCGATTCTCGGACTTTTTCTCCTGCTCTCCGTCCGTACCGTATACGCCGAACAGGCGATGTTGGTAGGAAGCGACGCGGGGCGCACGTACCATGTCTTGTGCCTGGACGCAGGAGCCCCCTATATCTTCAGGGCAGAGAACGGAGATCTTCAAGGAGTCTATGTGGACATACTGTCCGCTCTGGGGGAGAGAGAAGGGTTGAAGCTCTCCCTCTCCCTAGGCGATACACACGATGCCCGCCGGGGCATCCACCTCTCCCGGATTGATTTCATCGTAGGAACCCCCTACCCTGTTCCCGCGGACTCGGAACTTTTTACTTTTTTTTCGGTGAAGAACATGGACACAGCGGACACTCGCCTTATCGATGACTTTGAACTGATGAAACATCGCCTTTCCGGCAAGGAGTTTGCTTCTTACTGTTTTTCTCTCCCTTTTTTCGAAGAGCCGTACACGCTCTTTGCCGCCGGGAGCGAAGCCCTCCCCCTTAGCAGCTTGAGAGGGAAAATACTGCTGGTCATCGAAGATTCTCCTGAAGAACGTCACATCAGGGCAAGCGCGTTCAATGTCAAGATTCTTCAAGAGGACACCATGGATTCCGCGGTTCATTCTCTGCTCGCGAACAAGGGGGATGCGGCGCTTCTTGGAGCATACCAGGGCATTCGGCACACGCAGAACCTTCCCCAAAAGGGGAGGATCACCCCTTCCCGCCCGTTCTTCTTTTCGCTCGGCAAAGGGATCACGGTTATGAAAGGGCAGGCTGACCTGGCTCTTGCAATGATGGAAAGGCTTTCGGCCATGAAACAGTCGGGAGAAATCTCGAAGATAACGGGCGCGTGGCTCTCTCAGTACGATCCGCCCGTTTTAAGCAGACAGGAGATATGGAACATAGTCGGAGGAGGCCTTTTAGCGCTCTTTGCCGCGCTCTTATGGAATTTACTGCTGAAGCGGAAGGTCGGGATTATGGTCAAAGAGCGCGAGAAAATTCTCGATTTTATCAAAGATGGTATTCTTGCTGTGGATAATGGCGGACGGATTACGATACTCAACCGCTCCGCACAAAATCTCCTCGGTCTCTCCTCCGACTCTATCGGCAAAGAAGCCGATCTCTGTATTCCCGGTCTTGCCGTCGGCATTGTGCTGACAGATGGACGGCCTGTCTACAACCTTCAACAGAATCTCAACGGGGCGCTCGTTTCTTGTAACAAAGTTCCCATACTGGAGGATTCTCACTCCAGCGGCGTTATCATTACACTTCGTGATATGTCCGAGCTTCAGGCAATGGCGGAAGAGATTACCGGCGTCCGGACCTATGTAGAAACCCTGAGGGTACAGGGCCATGAGTTCATGAACAAGTTGCAGACAATTTCCGGACTGATTCAGCTGCAACGCTACGACAGGGCCATCGAATTCATTGCATCCGAAACGGACTCAAGTCTCTCGGCGCAGGCATTCCTGGCCGAGAGAATAAAGAACGCCGCCGTCTGCGGAATCATCATGGGCAAAGCGGGACGCTGCCGTGAACTGGGAATAGCCTTTATACTCGACCCTGAGAGCTTTTGCTGTGACCACGGAGAGAGCATCAACGACCGGTCTCTGGTGATCATCATTGGAAATCTTTTACAAAATGCGATAGAAGCCGTCGTTGAAACCGGAGTAACTCCCGATGCGCGAATCGAGTTTTCCATCTTCGACGAATCGGGACAGATACTGATAGACGTCTTCGATAACGCCGGAATCATGACTGAAGAAGCCGCATCCAGGCTTTTCGAAAAAGGGTTCACAACGAAATACAAAGCCGAGCCCTCCGGTTTCGGCCTCTTCAATATCAAGACCATAGTTGATTCTCTCGCCGGCAACATATCAATGGATTTTGAAACCGGGCGCTTTACTGAGTTTACGGTGACGTTGCCTGTAACCGCGGGCGCTCTCCGGCCGGAGGTAGCCATATAGTGACATACATCAATGTTCTCGTAGTTGAAGACGATCCGATGGTCGCTGAAATCCATCAGAATTTCATTAACTCCGTCGATAATTTCCGTGTTGCCGGAATAGTCAATAACGGTCTGAAGGCCCTGGAATTCATAGAACGCCGCCCTGTCAGACTGGTCATTCTGGATATTTTCCTCCCCGGTTTGGACGGAATAGCCACTCTCGAAAAAATACGGGAGAGAGGTGAGAATATTGACGTGATCGTCGTTTCCGCATCAAGGGATGTTTCTACAGTTGCGAAGGCAATTCAGGCGGGGGCATTCGACTATATTGTAAAACCCTTCGTTTTCGAGCGAATCCGCTCATCCCTTCTCTCTTTCCGCGAGATGATGGGACATCTCAAGGGAACAACTCAAGAGATTGACCAGCAGACGATCGATACCCTTTTTCAGGTGCGAAACAGGAAGCACTACGACAGCAAACTCCCTAAAGGCCTCAACCCGCACGTACTAGAGCGTCTGGAAACAATGCTCTCCGGGACGAATGTGTCGCTTTCTTCGGCAGAAGCGGCAGAAGCGCTGGAAATATCACGGATCACCGCTAGACGCTACCTGGAGTTTTTGGTATCAACAGGAAAAGCTGTCATGGAACAGGAGTATCACGAGGTGGGACGTCCTGTGAATAAATATACGCTCATGAAGCAAACCCCATAGCGAGAGTCTTGTATACGGTATTCTTACGCTTTTTCATAAGAATTTTTGAACACGCTCTTCGTTTTGTACATTTTTGTTCACGGCTTGGCACAAACCAGCGAAAAGATTTCTTCAGTTTCCATCGCCAGTTCCGTTTCCCCTTCCCCCTTTTTTTCCAGGGAGTTTTGAACAAAAAGAAACAAAAATGCGCACATCATTCAAAACGACTGGCGCAATTTACTGCGAGCACGTAGAGTAAAAGAGTCTCTACGACGCTCCGTTTTTTTCTTCTGCGGGGGGGCGGATTTTTCTGTGCGAGGCAATGCCAATCACATATTTTTTTAGGAGGTAAAAGGATGAAAGCTCTGCGTTTTTCACGTGTCTTTTTCGCATGCGTTCTTGCGGTCTTCGTATCGACGTCAGCCGTGGCGTGTACTCCCATGGGAGTTGGTCCAAAGGCGAGCGTCGACGGATCGGTCATGGTAAGCCACACGTGCGACGGATGGTATGACCACCGAATCCAAATTGTCCCGGGCGGCTCTCATCAGCCGGGAGAAATGGTTGATATTTTTAATATCATGTGCTACGACACCCGCCCCGACCGCCCTGTGAAAAAGGTCGGCGAAATTCCCCAAGCTGAAAAAACTTATACCTATTTCCATATCGGCTACCCCTTCATGAACGACCAGCAGGTCATGATGGGCGAGTTCACCTGGAGCGGACGGGATGAACTTGGAACTCCTGAAGGGCTTTTCTATATCGAAAATCTGGAAGCCCTCGGTCTGGCGCGAGCAGCCACCGCGCGGGAAGCCATCAAAGTCATGGGTTCCCTTGCAGAAAAGTACGGTTATGCGGACGGCGGAGAAACGCTTGTCATCGCGGATACGAAGGAGCTTTGGGTATTCGAGATCTGCGGCCCCGGACTCTGGAACAAAGAGTCCGGCCGGCCCGGCGCTCACTGGGTAGCGCAGCGTGTTCCCGACGATGAAGTATTCGTCGGAGCCAACCGGGCGCGCATCGGCGTGATCGACTTCGCCGACACCGAAAACTACATTTTCTCCACCGACATCACCAAGCTCCCCGAGCAGATGGGGTGGTGGAAACAGGGAGAGCCCTTCCACTATGCAAATATCTTCAATCCGGAACCGTACGGCTATCCGTACTATCAGTCCCGCCGCGAATGGAGAGCTTTGAGCCTTCTCGCCCCTTCACAGAAATTCGACGTCCTCGACGAGTATGAGCACTACCCATTCTCCATCAAACCGGATCGTAAACTGAGTGTAAAAGATCTCATGGACATCTACAGCGACCATCTTGAAGGTACCGATTACGATATGACCACGGACGCGGCTTCCGGCCCCTTTGGAAATCCCAACCGGTGGCCAACTCCCGCTTCCGTTCGCCCTGAGAACCGTAAGGGAATGGACTGGGAGCGTCCGATCGCAATGTTCCGCTGCTCTTACAGCTTTGTTTCACAGAGCCGCGACTGGCTCCCCGCCCCAATCGGCGGTGTGCTCTGGTTCGGACAGGACGCCCCGGACACAACGGTATACGTTCCCATCTACTGCGGTGTAACCGAGCTGCCCAAACCCTGGACCACGGGGAAACGTGCGGAGTTCGATCGTGAAAGCGCCTGGTGGGCCTTCAACCTTGTGAACAACTGGGCCAATCTGCGCTGGGACGCCATGTACAAAGAGATCAGAGCAAAGAAGGCGGAGTTTGAAGACGTCTTCTTCTCACTGCAGACGGAAGTTGAGGAAAAAGCGCTTGCCCTGTATAAGAAAGACCCTCAGGAGGCAGTCGCGTATCTTACCCAGTACACAAATGCCAATCTGAACAAAGTCGAAAAGGGCTGGTGGGATTTCGCATTCCATCTCATCGGTAAATTCTATGACGGCGGGATGATCAATGAAGAGGGAAAGATGACCTCGCCGGGTTACCCCACAGAGTACCTTGAAAAAGTCGGATTCGGCGATCTCACAGTCCGCGACCTCGAAAGGAAAAAAGCCAGAGAAACCGCGAAATAGTCGGAGTGCGTCAGGTAAATCGGCTGCCCCCCCCGCAGCCGATTTACTATAAAAATAAGCCCGGATGAAAAACACGCGCCGCGAGAATACACTTTTCAGGAGGTGCTCATAGATGAAAAAAAAGATGATGTATTTGCTTCTCTTGCTTTCGATTGTTTCTTTTCCGTTTTCCAGCCTTGCCGATACTCCGAAACTTGAAGGTCCTTATTTGGTCACCACCTGCGGACAAAGTCCCGGGGCCGTCATGGTGCGCATGTCGGCGCTTCAGGCTGGAGTGCAGGCGGAACACAACAACACGCTTTCCGCTTCGGATCTTTCCGGAAAAGACGTGAAAACGCTTATTGTCACTACCGGTACAAGCATGAAGGGTATGGGAGCTGCGGGAACGAACGTAGACAAGGAAATCGCCCGGTGCAGCGAGCTCATCGCTGCGGCAAAATCTGCCGGAATCGTGGTCGTCGGCGCGCATGTAGAAGGAATGGCCCGCCGGACCGACAGCTCCGACGAAGCCTCTATCGAGGCCGTCATGAAGGATGCCGATGTGCTCCTTGTAATCGACGACAGCGACAGCGACGGATTTTTCACTGAATATGCGCGGAAACACGAAAAACCATTAATCAAAATTAAGGATGCTTTGGCAATCGGTCCGGTCCTCAAGTAGCCATCTTTATTGTTGGCATGAGGGCCTCTCTTTGAGGCCCTTTTTGCTTTACATTTTCTGAAAGGATTGTATCCCGATGACAATGTTTCATCATTCTCTCTTTGTATTAATTTTTATAGTTGCAGCTTTCGCTGCAGGAAAGAAGCTCTCTCTGAACACCGAAAACTCGATGCTTCTCTCGGCGGTCACAGGACTCGTTGCGCATATTTTTCTGCCGAAAGGAGTCGATCCCAGATCCGTACTCCCATTTGCCGAAGCAATCCGGCATCTTGTTGAAGGCGCCTTTACGTATTTCGACGTCTGCCTTATCTTCATGACAGCAACTTTTTTCATGGCTCTGTATAAGGAAGCAGGCGGCGTTGCATTTATAGTGCGCCGCATAGTTATTAATTTTCATAACCGCAGATCCGTATGCCTCCTTCTTCTCGTCCTTGTGATGATGATCCCGGGGGCCATTACAGGATCCGGCGCCACGACCGTGCTCACAGTAGGCTCCCTCGTCGGTTCGGTGTTGCTTGCGATGGATGTCCCTGCAAATAAAAGAGTCGCCTTGATCTTTTTGCTCGCAGCTATGAGTGCAGCCTGCCCGCCGATCAACCTGTGGGCGATGATGGCCGCTGCAGGAGCAAATATGCCCTATGTGGGCTTTGCCCGTCCGCTCGGACTTCTCTCAGTAACGGGAGCGTTGTTCGCAGCGTTCTGGCTTGCGGGGAAAGGTAAACCTGTCGATATGCACAAAGCGCTCTCAACGCTCCCGGAGGTCCCTGAAGGCTGGAATTGGCGCCGTGCGGGCGCTCCTTTTCTCGTCCTCGCGGCACTCGTTCTCGCCGGAAGAGCGTTCCCCTATTCATTCCCGGTTCTGGGACTGCCGCTGATTTTTATGATAAGCGCCCTCGCAGTCTTCGTTATCAGTCCCTCTCGCCTTCCCTTGTTCCGTGTAGCGCAGCATACTGTAAAAATCCTGCTCGGACTTGTGAGTATCATGGTGGTTGTAGGCGTTCTTATTCAGGTGATGACTCTCAGCGGCGTTCGGGGGCTTCTCTCTCTTGCCGTAGTAACGCTTCCGCTCAGCGTGCTTTTCTTTACTCTCTGGATGATACTGCCCATATCGGAGGGAATGCTTCAGTACGCAGTCGCCCCGCTCTTCGGCGTTCCTTTGATCATGCTGTTCAACATGAAAGGGCTTGATCCCGTAGTTTCCCTTGCAGCGTGGTCGGTCATGTGGCCGCTGGGCGACTGTCTTCCGCCTACTGCGGTAGTCGGACGTGCCGCTGTTATGGAGCTTGACTTCGAGGGAGACTATTACCGGGGGTTTGTCAAAACAGCTCTTCCGGTGATGGCTTTTATTCTCCTCCTGTCCACTCTCTTCATGGTGTACAGCAAGGAGATTTCCCAAGTGATCGGAGGTTGACGTCTGTGGATATGCTTACGATAAATTCAGTGGTGATGATCCTGTATTACTTCATCACAACTTTTTTTCTTCTTGCGATGGTTCGAAACTTCATCGTGACACGGGATGTTCAAGAGGCTCTCCTGTACGCCGTCGTTATGATTCCCTTTGTTTTGCGCCTTCTGCGGCTCAAGTAGAAAGGGGCCTTAGAGAATGAATATTCGCACTGCAAAACTCATCATTCTTCTTTTCGCAGGCTCTTGCGCTGCGATCGCAGGATCTCTTTTTAAAGAGCATATGGAGTATAAAGAAGCTGTCGTCGCGAGCCCCTTTCTCTCAGAAGTCAGAAAACTCAGCGATTACAGCGATGCAGTCAAAGGCTCGGTTAACGATGCGAATGTATATATTTTCAACGGTCCGACCCCCGGCGGGACCGTTGTCTTGCTCGGAGGAACTCACCCGGAAGAGCCGGTTGCGAACCTTTCAGCTCAGATATTTACCGAGAACGTTCATCCCGTTCAAGGACGGGTCATCGTCATCAACCGCATCAACACAAGCGCCTCCATGGCCACACGAATGGGAGAGGCGTACCCCAGGTTTTATCATATTTCCACCCCCTGGGGAGTAAAGAAATGGAGATATGGCGACCGGCTCGCAACCCCGTTGCACTCCTGGCCGGACCCCGAGGTGTACGTTCACTACCCGAGCGGACAGAATCTCGCCTACATGGATGTACGGAACGCGAACCGGACATGGCCGGGACGCCACGACGGCCTCCTTTGCGAACGTACGAATTACGCGCTCATGGAACTGATCCGTAAAGAAAAAGCGGATATCGTCATGGACTTCCACGAAGCCGAGCTTGAATACGCCGTGGAGAACACCATCGTCGTTCACGAAAAGGGACAATCGGTAGCAGCCATGGCATCTATGATGCTCACCTCCCAGACTTTTGACGTACCTATTGGTATGGAGTTCTCCCCAAAAGCGCTTCACGGTCTTTCTCACCGCGAGGTCGGAGATCATTCCGACGCTGTTTCTTACCTTGTTGAAGTGGCGGAACCTATGCTTGACAGAATTCGCGGGATCACCGACGAAGAGCTCTTGATGTCAGGAAAGGACCGGTTTGTCATGAAGGCGGGAGAATACAAGCTCCTCTACTCCCCCATCGATGAGAGCGGATGGCCTGTGGAAAAAAGGACGGCTCGTCATGTCGCTACGCTGATGACCATTCTCCAGGTGAACAACATGCTCGCCCCGGAGAAAACGATCATCCTTGAAGGAATCCCGGATTACCGGGAAATAACGGAAAACGGCCTGGGGGCCTTCTTTCAAAATCCAGATGAGGCGCCTCAAGAGAGGGTTTTTTACGATTGATCGTAAGAGAGGAACGTCTATCTTCATAAACCTCTCTCTACAGAAGAGCGGAGACCGACTCAAAGAAAAGAATCCGGCCTCCGCTCTTCTTCATTTTTAGGGCCATATCCCCCTGAATCGCATCGCATCGACGATTCTTCCAACCGCCTTGACATATGCCGCCTTCCTGGCGCTTATCTTTCTGTCCTCAGCGATTTTCATGACGTCCTTAAATGAAAGAGTAAGGCGTTCGTCAAGCTTCTGAAAGACGTACTCCTCCGTCCATACGTCTCCTGATCTCCCCTGTATCCATTCGAAGCAACTGACGATAACCCCTCCCGCATTTGCAAGAACATCCGGAATAATCGTAACGCCTTTATCGGTAAGCAGGGCCTCAGCATCGGGCGTAACCGGACCGTTTGCAATTTCGAGCAGTACATGCGCTTTAATGTCCGGCGCATTCTGAGCATCCACAGCGCCTCCAAGTGCCGCGAGGATCAAAATATCCATGTCAAGTCCGAAGAGAAGATCGGGGAAGAGCTCTCAGCTCCCTGAAATCCTTTAAGGGAACGGGTATTGTTCTTATGTTTAGAGACTTCTCTATACGGGAGCCCTTTCGGGTTATAGAGTGCCGCCCCGCTGTCTGATACTGCAACAACCGTTAGTCCAAGATCATCTTCCACAAAGCGGTGAGCACGCGTCCCCGCGTTCCCGTAGCCCTGTATTCCAACCTTCAAATCTTTCTTCCCCAGAAGGCCGAGCTTTGCAAGCCCCTCACGGAGAATAAAGACGCCTCCCTTCCCCGTAGCATCCGATCTTCCCAGAGAGCCCCCCAGAACAGGAGGTTTCCCGGTATATGCCGACGATTCGCTCCATCCTTTGACTTTTTCATACGTATCAAGGAACCACGACATGATCTGAGGGTTTGTGTACACGTCCGGCGCCGGGATGTCGTAATCCGTCCCCGTAAATCGGGCAAGTCCGAAAGCATACGCTCTGCTCAGAGTTTCAAGTTCGTTACGGGAAAGCTCCCTTATATCGACAGAGATTCCTCCCTTTCCTCCTCCGTAAGGGAGCCCTGCAATTGCACATTTGATCGTCATCCACGATGAGAGGGCGACCACTTCATCCCTGCTGACCTCCGCATGATAGCGCACGCCGCCCTTGTAAGGGCCAAGAGCGTTGTTGTGGTGGCTCCTCCACGCCTTGAACACCTTCACGCCTCCTCCGTCAAGGCGCACAGGCAAAGAGAGTTCAAGCACCTCCTTCGGATGCCTGAGAATTTCCAGGTACTCCGGCTCCACAGTCACATACGGAACCGCCTGTTCAAGCTGCTGTAAAAACATAGCCTGCGGATTCACCTTTCATCCCTCCAATCTTCTGGAAACGAACTGCTACTGGACGCTCACAACTTAATTGAATAGTTGGAATTCGTGTATTATTTTATCACACAACTCTTTTCCTGCCCCACTTTTCAATAAAAAAAACGACCGGTTGCCCGGTCGTTTTCAGATGTATCAGAAAAAAAGTTTGAGCTCGAACTTATAGGAAGACGCCTCTCATGCGAACTGCATCGGCGACTCTCTGAATCGCCGCCATGAACGCTGCGCGACGCATCTTCACGTTCTTGTCCTTTGCGTAGCCCCACACGCGCTGGAAGTTGTCCTTCATGATGCTGATGAGGCGCTCGTTGTACTCCTCCTCCGACCAGAAGAAACCGCCGAGATCCTGCGCCCACTCGAAGTAAGAGCCGATAACGCCGCCGGAGTTGGCGAGGAAGTCCGGGACAACGAGAACGCCCTTTGCGTCAAGAATAGCGTCGCCTTCCGGAGTCACGGGGCCGTTTGCAGCCTCAACGATGTACTTTGCTTTGACTTTGTCAGCATTCTTTCCGTTGATGACGCCTTCAAGAGCTGCGGGAATGAGAATATCGCAGTTGACAAAGAGAGCTTCGGGAAGGTCGAGCTTCTGGCAGCCGTCGCAGGTGAAGCCTTCAAGCAGGTGCTTGGGATGGTTGTTCACATGGTCGATAGCTTTCTTTATGTCAAGCCCCTTCTCTGCGAAGTAAGTTCCGGTAATATCGCTGATGGCGACAACTTTGGAACCGGCGTTCACCATAGTAAGGGCCGCGTAGGTTCCTACGTTGCCGAAGCCCTGGATCGAGACAGAGATTGCTTTCGGGTCTTTGCCGAGGTTCTTCAGCAGTTCAAGAGCGCAGGTTGCAACGCCGTAACCGGTCGCCGCGGTGCGTCCTTTGGAACCCCACAGCGGAATGGGTTTGCCTGTGAAGATGGCGGGTTCAAGCTGGTTCTTCATCTTGCTGATGGTATCCATAAACCAGACCATTTCCGGGCCGCCGGTGTTCACGTCAGGAGCGGGAACGTCAGTCCATGCGCCGATCACGGGAGCCATGCGGGCAGCCCATGTGCGGGAAATACGTTCTTTTTCCTTCTTCGAGAGTTCCAGAGGCTCGCAGGAAACTCCGCCCTTGCCGCCGCCGTAAGGGATACCGGCCAGCGAACACTTCCATGTCATCATCATGGCAAGCGCTTCGCACTCTTCAACGTTCACTTCCGGGTGGAAACGGACGCCGCCCTTGCCGGGGCCTATCGCGGAAGAATGGAGCACCCGGTAGCCGTCGAAGACCTTCACAGATCCGTCGTCCATCTCGACAGGGATGGACACGCTGGTCTTACGTTCGGAATGGCTGAGAATATCGATAAGGCCCTCTTCAAGCCCCATCTCCTCCGCTGCGGCATAGAAATTTTTGAGTGCGGTGTCTAGAAGCACGTTCGAGGAAGTACGCTTTACAACAGACATGAAACACACCTCCTGTATATTTACGGCCTGAGCCGTTTGAGACCTTAATAACTATCATAGCACTCTTTTTCCAAAGAACAAGCGAGAAATTGAAATACATCAAAATAATCCTAAATACCCGCCACAAAACACAAAATCTCTTTAACGGAGAAACGAAGTACCATAGGCTTGCAGCGTTTGGGTTCTCAGAATCTCACGAATTACAGCACGATTCTTCCGATTCACTGAGCACCCCGACAAGCATCAGATATGCAGACCAGAGAAATCCGCGCTGTACAATGAGAATTTCGTTGTTCTTGAACTCCATGAATGACGGAACCCAGAGGACAACGCCATCCTGCTCAATTTTTTGAAACTCCGCCTCCACCGGAGGCTTCCCGTCCTCTATACGGACGACTCTCCTGGCATTTCAGCCGACACCGAGTGTCCGCCGGATTGCATAGACTTCTCCCCTCTTCCGCAGCTTTTCCAGAATCTTCTCTTCCGCAACGATTTTTACATGTTCCATGCTCTTCCCTCCTTCCCTGACGAAGTTTGTCCTTCGCGGGTAGAACCGGGTTATACCGGAGGTTTCCAGCCCCTCGAACGTAGAAGCTCCCCCATATCCTCCGGAAGAGGAGCAGCTATCCGCATGCCTGAAAGCGATTCAAGTTCTCCCAGAAGGCTCCCGAAGACAACCTGATAACTATGCAGAAGAGGGCGGCGAATCCCCCTCTTCCTCCACTTCGCATTGACATTTTCGCTGCCGTAGCGAATATCTCCGAGAATCGAATGACCTATCGACGCCATGTGCACCCGGGCCTGGTGAGAGCGCCCCGTCACGAGGTCGATTTCGACGAGAGAAACGTCCCCTCCGGCTGCAAGAAGTCTGTAGCGAGTGAGCGCCTCCTTCCCCGAAGGATCCACCTTAACGGTGTTGGAAGCGGGATCCTTGAGCAAAGGGGCGTCGATCTCTCCCTTTGCAGGAGGAACCCCTGAAACTACGGCGAGATACGTCTTTCGAACTTCACGAGCCCGGAAGGCATCCTGGAGTATGCGGAGAGAGACCCCGGAGAGCGCCACCAGAAGCACTCCCGTCGTGTTCCTGTCCAGCCGATGCACTGCGTAGGCTCTCTCCTCGGCCCCTTCAAGACTCCGCATGTACTTCACCCTGTCGAGCACATTGTCCTGATCCTTCCGGTCCGGCTGGACAAGCAGGTTTTCCGGCTTATTCACAGCCAGCAAGCGCTCGTCCTCGAACAGAATAGGAAGTGTGCGGCGATAGCGGAAGCCCTCTTCCCTTTCGGCAGGCCCTTCCCAAGGGACATACAGCTCCTGCCCCGCCGTTATCCTGACGTCGCACGCCGCCTTTTTCCCGTCCAGCCGGACAGCGCCTGTACGGATGCCTTTCATTACAACGCTGAGCGGCAACGCAGGCCAGATCGACCGGATCGTCTTGTCCAGGCGACGCCCGTCATCAGAAGGTGAAATATGCAGTTTATACCCCATTATTCAGCTCCCATTTCCAGAAACGTCTTTGGGCGGAAGGATTAAAATCGGATATTTCCCGTCCATCTTCCATCTGATCGACAGAATGCTTCCAGCAGAAGAGCCTGAAATCCATCTCGTCGGCCGCGCTCACCGCCATGGCTTCCGGAGTCGCGGGAAGCACAGGAGAACCGTACTCCCTGCATCCGTGATGGCTGACAATGATATGCCCTATGGCCAGAAAAAGCCGTTCATCCAGGTTGAATTCACGGGCGAGGGATTCAAACATGCTGTACCCAATCACAATATGATCGTGAAAGGTCCCCGCCACGGTCATTACAGGCGCAGGAACAAGGCGGTACGCCTCCATCTTGCCAAGATCATGGAGCAGCGCTCCCGCTATTGTGACGGCAACGTCCGCCTCGTACCCGCCGGATAATCCCGCTTCGACGATATTTTTCGCCGTGCGCGCAACCGCTATCGTATGCTCCAGAAGACCGCCGACGTACGCGTGATGGTGAGAAACTGCGGCCGGGCATGTCTTGAAACGCTCCCACAGGTTTTTCTTGAAAAAGACGAAATCAAGAAAATCACCGACGGGTCCTTCGCACACTTCCAGTAGTTCCAGGAATGCGCGTTCAAGGCTCTCCTCCGGCACGGGAGAACGCTGCACGTACTGATGCGGCGGGTATTTTTCCTGATTGACAAGTGAAACCGCATTGAAATTGTACTGCTGCTGTCCTCTGAACTCCGTAACCTGACCGACAAGACCAACAGTCTTTCCCGTAAGATCGCGTAAAATCTCCGATTCAGCCGGTTCCGCGACGAGCAGGGGAGCGTCTCTCCTGTCCCACCACTGCGCGTTCGACCACACCTTTCCCTCAATCGTCCCTTCAGAATCCATGATGCCGAGATCCCAGTAGTTCTTCCCGTTCTTATCTTTCCTGGTCGACGATTTCACAACGACGCCAAGCACCTTGAACTTCTCGTCCTTTGACATCCGCCGTATTTCGCCGATCGTGCAAATCTGCTGTTCTTCCACTCAATCACCTCATGTACGCATACGTCGGCGCCGCTATGCGCCGAATTTATCAAGCCTGCGGGCGTGCGCCAGCATCAGGCCGAGAAGTTTTTTCGCCTCTATGCGCCCGCCTGCGCCGATACGGCATTCGCGCTCGTCAAACGACTTCGAGTCGCCTCCGCGGACAAACTCGCTTGCGAGCAGGAAGGGGACCGGATGCCAGGAATGGCCGCTCATCACGCTTGGCGTGCTGTGGTCTCCGGTAATGACAAGAACGTCGGGCGAGAGCGCAAGCAAACGCGGCAGAAGCGCGTCCACTGTTTCCACAACTTTCTTTTTTCCTTCAAAATCGCCGTCCTCGCCGCGACTATCTGTATATTTCACGTGGACGTAGAAGTAGTCGTAGTCGCTCCAAAGGCGCCCCACGCTGTCGAAAAGCTGGTCAAGCGTCTCGCCCGCTTCGACGACGTTCATTCCGACCAGTTTGGCGAGCCCCTTGTACATCGGGTAGGTTGCAACCGCCACAGGCTTGATTTTATAAACGTCTCCCATAAGCGGGATATCAGGAGCGGATGAAAATCCGCGCAGAAGACAGCCGTTCGCCGGAGCTTCGCCTTTCAGCACCTCCGCGACTTTCTTTATGAAGGCGTTTGCAACGTCCGCCATCCGTTCGCCGTCTGAAACCGTCGGCCGCGCCCAGCGCATCGGACTGCCTTCCTGCTGAGGATCGGCGTCGGCCACGTTCTCGCTCAACCCCTCTCCCGAGAAGACGACGACGAAACGATGTTCCTTTCCCGGGTAAAAAGTTACACGGACTCCGTTAATCTCCTTGATCGATTCAGCAAGCTTCTTCACGACAAGCGCACTCTTCTCGGTGGGGATGCGCCCCGCGCGCCTGTCGGTGATCACATCGTCGTCGGAACGGGTGCAAAAGTTCCCCCGCGCGCAAACGTCTCCCGGACCTACAAGCGCGCCAACGCCCATGGCTTCGAGAATTCCTCGCCCTATGGAGAACTCCATCGGGTCGTACCCGAAGAGGGAGAGATGCCCGGGCCCGCTTCCCGGAGTTATGCCGACATCGACCATGTCCAGAAGGCCGAGTTCGCTCTTTCTCGCCAAGGCGTCCATATTCGGCGTCGCCGCTGCTTCGAGTTCCGTTTTTCCTTCGGGGCCGGGAAGACCTCCTATACCGTCCATGACAAGAAGAATCATCTTCTTGCCGTTGTCAGTCGCCAGGCTCTTCAATATATCCATTCTTTTCATATTCCTCGCCACCTTCGAAAATTTTTCATTTCACTAATGGATCGATTTGTCTCGAGTGCTCGTTTTTTTCTGCAAAAACCTCTGCATTTTATGTTATCATTTTCTTCAGCGGTCCATCCACTTAATTTCAATTCAAGGGGGTCATCAAGGTGAAGTTTTCCGAAAGAGTCCTGGCGATGCAATCGTCTCCGGTGCGCAGACTACTGCCGTACGCGGAGGAGGCGCGAGCGAAGGGGAAGAAGATCTATCCTCTCAACATCGGGCAGCCGGACATCAAAACACCCGAATCGTTCCTCAAGGCTATCAAGGACTTTTCGCAGGAGGTTATTGCGTACGCAACCTCCCAGGGGAACAACGATCTGAGAGATGCAATAAGCCGCTACTACAAAGAGTTTAACATCCCAATCGAGAGAGAAGATCTTATTGTCACCAACGGCGGCAGCGAAGCCCTTCTTTTCGCGTTTATGACGATGTGCGACCCCGGAGACGAAGTGCTCATCCCTGAACCATTCTACGCCAATTATAACGCGTTTGCACAGAGCGTGAACGTCAAAGTCGTCCCAATTACGACCAAAGCCGAAGAAGGCTTCCATCTTCCCCCCAAGGAGCAGGTCGAAGCGCTCGTTACGCCGCGGACACGGGCAATCCTTGTGGCGAACCCCGGAAATCCGACCGGAACGATTTATACCCGCGACGAGATGGATATGCTCGCGGACCTTGCGCTCAGACACAATCTCTACATAGTCGCGGACGAAGTCTACCGGGAGTTCGTGTACGACGGACTGAAATACACAAGCTTCGGCCACCTGCCGGAAATACAGGACAGAGTCATCATCGTCGATTCCGTTTCGAAGCGCTACAGCGCCTGCGGCGCCCGCATCGGGTGCATCGCGTGCAAGAACAAGGACTTCATGGCGCAGGTTCTCAAGATCGCGCAGGGCCGCCTCTGCGTTCCCACGCTGGAACAAGTCGGCGCTACAGCGCTGTACAGTACGCCAAAATCGTACCTTGATGAAGTGAACAAAGAATACCAGTCCCGCCGCGACACGCTCTACGCCGCGCTGAAGAAGATGCCCGGAGTGATCTGCTCGGAACCGAAGGGCGCCTTCTATGTCATGGTGAAGCTCCCCGTCGACGACGCGGAGAAGTTCATCATCTGGATGCTTCAGAACTTCGACGTTGACGGCGAAACCGTCATGGCTTCCGCCGGCGAGGGATTCTACGCGACTCCCGGGCTGGGAAAGCAGGAGTTCCGTCTTGCGTACGTCTTAAAGAACGATGAGCTTGTTAAGGCAATGGATATTCTCAAGGTCGCTCTTGAAGCCTACCCGGGGCGTATCGAGCCGGTAGCCGCCCGCTGATTCTTCCGTAAACACGGCTTCTCCGCCCTTCCATACCCTGCGGTCCGGATGAACGGCGGCCGCAGGGTATGTTATTATGTTTTCCGCAGAACATTCAATGAAGAGAGGAAGTTACACATGCTGAAAGTCAAGGAAGCTATGCCTAAGGATGTCGGACACAGTATTGCCCGCATCTCCCCCGAGGACATGGCCGCGCTGGGCCTTTCGGAAGGCCAGATAGTCGAAATAGAAGGGAAACGCCGCACTCCCGTCCGGATTCTCTCATGCGATTCCGACCTTGTCGCCTCCGGGGGCGCGAAAGGCGTGGTCCAGATTGACGGTATCACAAGGGACAACGCGCAGGCGAGTATCGACGACAAGGTGTCCGTCCATACGACGACGCACCACTTCGCAGGAAGCGTTACGCTCCGTCCGCTTACCTCTACGGCGCTGCTGGAGAAAGAGCGCGACGCCGCGTATATCCGTTCCCTTCTTGAAGGCCTTCCCGTTCTTACCGACGACCGGGTGCGTACCAATCTCTTCGGCGCGCGTATCTGTGACTTCCGCGTCGTCGACACGACGCCTGCCGGAACAGTGATCATCAGCAAGTCCACCTACGTGAACGTGGAAAAACAGGCGGAGGGCGAGAAGAAGGCAAAGATATCCTACGAGGACATCGGGGGGCTTGGACCTCAGATCCAAAGAATCCGCGAGATGATCGAACTGCCGCTGCGCTTCCCTCAGGTCTTCGACCGCCTTGGCGTTCAACCACCGAAGGGCGTACTGCTCTACGGCCCTCCGGGTACCGGAAAGACCGTTATTGCGAGGGCTGTAGCCTCGGAGACGGACGTTTATTTCACCCACATTTCGGGCCCGGAGGTCATCGGCAAGTTCTACGGTGAAAGCGAAGAACGGCTGCGCAACGTATTCGAAGACGCGCAGGCCCATGCGCCCTCGATCATCTTCATCGACGAAATCGACGCCATCGCCCCGAAGCGTGAGGAGATGGGCGGAGAAAAACAGGTCGAGCGCAGGGTTGTCGCCCAGCTCCTGGCGCTCATGGACGGGCTGGAGTCCCGCGGTCAGATCGTGGTCATCGGCGCCACCAACATACCGAACACTCTCGACCCGGCGCTCAGGCGTCCGGGCCGCTTCGACAGAGAGATCTCCATACCTATCCCCGACAAGAAGGGCCGGTATGAGATTCTCACCATTCATACGCGCGGGATGCCGCTGGCGGCCGACGTGGATCTTCGCCGTCTTGCAGACATGACGCACGGATACGTCGGGGCGGATATCGAGGCGCTCGCCAAGGAGGCCGCGATGGCCAGCCTTCGCGAACTGCTCCCCGAGATCGACATGGAGATGGAAGAGATTCCCTACGACCGCCTTCTTGCCATGGACGTACGGATGGACCACTTCCTCGACGCGTTCAGGGAGGTCGATCCTTCGGCGATACGGGAGGTTTTCGTTGAGATCCCCGATGTATCGTGGCGCGATATCGGCGGTTTGGAAGATATTAAAGAAGAGCTGCACGACGCGGTCCAGTGGCCTCTGGAACACGCCGACATCTTTGAGAAATTCGCCATCTCGCCTCCCAAAGGTATCATGCTTCATGGAGCTTCGGGAACGGGCAAAACGCTTCTCGCAAAGGCGCTCGCCCATGAGAGCGGCGTGAACTTCATCTCCGTGAAGGGACCGGCGCTCATGTCGAAATACGTCGGCGAGAGCGAACGCGCCATCCGCGAGGTCTTCCGTACCGCGAAGCAGGCTGCTCCTTCCATACTCTACTTCGACGAGATTGAATCTCTTGTCCCGGTCCGGGGGAAGGACAGCGGCAGCGGAGCGAGCTTCACAGAGCGAGTTATCAGTCAGTTCCTTGCAGAGATGAGCGGCATAGAAGAGCTGAAAGGCGTGGTGGTCCTTGCAACAACGAACCGTCTGGATCTTGTGGATCCTTCGCTTCTCTCCAGCGGCAGATTCGACCTCCTCCTTGAACTACCGAAGCCCGACGCTGCTGCCAGGGAGAAGATCTTCGAGATTCATCTTCGAAAAAAACCGCTGTCTGCGGAGATTCGTATTCCGACGCTGGCGAGGCTGACCGACGGGCGTTCAGGAGGCGACATCGCCTTCGTCTGCCGCAAGGCGTCGATGATGGCGATACGTGATCACATCAAAGGCGGCGGCGAAGCCGAACCTCTTCTCGAATGGCGGCATTTCGAAACCGCGCTCAAAGAGCTAAAGAACGTTTTATCATAGAAGAAGGGCGGACCGTTATCCGGTCCGCCCTTCTTTATTTTCCTCCGTCATCAGCAGGAACGGGGGCGTCGTCGCTCTCCTCCGGCTCCGATCCGCCGCTCCCCGGCTCCGCATCCTCGTCGGGAACGTCTCCCGGCGCGGCCGCGTCCGAGGCAGAGAGACGTGAAGGCGCATACAGCGTGCGATAGATATGCAGGTTCGCCATCACCTTTTGCACATAGTCGTTGGTTTCCTCGAAACGGACGGATTCAATCCACTCGTCGAGCGGCACGTCCTTCCGACCGTCAAGCCATTTCCGGGCGTTTCCTCCTCCTGCGTTGTATGCCGCTAAAGCAACTTCAACGTCGCCGAAAGAGCGCAGAAGACGCGCAATGTGCGCACTGCCCAGGATGATGTTCTGCTCCGGGTTGTAGACGCTATACTTTTTCATCTCCAGCGCTTTCGCCTCGCTTCGCGCCGTGCCTGGCATGAGCTGCATCAGGCCGCCTGCGCCGACCCAGCTTGTCGCGTTCGGGTTGAAGGCGCTCTCCTGACGCATGATCGCCCAGACGATGTTATCCTCCACTTTGAAACGGTCAGATGCCTTGGTCACTTCGCTAAAGAACGGTCGGGGAAAGAGGAAGGAGAGGGCCCTTCTGTAAAAAACCGGCCCCTTCCGTATCTGTTCCGATACTCTGCCGGCTGCGGAGTAAGCGGCTTGCTGGTCTCCCATCCACTCCGCAAGGAGCGCCGCACGGTATATCGAAGGAGCATCTCCTTTCGCCAGGAGAACGCGTCTCGCATGGGAGACAAACCCCCACTTTTCAAGCTCTGAAGGCTGGCGGGATGCAAGCGAGGGAGGATCTCCGGCCTGTATATCGAGCTTCTCCCCGCCGCTCAGAAAGGCGTATATGGAGAGAGGGTGATCTTTGAGGAGCGTCTTCACGAACGTATCTCTCTTCGAGGGCTGATTCAAACGCCCGTACCCCTTGGAGACCCAGTAGAGCACCCTCGGCCGCCAGCTCGTTTTCATCTCGGGGACAAGGCTTCTCTCCCAATCGGCAACCGCCCCGCGGACATCTCCTGAAGCCCACTTGCCCCATCCTCTTCTCCACAGTATCTGCGTAGTGAACAGCGAGTTGGGAGCGAGCGCGATAACTTTGTCTTCCGCCTCCCGTTTCTCCTTCCCGGAAAGGTGGGTAGAGAGGGAATAATAGGCCCGGGCCTGGATCTCGCCATCTCTGGACGCAGCAACTTCCCGGAGCACGCTGAGAGCGCTTTCTCTCTCCGCCCGCCCTGCAAGAATAGAAATCCGCCGGATCGAAGATTCGGCATAACTCGTCCCTGTTTTCGCGAGGTATCCCCACGCCTCCAGGGCGGCGGTGTACTTTTTCTGGTTATACAATGAAAACGCACGGTAGTAGCGCGACTTTCTGCCGTGTCTTGAATCCATTGGAATTGCCCGGAAGAGGGGAATCGCCTTATCGTACTGCCCCCGGAGATACGCCGCGTATCCCACGGCCATATTGACGTCGGGATTCCATGGTTTGGGAAGAGACTCCAAAACTTTTAAAGCGGCGCTGTTTCTAGGCGAGATGTTCGTCAGGTTCAGAGCGTACGCCTCTTTGTTGCCCGGAAGCTTTAGAAGATTTGTCAGAGCAGTCGTGCGCTGTGCGTTGTTTTCCGCAAGAGCGTACATCCGCTGGAGGTATTTCTTCCTTCCGTCGTGATCCTTTTCATCGGCCAGGCGAAAAAGAGCGTAAGCCACATAGTACCCGAGATCTGCAGGAGCTTTAGGTAAGAGTGCAAGAGCCATTTTACGGGCTTCATTTTTTTGTCCTGCCCTCTCCAGGGCAAGTGCAATCATAAAATCCCCGTATGGTTTTACCCCGGATGGCCATGAAGATGCGCTCTTTTTGAGAGTAACAAGTGATTCACTCCACCGATTCTGGAACCACAGAGCATTGGCGGCAAGTGTGTAATCCACGGCCGTGAGAGCATTTCCCGAAACAAGAAAGGAATCAATTCCCTTCCAGTCCCGGCGTTGGAAAAGATCTTCCATTGACTGGCTGTATGCACTCAAAGGGAAGACAAAAAGCAACGCAGAGAACACAAAAAACAAAGAAAGACGAAACAATCGTCGGGACACCGAAAACACTCCTCTCAACACCTTTCGGCGAATATCCCGGCCATTCTACGTGAGAGAGCTTCCTGCCGCTCCGGTAGAATTACCGACAGTAGTCAGCGGCTTACCCTATTTCTCCCGCTTCTCTTCGCTCTGTACATTGCTCTGTCTGCTTCAGCCAGAATAAAGTCAACATTATCATTATCCTTTTTATATTCAGAAATACCAATACTCACTGTTATATCCATCGTTGACCGATCACCGTCATTCTCGGCCGAATAAAATGGAGCTCCCTGGAAAGCATTCCGTATTCTTTCGCAGATACCATCCAGCGCGCTTCCCTCGGCGCCGGGAAAAACCATGAGAAATTCTTCCCCGCCGTATCTGCCAACAATATCGTACGGACGGACTGAAGAACGTATTCGCTGCGCACTTTCCACCAGCACCGCATCTCCCGAGGCATGCCCGTAAGTATCGTTGACATCCTTAAAATGATCAATGTCTAAAAGCGCAACACTCAAAGGAGTTGCTTCCCTGGATGCCCGCGCCAGTTCTTGTTCAAGACGCTCAATGACGGCTCTTCTGTTGAGAAGTCCTGTTAATGCATCGAAAAGAGCGGCGTTGCGAAGCTTTTCTTGAAGGTCAAGAATGCGCCTCCCTACCATGAGCCGCATTTTCAGTTCATGTGCGTCAAAGGGTTTTGTTATGTAGTCGTCGGCTCCTGCTTCCAAACCGGCAACCACATTTTCCTTCTCTCCTTTCACGGTGAGGATGATAACGTATTGATATGGTTTCATCATCTCTTCCCGGGCGGCGTTCCCCTCCCTTAAGCGCTCTCTGGAGGCGAGTTTTCGGCAAATTTCGGGGCCGCTTTCACCGGGAAGCATCCAGTCGAGTATCGCCAGCAGCGGCGGGTTTTCTCCTGTCAGCACGCGCAGCGCTTCCTGCCCGTCCGAGGCCGCAATAACGTCATACCCCCATTTCATGAGCAGCGATTGAAGCATGAAGAGCGATGTCGCGTCGTCCTCTGCGACCAATATTTTCATCCGAATCTCTCCTTTTTCCTTAAACACACGTATATCGGAGCGCATTTACTTTGTATCAGAAATGGGTGTATCGAATTCGCGAAAGGCGTGAATGAATTTCTCGCGCGCCCTCTCAATCTTTGGAAGAGCCCGTCCGGCTTCTTCAAGATCTCCGCGCTCCGCCGCCTGTTCCGCATCGGCAGCCAAAAGCGCAAGAGCAAAAGCTTCCACATTTGCCGAGGCGCCCCGAAGCGCGTGTATCATCCGGCGTGATTCCTCCGCATTCCCCGACGCTACCGAAGAGCTGATTATTTTCACGATTTTCGCCGAGTCCTCTATGAAAAGAGTAATCGTCTGCCGGCACAGATCGCGATCTCCCCCCATCCGATCCAGCAGAACCGCAGGGCGAAAAGCGGGAATCTCGGACGAATCGGGGCTTTTCATGTTGGCTTCAGAGAGTACGAACCTCCCAGAATCAGAATGCCGGGAGTCGCGTTTATCTTCTGAAAGAAAGCGCCGGACGATTCTTCGTAGTTCCGCGGCAAGAATCGGTTTGGATATGTAGTCTGACATCCCCGCCTCAATATACCGCTCTCTTTCCCCAGGGAGAGCATTTGCCGTCATCGCTACCACAGGAGTCTCATGATCCACTACCTTGGACGATGGATCCCGAATTTTGGCAAGCGCCTGAAGTCCATCGAGCAACGGCATCTGAATATCCATGAAGACTAAATCATATTGTGTTGCAGAGAGCTTTTCAATAGCTTCTTCACCGTTTTCAGCCGTTTCGATATTCTGCAGACCGAGCAAATTGAGCAGTGCGACCGCCACGGTCCTGTTTGTCGGGTTATCCTCCACAACGAGTATGGAAGCCGACGCATACATATCTTCTCGCGCCTCCTTTTCCCGCAAGTGCTGCGGAAAGGGCCCTTCGGGAACTCGGACCTCGCGCATGGGAATAGTGAAGGAAAAGAGGGAGCCCTCCCCCTCGCGGCTCTCCAGCGTAATCCGGCCTCCCATACCGTCGACGATGCGTTTCGAAATAGCCAAACCGAGCCCCGTGCCGCCATACTTTCGGGTCATTGAAACGTCACCCTGGACAAAAGGCTGGAAAAGCTCGTCCTTCTTTTTCGTGGAAATCCCTATGCCCGTATCTCGGACTGTAACTTCAAAAAAAAAGGATTCTTCCCTCCGTGCCAAGCAGTTACCGTTGACTTCGACAGATCCTGCCCCGGTAAATTTTACTGCATTCCCCACGAGATTCCCGAGGACCTGGCGTATCCTGAAGGAGTCGCCGGATACAACTCGGGGCGCCGATTCGTCGAGCGTCATCGAAAACGAGAGGTTTTTTGCGACGGCGCGCGGAAGGAAACTGTCGCGGACGCTGTTCCAAAGCTCGTACAGGTCGAAGGGAGCGTCTTCGAAGACAAGTTTTCCCGCCTCCATCTTTGAAAAATCCAGAAGATCGTTGATCAGCCGGAGAAGAGCTCCTGATTCGTCCTTCAGAACACCAAGGAGCTCTCTCTGGCGCGCATCCAAAGGCGTTTCCTCCAGCAGTGTCGTCATACCGACAATACCGTTGAGCGGCGTACGCACTTCATGACTGACATTCGCAAGAAAGACCTCTTTTGCCTTCATCGCTTCTGCAAGACTACGTTCCGACTCCTCCAGCCGTTTGATTTTACCTTGCAACTCATTATTCAAACCTTGAATCATGGTATACAGCTCGGCATTGTGAAGGATACTTGCCATAGACCCAAGCAAAACTGTAAAGAAGGCGAAAGAGACATCAAGAATATCTGTTTCGTCCTCTCCTAAAAGACTCATAAACATCCCGATGCTGCGGTTTGACGACATTATTGAATGCAACAGAAGCTGGCGTTCTTTCACTTCAAGACCCGCACTCGTTTTCCCGGGACGAGCGGTGATTATGACTGGTTTGTTCCGGTCGACAGCCCAGGCAAATGTTCCGTCATCCACGAGAGGAATCATTTCCTCCTCGAAAAAGGAGAGTCTTTCGGGCGGGTCGCAAAACGCGGGGAAAAAGTCCAGCCCATCCGGTGTAAAGAGATAGAAGACAAGAGCGTCTAACTTGATGAAAGAGCGGAGTTTCTGCGCAGCCTGGGCCAATAAGACGTCGGAAGAGAAGGTTTCATCGACAACAACGGGGAAAGCAAGAGAGTCGACGGCGGCCTCAAGAATCCGTTTTGTCGCCTCTCTTTCTCCTGTAAGTACCCGAACTCTCTCCCGAAGCTGGTCTATACTCTCGTCTGAAGGTTTCATCTTTACATTACGTCATTAAAAAGATATTCATTATCTCGCGTATCTGACGCTCTCCTTGGACAAGCACAGCCTCCACGTCGCCCTCATCCAGTTCCAGGAGCTCCCACAACGCGCGATCCACTCCCGAGAAATATAAAGAGCCGCTGGTGCCAATACGCAGACTGTTTGCCAGATAATCCGCAAGATGGACGAATACCGCTTCTTCGGGGGCTTCTTCCGACGTAGGGTTGTGATGGGAATCACAGAGAAGACTGATCCCCCGGGGAATTCTCCACTCCTCCATGAGCGTCTTCCCTACAGCGGTATGATCGAAGCCGAATACTCGCTTCTCGGCACGCCAGAGGGGAATGTGTTCAAAAAGCGAAAGTTCGAGCGCGTAGGTCATCTCATTTGGAGCCTTTGTGTAAAGGAGTATCCGGCCGAGATCGTGCAGCAGCCCGGCGAGAAAAAAGCGCTCTTCCGAACGAAGCCGTTTGTTGTATGCTAAAAGGCGTGAAAAGACCCCGCAGGCTATTGAATGTCTCCAAAAAGATTTCATGTCGACGTACTCTTTCGGGACGTTCTTGAAAACCTTCATGGTCGAAACCGCAAGGGCAAGCGAGGTCAGTTCATTGGAACCGATGATCGCGATCGCTCTGGGAATCGACTGGATCGGGTTGGGGAACCCGTAGAAAGAGCTGTTCACAAGCTTGAGCAGACGGGCGGCAAGGTTCGGATCGTTGCCGACCACCTTTGCTATGGACGTAGCCGAACTGATCGGAGAGTTAATAACCTCCTGTATCTTAAAATAAATGTCCGGAAATGAGAAAAGACGCACTTCGTCTTTTGCCAGCGCGTATGCAGAGAAAGAGCGTCCAAAATGTCCCTCTGGAGGGCGTGGAAGGCTTTTCACTTCCGGCAAAGGAGAAGGCGGCGTTCCGGAAGCAAATTCTTCGGCGAACCGGCGCACGCAAAAAGAACGGACCGCAGAAGCGCATACATCCTCGGCGTCCTCGGGAGGGAAGTACGTATCAACATAGGAACGGGACCGCCGGATCGCGTCCTCTTCCAAGAGCGCCCTTCGGACAACTTCACCGTCTTCGACGCCTTCGACGTCGGCGCCGGTAATCCCCCAAATCTTGAACATCCTGATGTATTTTTCCTTCAGGGTCACCCCTTTTCCAAGGATGAAACGCCCGTTCGGGGCGCGAAGATCCTCCTCGAGGACCATTCCTTCCTGAAGGTTATTCACAGTCACACGGCCCATATTTTCTCTCCCCGGCTCAAAATAGGATAACTATACCACAGCAAGAAGAAGTATCAGGCCGGAGGATTGCCGATGAGCGAGAGAATCTTATCGGTCGCTTTCAGTCCGGAACCGGAAAGCAACGCGACAAGACGCTCTCCTTCGCGGAGTTCTCCCGCGTTCCGCAGCTCGTCAAGGGCTGCTCCGACGATCGCGCTTGTCGGCTCCACGTACAGCCCCTTCAGTGCAAGCTTATTAAAGCCATCCCAAATAGCCCTCTCAGAAAAGGCACGGACAGCCCCTCCGCTTCTTCGCACAGCGGAAAGAACCTGAACCCCGCGAACCGGTTCCGCAGAACTGATACCTTCCGCTATGGTCTCTTTCTTTGGGAACGGCTCGGGAGCGTCGGTCCGCTTTTCGAAGGCGAGCGCCAGAGGTGCGCAGTTTTCGGGCTGAAGCGCGTAGATTCTCGGAAGACGGTCTATCTCTCCAGAGGCGCGCAGTTCTTCGAATGCTTGCGCCCATCCAAGAACAAGACTTCCCTGACCGGCAGGAAGAAGAACCGCGTCCGGAAGCTGGAATCCCAACTGCTCCCATACTTCGAAGGCAAAGGTTTTTACGCCGTGGGCGAAGTAGGGGCTCCAGTTATGGCTGGCATAATAGGTTTCACTCGCCGCTTTCTCCGCCGCACGGGAAGTATCCTCTCTGGTACCGGGTATACGGACAAGTTCCCCGCCGTAAGAGAGTATCTGAACGCACTTGCCTTCGGACGTGTACCCTGGAACGTAGATTTTACACCCGATCCCGGCAAGAGCGCAGTATGCGGCCATCGACGAGCCCGCATTTCCTGAGGAGTCCTCTATGAGCTCACGCACGCCGAGTTCGCGTAAACGATTGACAAGACACGCAATTCCGCGGTCTTTGTATGAGCCTGTAGGGCAGAGAAAATCAAGCTTCCAGAAAACGGAAAGCCCGTTCCAGTCTCCAGGAATAAGAGGAGTCCCTCCCTCCCCCGTAGAAACACGCGAATCGGGAGAATCAAGAGGCAGAGAAGCAGCGTACCGCCACATCCCGGTCTCTTCCGTGCGTATCGACGAGCGTTTGAAGGGCTCGGGTACAGTCCAGTCGAGAACACCTCCGCATGGACAGCGCCACAATAAGGATGATTCGTCGAACGTTTTACCGCATTGAACACAGTGCAGCATGCAATCAACCTCCTCTCGATTCTGATTTCATTATATACAGAATGTCCGATACTGCCTATTGACTCCTACGAAGTTTCCCCCTTTCACTAAAAGAAGAAAGGATGTATCCTATTGGAAAATAGAACTATACTAAAGAGAAAAGGAGGAATTCGAATGAAGAGGGTAATCGGACGCCTCGCTCTTCTTATCGTACTTCTTCTGGCGTTTTCAGCTGTTTCCGAGGGCGCTCTCGACAGAGCGACGGTAGACCGGGCGTGGACGCGTATTGCCGCTCATGCCGGTATCCCATGGCAGCAGGTCATTTATGAAGAGCAGCAAGAACCGAACGCCTGGGTTAAATTTTCGCCCGGCAATCACACTGTTCATGTGACGACCGGCCTGATGGCGATACTGACCAAAGAAGACGAAATAGCGGGCATACTTGCGCATGAAGCGGGACACATCCAGCTCGGCCACTATTCAAGCTCCGTAAGCCGCAATCTTCTCTGGGGGCTTCTGTTCAATTCCCTGAAAGGGGATGCCGCGAGGGAGATCGTCGGCGGGGTCGGAATGGTTCTTGCCGAATCCGGATTCAGCAGGGAACAAGAGGTTGAAGCAGACGACTACGGTATTCGGGTATCGTCGGCAGCCGGATACAGCCCCTGGGGGTTGGTACGCGCCATGGAAAAGATGAAAGCCGCTGGATTCAAGACCTCCCCGAGCGGCTTCAACTCCCACCCTCCTACGGAGCGCAGACTGCTCCGTCTGAGGAACAACGCGGCGGCAATAGCCCCCCGGAACTGACACATTTCTTAAACACCCGGAGGAGAGGATGATTCCTCCGGGTGTAGTTCTTTTTTGTTGTTTTACCACCGGAGCTCCTTCACACCTTTTGACATGTCCTCATCCGGTCTCTCGTTCGGCATCGACTACAAACGGCCGGGAACCAGACCGAAATACAGAGTGTTGCGTCAGGACTGTTTTGCAGCGCGCACACGCCAAACATCCGATCTCTCTTTTTTCCTTGTTCCGCAGGTTGCCGATAGGATCTTCGTCTGATTGATTGCGGCGACTCAATCGGCGGGATTCGCAACTTCCACCTTTCGGGAGGAGTTTTCGAGTTCGAGGCGGGCAGAACGGCTTACGAAAAATTCTGCGACCGT
>JAHDKR010000186.1 GCA_018436785.1 Synergistaceae bacterium | reverse complement strand
GGAGACGTACTTCTCGACGCCGGTCTTCACGTACGACAGCACGTGCGTAATCGGCGACGCGCCGAACAAGTCGGCGACGGCGTTCTCGGGATACACGGGAGAAACGGCGCCGGAACCGCGCTCGATCAAGGACGACGCCGATGTCGCCGAAGTGAAGCGCAAACTGGCCGATTCCGGAAGCGATCTCTTCGCGGCCGTCAGCCGGGCCCTCTCTTCGGACCTCGGCAGAACTCCCGGCGGAACGAGCGCGACGCTCGCGGGTCTGACCGCGTCCCTCTACTACGCGAATACGTTCGAGGACGTGGGCGTCGAGAGTCAGGATCTCGTCGTGGAATACACGGCCTCGTGGCCGGAGAACGCGCGGTACTACGCGCTCTTCCGCAAGGCCGACGGCAGCGGGTACGAGATCCCCGAACGCGGCATACAGTTTGAAATCAAGGCGGGGCAGAGTCTGCCCGACGGGGCAACGCCCCCGGACTTCTATGTCCCGGGCGAGGGGCTCATGACGTGGCGGAACATCGTGACGGACGGCGGACCGTACGACCTGAACCCGGCGGCCGGCGTCGTCACCTTCCGCGTGTGCTCGGTGCGTGCCGCCGAGGCGCAGACGGCCTCCTCCGGCGGTTCGGGCTGCTCGGCCTTAGGCGCGTCGCCTTTCGTGCTCCTTCTGGGATTGCCGCTACTGCTGCGAAAACGGTAAGACATCCCTAAACGACGCCGTAATTATTCGCCTATCGGTCCGGCGCCGTTCGACGGGCCGATAGGCCTTCCGCAGACAAGAAGTCGAGTTCCTCGTCGGCCAGTTCCTCGGGGCTTCTCGGGATGACCAGATACAACCGGTCGTCCGTGTTCTCGACCACATGGATTTTCATGCCCTCCGGAACCTCCATCCCCTCGGTCCTCAAAACCGACGCGGGATCGGCGATCAGCCTCGCTTTGAACTTCGCGTCCGCCCACGCCTTGGCGAGCAGTTTCCTCAGAAGCTTACGCATCTCTTTCCCGTCCATAGCCAATCCCTCCCGAATACATATCCTATTCGGAATTATACGCTTTTTCTGCGTGAGGAGTAGGTTTTCTCACCCGGAAACGACTACCTCGCCGTGCCGCTGGAGGAGCGCTTCGTGATTCGGCCCGAATGGAAAGAGTCGGAGACTCTCTCTCCCGCGGCATGGATATCTGCTCTTCAAAAGACGGCGGCGCCCCCATGGGCACGCCCCATGTCGCCGGCGCGGTGACGACGCTTGACCGTCGGCGCGTTTCCGGCGTATCATCGGGCCTTTTCCGCTGCCCATCGCTCTTGAGGAGGTGCTCAGCGGGGTGGATGCCGTCGTCGTCTCGGGCTTCTTCTTCGAAGCGCCCGGAGAGCCGAGCGTCTACTGGGAGGGGGACACCGTCCTCACCGACGAGATCCGCGAGCAACTTCGCCAGACGGCGCGAAAAAGCGCATCCCCGACGAACGCCTGCTCAGTCCGCGCGACGGAGAGACCGTCATGCTTTCGGCATTTCCGCCCGAAAGCACGACCGATTTTGGCGCGCACATCGAAACGCCACCGGAACAATCTCCCAAGATAACAGAAGGGCGCCGCACACTCCGGATTGATCTGGAATGGGTATTTCAAAAAAACTTCGAATCTTTAAAACTTCTCCTTGACTCTTACACGGTGTGAAGGTTTATGATAGCGCGGAACGACCAAAAGAGGACGGGCGTGCTTCGTTCTCTTTTTGTTCGATCTAAACACAGCTTGAAACCGGACGAGGAAAGAGGGGGAATATGATGAACGCAGTGAACGAAAAGACGCGGTACACGAAGAGAGGGCTTTTGTTGCGAGGCATACTGCCGGTGTTTGTTGCGGCGGCGCTGCTCTGTTTCGCGGGGATGGCGGATGCGGCGACGCGCACTGTGACCTCAGGGGGAGACACCGGCGTGGGGACGCTCCGGTACGTGGTGGAGAACGCGGCCTCGGGGGATACGATCGTCTTTCACTCCTCGGTGACGACCGTCAATGTGAACAGCTATCTCTTCGTCAACAAAGCCCTGACGATCACCGGCCCCGTCACGATCAAGCAGACTGCCGGCGGGCGAGTGCTCTATGTGACGGGCGACTGCACGTTCAACAACCTGACGGTCACCGGCGGCAACACGGGGACGGGGAGCGGCTCGCAGGGCGGAGGCGTGATCAACTACGCGAATCTGACGATGAACGACTGCACCGTGAGCGGAAACTCGGGCGGGGGCGGCATTCACAACGGAAGAAGCATGACGCTGAACAACTGCGTCATCAAGGACAACTCCTCGTCCGGGAGCACGAAGGCGGGAGGAATCAGCAACACCGACTACGGATACAACGCGACGACGCTGACGATGAGGAACTGCGTCGTCGAGAACAACACGTGCACCAGCGGAATCGCGGGGGGTATCTACAACGGCGTCAAGGGAACGCTCTCCATGTACCGGTGCATCGTGAGGAAGAACGTGCATCTGCGGAATGAACTCTACAGTGATCAGTACTCTTCGGGAGGAGGGCTTTATCTTTCGTCCTATGCCACGACAAACCTGGCCGACTACTGCCAAGTGACGGAGAACGTTCCCGACCAGATATGCTGCGGCTACGGCGTCACCTACACCACCGACGGCACCTGTACCATCGGCGACACGGCCGGGAAATCCGCCGTGGCGCTTTCGGGAGCCGCGGAGGGGAGTTCTGTAAAACCTCGGAATACGACGGGTGAGGCAGACGTGACGAAGGTGGAGAACGATCTGAAGAACCGTGAGAGCACGATCTTCAAGGAAGCGGAGAACCTCCTCTCGACGGATCTTGGAGGCCTTCCCGGAGGCGCCGCCGCGACGCTCTACGACGCCTTCGCCTACGAGAACGTCCCGCTTGCCGATACGTCCGGAGAAGGGAAGCTGGAGGTGGAGTTCACCGCCTCGTGGCCGAAGAACGCGCGCTACTACGCCGCGCTCGCGGAGTACGAGGACGCGGCGGCGGGCGTGCAGGCCGTGAAGGGGTACGCGATTCCCGAGCGGAGCGTGCGGTTTGAGATCAAGCCCGGGCAGCCGCTTCCCGACGGCGTAACGCCTCCCGACTTCTACGAGGAGGGCGAGGGGCTGATGACGTGGCGCAACGTCGTGGAGGACAACGGACCGTTCGACCACAACCGGCAGATCGGCATGGTCACCTTCCGCGTGGCCTCCATCCGCGCCGAAGCTGCGGGCGACAAGGGAAGCGGCGGCGGGTGCAACGCGGCCGGAGGCTTCGCGCCGCTCGCGCTGCTGCTCGTGATTCCGCTCGCGGCGCCGTTCTTTCGTGCGATGCGCTTCGAACGAAGCGGGAAGGATGAGAGCGCCCGACGCGCGTGAAATTTCGTCCGTCGGCGGGAACTGATGGAGAACGAAAGGGCGGATGGAATCATGCACAACGAAGCGGGAACATGGAAATGTTCGAAAGAGATCTTCAGAATCGCGGGAGCGCTGTTCGCTCTTTTCACGCTGCTCTTCTTCGCCTGCGGAACAGGCGAGGCGACAAATTGGATGGTGAGCTACGACGGCGACGACGGACGGGCGGAGTCGCTCCGGACCACGATTGCCGGGGCCGCTGACGGCGACCGAATCATCTTCCACTCCTCGGTATCGACGGTGTCGCTGACCGACTACCTGTTCGTCAACAAGGCGTTGACGATCGAGGGCCCCGTCACGATTAAACAGACGGCGCCGGGCAAGCGGGTGCTCTACGTGACGGGCGCCTGTACGCTGAAGAACCTGACGATCACCGGAGGGAGCCTCGGTTCAGGGGACGGGGGGTACGGCGCCGGAATGTACTGCTTTTCCGACGTCACGATGAAAAACTGCATCGTGACGGGGAATACGGGCGGCGGCGGCATCCACAACAGCAAGAACCTCGTGCTTCAGGGCTGCGCGATCAGCGGCAACTCTGCGGACGGAGGCATCTCCGCCGGGGGGATCCGCAACAGCGCCGGCGGATCCTGGAACGTCTCGCTGACGATGACCGACTGCGTCGTCGAGAACAACACGAGCTCAGGCCACGTGTTCGGAAGCCGCAGTGCGGGAGGAGTCTTCAACGATGTCGGGGGAACCCTGACGATGGCCCGGACGAAGGTGCGCAACAACGGGAACAAGGATTCCGGCGGAGGGATGTGCCTGGAAATACTTTCGACGACGACGTTGACGGACCACTGCGTCGTGTCCGCGAATACCCCCGACAACATCTACCGCCTGTCCGGCTCGACCTACTCGGCCGACGACACGTGCACGATCGGAAAATCGCCGAACAAGTCGGCGACGGCGTTATCGGGGTACTCGGGCGAGAAGGAGCCCGAACCGCGGTCGATCATCGGCGATTCGGACGTCGCGGCTGTGAAAACGGCTCTGGCGAACCCGCAGAGCGCGCTGTACGGCGTGATCGAACAGACGCTCGCGGCCGACCTCGGCAAGACGGTTCCCGAAAAATCGACCTCGCTCGCTCAGCTCGCCGGAATGGCGGCGACGCTCTACGACGCGAACACGTTCGAGGACGTCGCCCTGACGAGTACGGATCTTTCCGTGGAGTATACGGCCTCGTGGCCGGAGAACGTACGATACTATTCACTCTTCTCCAAGGCCGACGGCTCCGGGTACGAGAACCCCGGACGCGGCATCCAGTTCGAGATCAAGGCCGGGCAGAGCCTTCCCGACGGCGCGACGCCGCCCGACTTCTACGAGGAGGGCGAAGGGCTGATGACCTGGAGGAACGTTGTGACGGACGGCGGATCGTTCGACCTTGAACCGGCGCCCGGAATCGTGACCTTCCGCGTGTGCTCGGTCCGCGCGGCCGAGGCGCCAGCGGCCTCCTCGGGAGGATCAGGCTGCTCGACGGACGTTGCGTCGCCTTTAGCGCTGCTTCTGGCGATACCGCTGCTTCTTCTGCGGAAAATGCAGCGGAAAACACACCGCACATCACAAGGAGGGGATCAGCGATGACGCAGGAACGGAAGAAGGCGGAAGCCAAACTGGAGGATAACCTGAAGCCGGAGGAACTCAAGAAGAAAAAGAAGCTCGGCGAGCAAGACGACGCTGAACTGGACGGAATCTCCGGCGGCGAGGGGATGGATACGGGGAAGATCATACCGTAGCGTTTTTCGAAAGCTGGAAAGAGATTCGCGATCTCTTTCCAGCTTTTTTAGGGTGCGTTTGCTCCAGTCGTCCAAAGAACCTGCTCGTTGAAAATTTCTCTTGACCGTCCGTCTCCCTGCGGCGTATCATCGGGCACAGAAGGAGGCGGTATATTTTGGAGCTGCAACTCATCCGCAATGCCACCGTAAAAATGTCGTTCGCAGGAAAAATGCTGTTGCTGGACCCGTACCTGGGGGAGAAGGGGTCGGGGCCTTCCTACACCGGGAAGGAGCACAGCCCGGTCGTTTCGCTGCCCATCGCTCTTGAGGAGGTGCTCGACGGGGTGGATGCCGTCGTCGTCTCCCATGTGCACTCCGACCACTTCGACACAACGGCCCGGGAGATTCTTCCGAAAGATCTTCCGCTGCTCTGCCAGCCCGAGGACGAACAGACCATGCGCGACCTCGGCTTCACCGATGTACACCCCGTCGCCGGAACGCTTTGGCTGGACGAAATTTCCGTCTCCCGCACATCGGGGCGCCACGGTTCGGGCGCGGTGCTGAAGGACATGGGCGTCGTCTCGGGCTTCTTCTTCGAAGCGCCCGGAGAACCGAGCGTCTACTGGGCGGGGGATACCGTCCTCACCGACGAGATCCGCGAGTTGCTTCGCGTCCGTATGCCCGACGTCGTCCTGACGCACTCGTGCGGCGCGGTCTGGGGCGAGGGAACGCTCATCCTGATGGACGACGCGCAGACTGCCGAGGTCTGCCGCATTTCGCCGGAAAGCACGGTCGTCGCCATCCACATGGAGGCGGTGGACCACGCCACAGTGACCCGCAAGCAGCTCCGCGAGACGGCGCGGAAAAGCGGTCTCTCCGACGAGCGCCTCCTGATCCCGCTCGACGGAGAGACTGTCCAAATCAGGGCCCGCAGCTAATCAGGAAAACTCATGTTCTTTCGTGAATGGGGATTATTCGTAGTGACCTGAGCACTTCACGATCAGCAGATTGCCGTGCGTGTCCTGAGCGTATATCAAACGGTGTTCCAGTGAAATTCTTCTGCTATACAGGCCGGAAAGAGCGTGCTTCAGGAGCTCGGGTTGTCCTAACCCGCTCAGCATGCCGTTTCTGGCAATATCCTTGATCAGCGCGTTGATTTTAATGACGATCTTTTTATCTTCATTCTGCCACGCTACATACTCTTCCCATGCTTTTTGCGAAAAAATGATATTCATTGCTCGGCCGCTTCCAGCTCCTCGATGGTTTTGACGACGATTCCACCCTGTTGAAGCTGCTGCAATGACTGAAAGAGTTCGATGAAGTACGACGGATTCTTCAGGATTCTCAAGCTCTCCATCATGTTGTTGTACTCGTCGAGGCTCATGACGACGACATTCTTTTCACTCTTTCGAGTGACGATCACGGTTTCATTGTCGTCCGTCACCCGGTCGCAATACTCTTTTAATTTATTCCGATACGTGGAGTAGTTCACTGCCAGCATGTCCTCTCCTCCTTCTTTGGGTTTTCTTACAAGTATTGTACAAGTTATTGTACGTTTATTCGAGTTGAAAAGCAAGCAGGCTGAAAACTGGAGTCGGTCATGTGGAAATTTTTACATTTCAATAACGTCGTTTGAAGGACCTCCCAAGACGACAGCAGGCAACCTTACACTCCGGATTGACCGGGAATGTTTATTTTAAAAACGGCGAATCTTTAAAACTCCTCCTTGACTTTTACACCGTGTGAAGGTTTATGATAGCTCGCGGAACGACCCAAAAGAGGACGGACGCTCTTCTTATCGTGCTTGGCCGGAGCGGCATGAACCCGACCATGAAAAGAGGGGGAAAACGATGAACGCAGTAAACGAAAAAACGCGGTACACGAAGAGAGGGCTTTTGTTGCGGGGCATGCTGCCGGTATTCGTTGCGGCGGTTCTGCTCTGCTTCGCGGGAGCGGCGAGGGCGGCGACATTCACGGTAACGAGGGGAGACGACGGCGGCGCGGGAACGCTTCGGAATGCCATCGGAAACGCGAACCCCGGCGACACGATCGTCTTCGATCCATCGGTATCCGTCGTCAACGTAAACAGCTATCTCTTCGTCAACAAGCCTCTGACGATCACCGGTCCCGTCACGATCAAGCAGAACGTAAGCGGGCAGAGAGTTCTCTACGTGACGGGCGACTGCACGTTCAACCAACTGACGGTCACCGGCGGCAACACGGGGACGGGAAGCGGGTCGCAGGGCGCGGGCGTGTTCAGCTACGCGAACCTGACGATGAACGACTGCACCGTGAGCGGAAACGCGGGCGGAGGCGGCATTCACAACGAAAAAACCATGACGCTGAACAACTGCGTCGTCAGGAACAACACTGCGTCCGGCTTTCCAAAGGCGGGAGGAATCAGCAGCACCGACTACGGATACAACGCGACGACACTGACGATGAGAAACTGCGTCGTCGAGAACAACACGTGTACCGATGGAATCGCGGGGGGCATCTACAACGGCGTCAAAGGAACGCTCACCATGTACCGGTGCATCGTGAGGAGGAACAGTCTGAGCAGCATGGGAGGGGGGCTCTATATTTCGTCCTCCACAACGACGCATCTCGCCGACTACTGCCAAGTGACGGAGAACACTCCCGACCAGATATGCTGCGCCTACGGCGTCACCTACACCACCGACGGCACCTGCACCATCGGCTCCGCTGCCGGAAACTCCGCCGTTGCGCTTTCGGGAGCCGCAGAGGGGAGTTCTGTAAAACCTCGGGATACGACGGGTGAGGCAGACGTGACGAAGGTGGAGAACGATCTGAAGAACCGTGAGAGCGCGATCTTCAGGGAAGCGGAGAACCTCCTCTCGACGGATCTTGGAGGCCTTCCCGGAGGCGCCGCCGCGACGCTCTACGACGCTTTCGCCTACGAGAACGTCCCGCTCGCTGATACGTCCGGAAAAGGGGAGCTGGAAGTGCAGTTCACCGCCTCGTGGCCGATGAACGCGCGCTACTACGCCGCGCTTGCGGAGTACGAGGACGCGGCGGCGGGCGTGCAGGCTGTGAAGGAGTACGTTATCCCCGAGCGGAGCGTACAGTTCGAGATAAAACCGGGGCAGGCGCTTCCCGACGGCATGACGCCGCCCGACTTCTACGAGGAGGGCGAGGGGCTGATGACCTGGAGGAATATGGTGGAGGACAACGGACCGTTCGACCACAACCCGACGGTCGGCGTGGTCACCTTCCGCGTGGCGTCGATCCGCGCCGAGGCGCAGTCGGCCTCCTCGGGAGGATCGGGCTGCTCGGCTGTCGGCGCGTCGCCCTTGGCGCTTCTTATGGCGCTCCCGCTGCTGTTCCTGCGGAAACAGTAGGGCTTTCTTCCATCAGAACGAAAAAACAGGGGAGGGCGGAGAAGTTCATTTCTTCGCACCTCCCTGTTATTTTCAGCAAAGATTGAATGATATTGGTCCCGACAGATGATTGACATTTCGGCAGCAAAGCTTAAAAAAAGAACGGGACCGGGTTCAGTTCTTCCTCTTTCAACGTTTTTTTCAAGAGGCCCGTCGCCGCAGGGACGTCGTAGAGCCTCCCCGGAGCGAAGCGCGCCCAGAAGTGGCGAAAGCCCGGCACGACGACCTTGACCACGGGCATTCCGGTGTCGGGGCGGGTCTGGTCCAGCGCGAGCATCTCCATCCCCTTCGCCTCGATCAGGCGGCGGCAGTACGCGATGTCCTCAAGAAAGTCGTCCGTATGCCGCACCGGGTAGTCGGAGAATGTTCGCAGAGGTTTCGACGGGTCCGGCGCCATGTAGGGCTTGTTGGCGAGCGTCGCCGTACGCATCCAGGAGAGCGTCTCCCTGTCTTGCAGTCCGGCGAGGTCGTCCTCGCCCCCGCCCGAGCCGATGGAGAGCATCTGATTCATCTCCGCAAAGGCTCGCTGGAGCGCGATGCGGGCGTCGAGATGGCACCCCAGTCCGAAGAAGAGGCGTTCCTCCCGCTCGCCTATACGGCGCGACACTGCGACGAAGGCGGGGATGCCGAGGTCGGAAGTGATGTCGAGCGCCCACGCTTCCCGCCCCCATCGCTCCCGGTAGTACGCCGCAAGCTTCACGATCCACGGATCGCCGAAGCTCTCCGCGTCCACTCCGGGACGTGAGAGCATGTTATACCACCAGACGGCGACGGCGTCGCGCTCCACCAGCTCGAAGAAACCCTGCAGCAAGGCCTCGGCGAGAGTGTTGCCGGAGGCGGCGCCGTTGGAGCAGCCGATGGAGTAGACCGACTCGTCGCCGTCCCGCGCCGGGGCGCGATAGTATAACAGTTGCGTCGGCAGGTATTTGTGCCGTTCTTCGGTGAGCGACCAGACGGGCGTCCAGTCCACGATACGTTCCGGGTCGAACGGCTCCGGCACCCTGTTGAAGCGGGAGCCGCGGCTGTTCCAGACCTCCCGTTC
>JAHDKR010000210.1 GCA_018436785.1 Synergistaceae bacterium | reverse complement strand
ATTCAGGTCGACGCCGATGGCGTACTTCTTCGCCTCGTAGGCCGCCTCGAGGATGCCGTTGCCGGTGTTCGACGCGACGTTCATGACGATGTCCGCGCCCTGCTCGAACTGGGCCAGCGTCAGCTCCTTGCCCTTCAGGGGGTCGTTGAACGTTCCGGCGAAGGAGACGAGCACGCGGGTCTCGGGATCGACGTAGGCAGCGCCCTGCTTATAGCCCACGAGGAAGTCGTGAAGCACCGGAATGTCCATGCCGCCGACCCAGCCGATAATCTTCTCGGCGTTGACGCCGGGAACGTCAGTCTTTGTTGTAAACATGGCCGCGGCAGCTCCGGCGAGGAAGGAGCCCTCGTTCTGGGCGAAGATGGCGGACATGACATTCGGAGCCTTCACCACGCCGTCGATGATGCCGAACTTCACATCGGGGAAGTCGGGAGCATGCTTGGCGATGATCTCCTGAAGCTGCGTGCTGCAACCCAGAACCAGGTCGTACCCCTCGGCCGCCATGGCGACGAGGTTGGACTCCCAGTCGGAGGGGACCTTGGACTCAAGGACCTTCAGCTCGATGCCGAATTCCTTGATCGAGCGCTCGAGCCCCTCGTACGCGGAATCGTTGAAGGACTTGTCGCCCAGGAAGCCGGAGAGGACCAGGGCAACCTTGACTTTCGACTCGGCCGCTCCGGCGACGCCGAACGCGGAGAGCGCAATAACCAGAACCATAACCAGCAGAAGAACTTTTCTCAAACCTTTCATGCGTTTCCCTCCCTGAATGTGGATAGTATGTTTCCGCCCCTCGAAGGACGGACCGACCGGACGGAATTCGTCCGGAAAACCAGGAGCGCACCGTGCCGCATCGCGCCCCGCGGGAAAAGCAACCCTCCCCCGGAGCGGTTCATCGCATACAGCCCGACCCATCCCCTCCTTTCGACGCACCCGGCGAAGCGGTGGATTTTCGCACCACGAGCCGCGCGTTCATACGCAGAGAGCGCGCGGGCAGCGACTCGTCGTTGATTCTGTCGAGGAGAAGACCGAAAGCGGCCCTCCCCATCTCCTTCTTCGGCTGCGCCACGGTCGTCAGCGGCGGATTAAAGAAGGAAGAGAGCAGTATGTCGTCGTAACCGACGACGGAGACGTCCTCCGGGATGCGAAGCCCCCTCTCCGCGAGGGCGGTGATCGCGCCGAAGGCCATCAGGTCGTTGAAAGCGAAAAGTGCCGTGGGGAGCTTACCATCTGAGAAGAGGAACGGTATGGCGGCGTAGCCGCTTTCGGAGCGGAAGTCGCCCCGGTAGACGAGGGATTTGTCGTAGGGTATTCCGGCGCGGCGCAGGGCGTTCGCGTATGCCCGAAGGCGCAGCAGCGCAGGGGTGGAGTTCGAGGGGCCTGCGATGCAGGCGATCCGTCCGTGACCGAGCGAAAGAAGGTGCTCCATCGCGTCCATGCCCCCGGCGTAGTGATCCACGACGACCGAGTCCATTCCTCTAGAGGCGCCGTCGCGATCAACAAGGACAACTGGCACGGCGAGCCGCCGCCCTGCCGCCTCCCGCAGGTTGGAGTCGCGAACATTGAAGAGAATGACCCCTTCCACTTGCTTCTCCGCAAGGAGCTCAAGAAACTCGTTCTCCCGGTCGGGGTCTCCCTCCGAGTTACAGACGAGAACGCTGTATCCGTTTTCGAGGGCGGCGTCCTTGACGCCTCGGGTGGATTCGGAGAAAAAAGGGTTGGTATCGTCGATGAGGATGACGCCGACGGCGCCGGAGCCTTTGCGGCGGAGGCTGCGGGCGATGAAGTTCGGACGGTAGCCGAGTTCCGCCACCGCTTGGCGTACGCGGTCGCGGAGGACGCTTCCCACAGGCCTGGTTCCGTTGAGCACGTGAGAAACCGTCGCGGTGGAAACACCCGCCTTGCGAGCTACGTCCTTCATTGTCGCCGTCCGGTTCATACCACACGCCTCCCGAAAAATGGGGTTCCCTGCAAAGGGACACTGCGGTAAACGATTACGTAAACGATTAACCGGATTCTTTTATCTCATAAAGAGGCGGGTGTGTCAATGACGGAAGTGAACTGTCCCCCCTTACGATCTTCTTTCAGGAGCGAGAACATCCACTGATCCTGGTACCGCCCGCGCGCCCATTCGTACTGGCGCAGCGTGCCTTCAAGCCTGAAGCCCGCCTTTTCCAGGAACCCTCTCGATCGCTGATTTCCCTCCGTCACCAGCGCCTCGACACGGTTCAACTCCATCGTGCCGAAACCGTACTCCAGCGCGGCGAAGACGGCTTCGCTCATGAAGCCCTGCCGCCACATACGGGAGTCGAGTTCGTACCCCATCTCGGCGCGCCCGTGTTCCTTCTTCCAGTTGTGGAAGCCGCACGTTCCGAGCACCGTTCCATCGGAGCGCAGCGTAATCGCCCAGCGGACGCCCTCTCCGGAGGGGCGCAGCCACTGGAGAAGGCCAATCATCTCCTCGCTCTGACGCAGCTCGGTAAAAGGATCCAGAACGAGGTATTCTATGACGAGCGGATCGGTCCAGACTGCGTGCAGCCGCTCGGCATGGGACGATTCGATCGCGCACAGTCGCAACCGGGGCGTGAAAAGCACGGGGAAAGGGGTATCCTGTTTTTGCATTGCGTTTTCCTCCATATCGCGCCCGCACATCAACGGACGAGCAGCTGGTAAAGAAAGTCCTTGATGCGAGACACACTCAAAACGGCGTAGAGAAAAGGGAAAAGGGCGAACCGGAAAAAACCCGGTCCGCCCTTATGACTGGAGCAGAAAGCTTTTGCTATGCGGCAGCCTCTTCGGAGGCCTCCACGGCATAGAGTCCTTTGAGCGCCGATACAAAGAGCGCGAGCGACGCCATGTAGAGCGCCATCCCCGACTCTTCAGACCTTCCGGCCAGCAGTACAGCTACCGGAGCGGCCGCGGAGAGAAGAACGCACAGGCGGAACATGAAGCCAAGAAGCGCTCCGTGCTCGGCTCCTCCCCCGAACGATGCGAAAAGTGCCCCGACCAGGACAAAGCAGACAGGAAGAAGGTAGACAAGCCATGAAGGCACATCCATGGAGCAGGAGAGAGAGGGCAGCGTCCCGGGAGCGCTCAGAACAAGGAAAAGGAAGGCTGCCGAAAGCATGGCCATCTGCGCAGCCAGGAGTTTTTGACTTGCGCCGACGATCGTCGTGCCTCTATCGGTCCGTCCGGTTGCCAGGAACGCATGGCTCATCCCGGAGAGGACAAAAAGGAACAGGAAGAAAAAGGCCCCGCGGAACGCGACGAACGCGCCGTACGTGTCAGTGCTTTCGGAGAGTCCGGAAAGTGTGACGGCCATCGGCACGACAAGGAAACCGATGAACGAAAGCAGGACGACGACGGAGTGTCCGGCCCGAAGGAAGAGCCGCGCCAGATCCGACGTTCCGCCTCCCGCTACGTAGCGCACCGTCGCAACGAGCATGAGAACGGCGAAGACCGCGCCGACGCACGACCACGTAATACCGGGAACTGCCGGAAGAACGTCGAGCATGCCGATGCGGATTCCCGGGAAATCGACGATCAGAATATCGGCGAAGAAAAGGAGAAAGGCTGCCGGATAGTAGAAGAGGAGTGCGCCGGCTGAAGCGGACGTGTCTTCTGGACGAAGTGCTGTGCTTGTCATTGGAGAACCTCCTCGAAATAAAAATAAGTGTGGCCTTGGCATTTACTGCCGCTCTGATTATACAGAAAAAAGCTTAAAAATCAACATCGGTACAAGAAGGCGCTCCATTATTTGTTTCGTGAATGGCCTTCTTGCCGGAAGCGGTCTTCCGGAGAGCAGGCGTTCGCTCCGCAGCATTCCGGGTGCGCGGAAAACTGCCCGTCAGGGTAGGGCGATGAACAGGAGGAAAGGGCGCTTCACTCTTCGACCCACTTCTCCAGATCTTCACGCCGGCCGGCGACCAAAAGCATATCGCCCGCCTCGATAACTGTTTCCGCAGTGGGGAGGAAGCGGTCGCCGGACCGGTTGACGCTCAATACCACCGCATTATAGCGCACTCTGAAGTTGAGTTCCGGCAGGGTCTTTCCCACCATCTCGGGAAGAGGGCGGATCTCTCCGACGTGAAAACGCGACCCCGGCACCTGTACGAAGTGCGACATCCACGGGTGCACCAGCAGCAACGCCAGCCGCTCCCCCATATCCCGCTCGGGGAAGACGACGCGGTTCGCCCCCACGCGGGCCAAAACACGCGCATGCACTGTATTCTGCGCCCGGGCGATGACGTACGGGATCTCCAGATCCTTCAGTATGGTCGTCGCGAGGATACTGGCCTCGATGTTGCCGCCGATCGCCACAATGCCGATGTCAGCCTCCTTCGCGCCGACCTTCACCAACGCCTCGGAATCCGTAACGTCCGCCTGCACGGCAAGGTCGACGATGTCCGCCATCTCCTCGACGAACTGCCGGGAACGGTCCACCGCGATCACCTGTCTCCCCTGCTCGGAAAGCGTCTTGCAGAGCGACTGACCAAAACGTCCCAGCCCTGCGACCAGGACGACTTTCTCTTTATCGTTCACTTCCCGCACCTCCTAACCTATTGGTATGTCCGCATCGGGGTAGGATACCTTTCCTCTCGGCACGGGTTTCAGAAGCCCGTAGAGGAAGGTAACGATGCCGACGCGCCCCCAGAACATCAGGAGCATGAGCACGATCTTGCCCGCGTCGCTCAGCTCCGCAGTGATTCCAAGGGAAAGGCCGACCGTTCCCATCGCCGAGACTGTCTCGAAGAGCAGCGACCTGAAGGGAAAGGGTTCGAGCAGCGCAAGCGCCCCCAGGCCCAATCCGATGGTCCCCAGATAGAGGACGACGACCGTGACGGTCCTCTGCAGTATCCGGATGGAGATTCGTCTGTTCCACAGGTTGATCTCGGGGTTTTTCCTGAGGTTGTTCCACGTCGAGACCAGCAGCACTGCAAGCGTCGTCGTCTTGAATCCGCCTCCTGTGGAGCCGGGGGAGGCGCCGACGATCATCAGCAGTATCAAAAGGAAGATACCGGCGGAGGAGAAGGTCGCCGGAGGGACCGTATCGAAGCCCGCGGTCCTCGGCGTGACGCTCGCGAACAGTCCGTTCCAGATCTTCCATCCGCCGGACATCCCTGCGAACGCATGATTCCACTCCGAGAGGGTGATTGAGAAAAGGCCGAAAAGCAAAAGCCCCGCCGTCGTAAAGAGCACAAGACGCGGGAGCATCGAAAGTTTTTCCCTTCTGCGGACGGTCATCATGAGCTCGGAAAGCACCATGAACCCCAGTCCGCCGACGACGATAAGCGCCATGACCGTCCCCGGAATCAGAAGATTCCGCGAAAAACCGGCCAGACTGTCGGAGAAGAGGGAGAAGCCGGCGTTGCAGAAGGCACTGACACTGTGAAACACGGCGTTGTACAGCGAACGCAACGGGGAAAATCCGGCACGGAGAAACCCCGCGTAGAGAAAGAGCGCCCCGACAGTCTCGACGGAGAAGGTTAGCAGCAAAATCCGCCGCAGGAAACGCACCACGCCCGCAGGCGTCTCCATACCAAAACCACCGGCGAGGAACATCCGCTGTCGTAGTCCGATTCTCTCCCGGATCAGCAGGGAGAGCGCCGTCGTCGCCGTCATCACACCGATACCGCCAAGCTGTATGAGCAGCAGGACGACGGTCTGAGAGGCCGGCGCCAAGTCCTTGCCCGTATCCACGACGACGAGTCCCGTCACGCAGACCGCCGAAGTAGCTGTAAAGAGCGCGTCCACAAATCGCAGAGGATGCGAATGTATATTGAAAAGAAGCAATAACAGAGTTCCTGCACCAATCAGGAGCAGGAACCCTGCGACGAGTTTCCTTTCAATGGCCAGCGAGGTAAAGGCTCTGAATGCTATACTACGACCTCCTCCCGGACGTGCGTCTTCCCGGGCATTTCTCTCTTCGCGGTTTCTTTCTTATGCACGCGCAAAATCAGTGTTTTTGCAACCACTTCACGGCGTCGCTCCCGGAAAGATCGCTCTCCCCGGCGGATACGACCACCTTGTTGTCCTCGCCGTACAGTATATCGGACTCATCCTGAAAGTACAAATGCAGTTCGCCGTTTTCCTCGAGCGAACACGAGGCGTTCGCCTCAAGAAGATCGCCCAGACAGAGCAACATTCTGCATCTCCTCCGTTTCCTCGTAGAACTCCGCGAACCGCTCCCAAAACAGCGCCATCGTGGGTTTTTTCTTCGGGGATTCGTCCGCCCTGGCGCCGTTCTCCAGTATATCCAGCGCATGCACGAGTGATTCCCTGCATATTTCCCACCGATCCCGGAAGGCAGCGCGCATATCCCCTTCTTGAAGCAAGGCTCGGAGTTCTCCGATCTTGATTGTTCGTGCCAGGGAGCTGCGGCGTAACTCTTCGACCCGCTCCGGAATCAGCGAATCCGCGCATTGACTCAGCAGAAAACATGCATCCATGATTTCGAGCGGCACTCCCGCTCTCTTCAGCATGAGCAGGGTGATCTCGTTCCGATGCATGTACTGCGCGGCCTCGGCGATATCCGCCTCCGCTCCGTTCCGCCGCAACTTTTCTATCACGGAGCACAACCCGATGTCTTGAGCAGTCACAAAGAATCCTCCTGTTGAAAAGGCATTTCTTTCCATGTGCAGGCATATGCTACCAAGCGAGGGATAAAGGCTCCGTCAAGAAACGGGGCGCGGGCGTAAAGTTTTCGTAAAGGGTGAAGATCATTCGGGGGTGAAGCGGAATCCTACTCCGGGCTCGGTGTGAATGAAGCGCGGCAAGGATGGGGCGGGCTCGATCTTTTTTCTCAGGTTGCTCACATGCACACGAAGAAGCCGCGGGTCGCGCTCTTCTTTGTCGTCCCAAAGCTTCTCCATCAGCATACGGTGGGTAACAACGCAGTCGGCGTTCTGGACAAGAAGCGCCAGTATTTCGAACTCCGTGCGCGTCAGGGAAACCTCCTCCCCCTTCACGAAGACCTGCCTCCTGGCGAGATTCACGGTCAGATCTCCGGCGCAGAGTTCAGGAGGGGACACGACCCTCGACTCAGCCCTCCGCAACAGCGCCCGCATCCTCGCCAGAAGCTCGCCGGCCTGGAACGGCTTGGTCAGGTAGTCGTCGGCGCCCGCGTCCAGGGCCTGTATCTTGTCGGTTTCGTTTCCCCGCACTGAAAGGATGAGGATGGGAGCGGTCATCCAGGCGCGCAGCTCCTTGCATACATCCTGTCCGTCCATATCCGGGAGCGCAAGGTCGAGGACGACCAACTCGGGGTTCGTCTCGATGGCCGTGTCGATCCCTTCGGCGGCGGTTGCCGCGAGGCTCACCTCGTACTTTCTGGCGGAGAGAACCGACTTGAGCGCCCGCCTGATGGACTCTTCATCGTCGATCACCAGAACCCTGATATTTCTTTCGGGCGCGCTCGTCATCCGTTCATTCCTCCGTTTCCATAACGTGCGCCGCGGGGAGCCGGACGACGATACGGGTTCCCGCGGGCGAGTTGTCCTCGATACTGATGCTTCCTTCGTGGACCCTGGCAATCTCCATCGCTATAGGGAGACCCAGCCCCGTTCCGCCGGGAAGGCGGTTCGAAAACGTTCCCCGGAAGAACTTCTCGAAGACCCGGCTCTTCTCTTCGTCCGGTATTCCGGGTCCCTCGTCCGCAATCCACGTGACGAACCCTTCGTCCGTGCTGCGGGCGCCCACGGCCACGGGACTTCCGGCGGGACTGTAGGAGAGCGCGTTCTCCAGCAGGTGCATCAGCAGCCTTCCCCACTGCTGAAAATCGACAAGGATAAGCGGCAAATGTTCCGGGAGGTCGACCCGTACGCGCTCGCGATCCGTCTTGTCGAGTCTGAAGAGCACCCAGCTCAGCACCTCGCCGGGCTCCGCCCATTGCAGATCCGGCTTCCACGCCTCGGCGGCAAGACGAGAAAGTTCCAGCAGGGAGCCTATGGAGTGCGAGAGCCTGTCGAGATCCTTTTTGACCGAGAGCAGCTCCTGGCGTACGCGCGAAGGGTCCGGTTCGGCATCCTGCTCCAGAAGTCCCGAGATCGTGGCCGTCAGCGAGGAGAGCGGCGTCTTCAACTCGTGCGAAACCGACGAAAATATCGCCGACTTCAATTTGTCTCCCTCCTTCAGGGTCCGGGCCTGCCGCGCCGACTCGCCGAGGCGGCTCCGTTCAAGGAAGGTCCCGGCCATGCGCGCGGCGGCGAAGAGAAGCTGCACTTCATTCCAGCGGTACGGACTCCGGCTGCGACGTTCCCCGACGTGAAGTATGCCCTCGATTCCTGAAGAAGAGAGCGCCGGGAGAAAGACATCCCCTCTCGACACGGCGGAGAAAATCGACGAATGCAACACCGGGCTGTCGCTCCCGCCCGAACTCCACAAGCGGGCGACATCCGACGCGGGAGACGCCACCCCTTTCCGGTTTTCGACCACCCAGTCGAGAAAATCCTCCTCAAGAGGGTCCATCGAAAGCTCGTTCTTCTCTCCGAACAGGAGCTTTCGTTTCTCACCGCCTGCGATCAGGTGGAAACGGATAAAGGCAGGGGAGAAAACAGCTTCTATCTCGGAGCAGAGCGTCTCCGCCATCTCAAGGGCGCCTTCGATGGCGAGCAGCCTCCCGGTCAGCCTGTTGAGGAGCGCCATCTCCCGCTCCTGGGAGATGGCCGTCGTTTCGCGCTCCCGAAGGCGTCCCGAGGTCAGGCCGATCAGGAGACCGACGATCAGAAAAACCCCGAGAGAAATCCAGTCTTTCGGATCGTCCACCCGGAACGTGTTGTACGGAGGGAGAAAAAAGACGTTCCATGTAAGAAACGACGTCACTGCCGCCACGAAGGACGGCCTCGTCCCGACAACGGAGGCCACTACAGAAATGACCAGAAGATACAAAAGCGCCCAGTGCCCCTTGCCGAGAAGCTCTCTCCCCGGCAGGAACAGCAGCGTTGCAAGCCCCACAAATCCCGGGGCGAAAAAGAACGGATGCGCCTCGGCCCATCTCCGGATCGTCGTGAACATATCTTTCTCCTTATCGACCGCTTGAAGCGGCGGGAAACCGATTGCTTCCTCTACCGCGCCTTGAAGAAGGCCGCGAGCATCGTGGTGAAAAGCACCATGCAGACGATGGCCACAGGATAGGCTCCGCCGTACCCCGCGCTGCACTCATCCGTCCCCGTCGCGTCGATGGCCGCGCCCAGGCCGGGCGTGCTCGTCATCGCGCCGCAGATCGCCCCGGCGAGGATGATCCAGTTGATCTTCCAGACGTAGTGCCCAAGGAAGAAACCGACCATCTCCGCCGCCAGCGCCGAGCCGATACCGACGGCGATGAGCAGAACGCCGTGCTCAAGAAAGGCCTTCACCACGCCGCCCCCCGCGTTCAGCCCCACCACCGCGAGGAAGAAGCCGAGCGAGATGGCGCGCACCGCCGAGAGGACGTTTTTCTCCATCCGCATCTGCAGCGGGCCGATATGATCGAAGCTACCGACGCCGAGGGCGAAGAGCAGCGCGCCGCCCGTCGTCCCAAGCCCGACGGAGCCGAGCGGCCCCAACGGAAGCGAAATCCCGCCCAATACGGAGCCGCCGATGATGCAGACCACGAAGGAGAGCAGCGAGAACGGGATCGAAGCCGGGCGCGCGTCCGGGGAGGCCGGCTCCGCCGCCTTTCGCTCAAGCGCCAGTTTTTCACGCTCCTTCGCCACGTCGATACCGAAGAGGGCCGGGATAAGCTGTACGAAGGGCACCACCGCCATGACGCCGAACGGGTAGGCGACCGAGTAGCCGATGGTGACGTCCGGGCTTCCGCCGGT
>JAHDKR010000176.1 GCA_018436785.1 Synergistaceae bacterium | reverse complement strand
GCTCCTGGCCGCGAAGGTCTTTCTGGACGCGCTCGCTTCCGCGGGGCTCGACAGGACGAAGAGCCCTCCGGGCGCAGGGGGCGGTAAGGGACGTCCCGACGTCGCCTCCGGGCCTCCGGCCGCCGCGCCCGGCTCGACGGCATGGCTGGAGCGGGCGCTCGACACGCGCTATCTCTCCCTGACCTTCGGGCGCCTGAGCACGGACAACTACAAACGTCTGGCGGAGATGGCGGGAATCACGCCGCTGCTGGTCTTTCCGGTGGTTACGGAGAAGGACTACGTGCTGGTGGCCATCTTCTGCTCGCGCGACTACCACCCGGAGGCGGAGAAGCTGTTCCGCGTGGTCTACCTGAAGGAGTACGTCCTGCAGGAGATCCTCGAAGGCTCCGGAGGCGCGATGAAAGAGTATCTCGAGGAGCAGCTCCAGCGTTCGGAGCGTGCGCTCCGCGCACTCCGCGAGGCTCCGCGGCAATATCTGGAACGCCACAGAAAAGAGCTCGAACTGCTCTACTGCGCCGTGTATGCGAAGCAGCGGATCTACTCCCTCTGCCGGAACCGCGGCGAGCTGGGGGACGTGTTCATCGTTTCGGGCCTCGTCCCCTCCCCGACGCTGCCGCAGGTGGAGGACGTCATCGAACGCTTCGGGCCGAACACCCTTCTGCTGACAGAGAAGGACGACGCGCTGAAGCGCCGGGGGCGCAGGCTCCCCACACTTCTGAAGAACACCTTTCCTGTACGGGTCTTTCAGGAGATCGTGGCTCTCTACAGCCTCCCCTCCTACGACGACATCGACCCTTCGCCCCTTGTGGCGCTTTCATTCTGCATCTTTTTCGGCTTCATGTTCGGCGACGTCGGACACGGCCTCCTGATCTCCGCGGGCGCCTGGTTCCTCGCCCGGAAGGGCATTCTGAAAAAGGCGTTCTCGTCGGTTCTGCAAATCGCCGGTTTTTCCGCGGCGGCATTCGGCTTTCTCTACGGGAGCATCTTCGGCTCCGAGGAGCTCATCCCCGCTCTCTGGACATCCCCCATGCACGGCATCAACGACCTGATTCTCGCCTCCCTCGTCACGGGGACGGGCTTCCTGAGCCTCGGGATCGCGCTCAACATTCTGACGCTGCGCCGCAAGGGGCGGATCGGGAAGATGCTCTTCGACTGCGAGGGACTGGCGGGACTGCTCTTCTACTGGACGGCGGTCGCCGCGGGGGCGTTTGCCTTCACCTCCGGCGAAGGCGTCCCGAAGCCGCTGCTCTTCGCGCTGGCGGCGCTCTTTCTGATCATCATGTGCAGCTCGCTGCTGGAACGCCTCTTCTTCGGGCGCGGCGAGGAGGACGAAGGGGGCGTGGTGCATACGTTCAGCGTCCTTCACGCGCTGCTCTCGTTCGTCAGCAACACGGCGTCCTTCGTCAGGCTCGCGGCCTTCGCGCTGAACCACGCCGGGCTTTCTGCGGCGGTCTTCATGCTGGGCGACATGGTCCGCTCGGTCCCGGGAGGCCCGGTCTTCCACGCGGCGGTGCTGCTGGCGGGCAACGCGGTGATCGTGGGGCTGGAGGGGCTGATCGTCTTCATCCAGACGCTGCGGCTTGAGTACTACGAGTTCTTCGGCAAGTTCTATCATGGAGGCGGCATTCCGTTCGAACCGGCGACATGGAGATCCCGCGAGTAAGAGGGCGCCGCGTTTCCGGCGCCGAACGATTTTTTACACGATCTTTTCAAGGAGGGTTTTTTATGACTGGATGTGTGCTTTTGATCGCGGGGACGCTGCTGACCTGCGGGACGGGGTGGTATCTGCGGGGGAAGGCGGTGCGGCGGCCCCGGGCGGTGCTCGCGGGATTCATGATCGGTCTGAACGCGCTGCTGCTGTCGGCGATTCTTGTCTCCCTTTCCGCAGGGAGCGCCGCCGCGGCCGAAGGGGCGGCGGCGGTCGAGGGGGCCGGGCTGGGCTTCCTCGGCGCGAGCCTCGCGACGGGAATGGCCTGCCTGGGAGCGGGACTCGCCGTGGCGATCGTCGGCGCGGCGGCGCTCGGCGTGGTGGGCGAAAAGCCCTCCATGCTGGGTACGACGCTGATCTACCTCGGCCTTGCCGAAGGAATCGCCATCTACGGAGTCATCGTCTCCCTTCTGATTCTGGGCAAGCTGTAACGCGGCGCCGGCGATGAAAGGCTTTCTCATCAGCGATAACCACGACTCTCTGGTGCTGTTGCGTCTTGCCGGCATTCCGGGCGTAGTGGTCCACGGGGAGGAGGAGACGACGACCGCGGTGATCGACGTCCTGCGCAACCGCCCGGATACGGGGGTGCTGGTCATGACGGAGCGCGCGGCCGCCGAGGTTCCCCTTCTGGTCAAATCGCTCCGGGAGAGAGAGGACCCGCCGCTCCTGGTGGAAATTCCCGACAGGCACGGCAGCCTGAGGGAAGCTGATTTTCTGACGCGGTACATTCGCAACGCGATTGGAGTGAAGATAGAATGAGCAATTCCATTTCCGGAGACGGAAGGGGGCGGGAGCAACAGAACCCCGCCAAGCGGGCGGCCGAGGAGCAGAATCTTCTCGAGATGCAGCGGACGCCCGTTCGGGACGATTCCAACCGCAAGCTGCTCGCACTGAAGAACCTGCTGCTGAAGAAGGGCGACGAGGAACGGGAGGTCATCCTGGATTCGGCGCGGCGGGAAGCGACGGCGTGGCTGAAAGAGCAGAACGAAGGGCTGGACCGCATGGTGGAGCAGATTCACGCCGATGCGGTGAAGAACGCGGAGGAGATCGCGAAACGGCAGATCGCGCGGGCCGAGTCGCTGCGGGCGAAGGATCGCCTTCGTCTTCAGAACACGCTGCTCGACGAGGCGATGGCGATGCTGCAGAGGGCGCTGACCTCGCTGCGCGAGCGGGAGGACTATCCGCTGGTGCTGGCGGGGCTGGTACTGGAGGCGGCGAAGGATCTTCCGGCCGGAACGGCGGCGCTGATTTCGCTCGCGGTCGACGACGCCCCTCTGGGCGACGCCCTTGCGGAACGGGTCGGAAAGAAGCGCCCCGACATGACGTTCACCTTCGACCCGTCGCCGGTTCCCATTTCCGGCGGCGCGTGGCTTTCCGCTCCCGACGGCTCGTGGCGGGCCGCGGCGGATCTGCGCGAGGTCGCCGCGGAGCTGAAGGACTCTCTCGCGGAACGGCTTCTCTCGGCGCTGTGAGGAGCGGCAGATGAACAGCACCGGAAAGATCGTCGCGATCAACGGCCCCGTGATCAGAGCGTCGGGAATGCGCTCCTTCGCCATGCGGGAGATGGTGCAGGCGGGACGGCTCCTGCTCCTGGGAGAGATCATCCGTCTGGACGGGGACGACGCCCTTGTCCAGGTCTTCGAGGATACGACGGGGCTCCGGACGGGCGAGCCTGTGACCGGAACGGGAGGACCGCTCTCGATGTCGCTGGGGCCCGGCCTGATGGGCTCGATCTTCGACGGCATCGGCCGCCCCCTGGGGAAGCTGCTGGAACGGGAAGGTCCGTTCGTCACGCGCGGCGTTTCGATCCCGCAGCTCGATCCCGACGCGATGTGGGACGTGACCCCGCTGGGGAAGGTCGGCGACGTGGTGACGCCCGGCGCTCCCCTCGCTTTGGTCAAAGAGACGTCGCTGGTGGAGCACCGTATTCTGACGCCGTGCGACATCGAAGGAGAGATTCTCTCCATCCTCCCCCCCGGACTCCACAAGGCGTCGTCCGTGGTCGCGCGCGTGCGCGACGGGCACGGGAGGGAGCGGAGCATCCCCATGATCCGCAAGTGGCCGGTGCGCACGCCGCGTCCGATAGCGGAGCGCCTGCTGCCCGACGAGCCGCTCTTGACCGGACAGCGGATCATCGACGGGCTCTTCCCCATATCCAAAGGGGGGGTCGCCGCCATTCCGGGCGGCTTCGGCACGGGGAAGACGGTGACGCAGCACCAGCTCGCCAAGTGGAGCGACGCGCAGATCGTGGTGTACATCGGCTGCGGCGAGCGCGGCAACGAGATGACGCAGGTGCTGGAGGAGTTTCCTGTGCTTGAGGATCCGCGCTCGGGGAAGCCGCTGATGGAGCGCACCGTCCTCATCGCGAACACGTCGAACATGCCGGTGGCGGCGCGCGAGGCGTCCATCTACACGGGGATCACCATCGCGGAGTACTACCGCGACATGGGGTACGACGTGGCGCTGATGGCCGACTCTACATCCCGCTGGGCGGAGGCGCTCCGCGAGATCTCCGGACGGCTTGAGGAGATACCGGCGGAAGAGGGCTTCCCGGCCTACCTTCCCACGCGGATCGCGGAGTTCTACGAGCGTGCCGGCAAGGTGACCACGCTGGGCGGCACGCGGGGGAGCATCTCGATCATCGGCGCGGTTTCCCCTCCGGGGGGCGACTTCACCGAGCCGGTGACGCGGCACACGAAGCGCTTCATCCGCTGCTTCTGGGCGCTGGACCAGCAGCTCGCGCGGTCGCGCCACTTCCCCGCCATCAGCTGGATCGACTCGTACAGCGAGTACGGCGACGAGGTGAAGTCATGGTACGCCTCGCACGTGGACCCGGCGTGGGCGACGCTCCGCGAGAAGGCGCGGACGCTTCTTGCCGAGGACGACAAGATTCAGCAGATCATCCGCCTGGTGGGCGAGGACGTGCTTCCGGACGACCAGCGGCTGATCGCGCTGACGGCGTCGTTTCTGAAGAACGGCTACCTGCAGCAGGGGGCTTTCGGCCCCGACTCGTACTGCCCGCCGAAGAAGGGGATCGCGATCCTGAATCTGCTGATCGCCTTCCACCAAAAAGCGGAGGACCTGCTTTCGCAGGGGTGCCCGCTCTCGCTGCTGAAGGGGATCGACGAACTGGTGGAGCTGACGCATCTGCGGGAGATTCCGGCGGAGCGGCTCGAACGCTTCGAAGAGCTAAAACACGATCTCTTCGAACGCATGGAGAGCATCAACCGGGAGCGCATCGTCTCCCGGAGGGAGGTGTAGACCGTGTCGGCAACGGAGTATATCGGCGTGCGGAAGATCACCGGCCCCTTCGTGCTGCTGGATGGCATCCAGGGCGCGGGGTACGACGAAATCGTGCTCGTCTCCACTCCCGACGGAGAGGCGCGCAAGGGGCGCGTGGTGCTGGTCGACGAAAAGGCGACGCTGGTGCAGGTCTTCACCGGGACGGAGGGGCTCGTCCCCGAGACGACCTCCGTACGCTTTCTCGGGCGCGAGCTCGAGATGGCGCTGGCGCCGTCGATGCTCGGGCGGACGTTCTCCGGACTGGGCGAACCCCGCGACGGGTACGGCCCGGTCCTGGGCGGGGTCAGGCGTCCGGTGCGCGGCGCGCCGATCAACCCGATGGCCCGCGAGTACCCGAGGAACTTCATCTCGACGGGGATCTCGTCGCTCGACGTGCTGCTGACGCTGATCCGCGGACAGAAGCTGCCGATCTTCTCGGGCAACGGCCTGCCGCACAACGCGCTCGCGGTGCAGATCGCGACGCAGTCGAAGCTGCTGGGGGCGGAGAATTTCGTGGTCGTCTTCGCCGGCATCGGCATCAAAAACGACGACGCGGCGTACTTTCAGTCGCACCTCGCCTCGGAGGGGCGGGGGGGGAATCTGGTGCTCTTCCTGAACCTGGCGGACGACCCCGTGATCGAGCGCATCGCGACGCCGCGCCTCGCGCTGACGACCGCCGAGTATCTTGCCTTCGATCTGGGGATGCACGTGCTCGTGATCCTGACGGACATGACAAGCTACTGCGAAGCGCTCAGGGAGCTGTCGGTGGCGCGCGGGGAGGTGCCCAGCCGCAAGGGGTACCCCGCGTATCTGTACAGCGACCTCGCCTCCCTCTATGAACGCGCCGGAGCGCTGCGGAACAGCAAGGGGAGCGTGACGCAGATCCCCATCCTCAGCATGCCCAACGACGACATCACCCACCCCGTCCCCGATCTGACCGGATTCATCACGGAGGGGCAGATCGTGCTTTCGCGCGATCTGGAGGCGAGGGGGATCTACCCTCCGGTGGACGTCCTGCCGAGCCTGTCGCGCCTGATGAAGGACGGTATCGGGAAGGGGTCCACGCGGGAGGACCATGCGAACCTCGCCGGGCAGCTTTTCGCCTCGTACAGCAGGGTGCAGGAGGTGCGCGCCCTCGCCGGAGTGGTGGGAACCGACGAGCTGAGCAGGGCCGACAAGGCGTCGCTGGCCTTCGGCGACTCCTTCGAGCGCCTCTTCGTGAACCAGGGAATGGAGGAGAACCGCGAAATCGGCCATTCGCTCGACCTGGGGTGGAAGCTGCTCTCGATGCTTCCGGTGCAGGAGCTATCGCGCCTCTCGATGGAGGAAATCGAGAAGTACATCAAAAAGAGAGCGTAGCGCGGACGATGGGCGAAGAATGAGCGCGAGGAAGCCGCGGGAGGGCTCGCTGGCGGTTTGCGGGCGGGAGATTTCGTTCACTGTGGATTATGGGAAGCGCAAGCATCTGCGTATTGTCGTGGAAGCGGAGCGGGGGGTGGAGGTGCGTGCTCCCCGCTCCGCGAGCTTCGCCATGGTGACGGAGGCGGTGCAGCGGCGGGCCGGGTGGCTCGCCGGGGCGCTCGAGCGCGTCCATAACGCCGCGCTGCTCCACCCGAAGCCATCGTACTCCGAGGGGGAGGAGCATCTCTTTCTGGGAGTCCTCTACCCCCTTTCCATACGGACGGGGCGGGGCTTGGGCGAACTCTCCGGCGGGAGGCTGGCGCTGCGGGTACCGTCGGTTCCTGCGGACGGCGAGTCGGTGAAGCGCTCGCTCAACAGGTGGTACGCGTCGCAGGCGGAGGGCGTCTTCGCGGCGAGCATGGCGCGCTGCCTCCCCCG
>JAHDKR010000096.1 GCA_018436785.1 Synergistaceae bacterium | reverse complement strand
CAGCCGTGGTCTTCGGGCTGTCCCTTCCGCTGACGCCCGTGCAGATCCTCTGGGTCAACATGGTGACCGCCGTCACGCTCGCCCTCGCTCTTGCCTTCGAGCCGGCCGAGCCGGGAGTGATGCAGCGCCCTCCGCGCTCGCCCGACGCCCCGATTCTCGGCGGACTCTTCCTGTGGCGCATCGCGTTCGTCTCCGTGCTGATCGGCGGGGCGACAATCGCCGTCTTCCTTGTGGAACGCCGGCTCGGAATGCCGCTGGAGACGGCGCGGACGCTCGCGGTCAATACGCTCGTCTGCGGACAGGCGTTCTATCTTTTCAACAGCCGGTATCTCCGGGAGTCGAGTATTGCGCCCGACAGGGTTTTCGCAAACCGCGCCGCGTGGATAGCGGTAGGCGTGCTGGCCGTACTCCAGATCGTCTTCGTCTACGCGCCGTTTATGCAGCTCTGGTTCGGCTCGGCGCCTCTGGAGCTTCGCCACTGGCTGATTCCCCTCTCTCTGGGCGCGGCGGTCTTCATCGTCGTCGAAGCGGAAAAGAACGTGACGCGCCGTGTGCGCGCCGCGAACGGACGCCGGAGCGGCGTGTAGTCCGAACAGGCGTTGGAAGAGATATCGAAGAAGCGGAGGTATAGAAATGAAAAAAAAGAAAATCGACTCCCCGGCGGGGGCTGGTTTCAACGCGCCACCGGGGAACGGAGAGAGGTGCGCGGCCGAGGAGATCCTTCAAACCGGCGATCCGCTTCCCTCCGCTCTGGACGGTTTCGACGCGATCGCCCGCAAGGCGGAGGGAAAGCGGATTGCGATCTTCCTTGATTACGACGGCACGCTCTCTCCGATCGTGGAGACTCCGGAGCAGGCGATTATGGCCGCGGATATGCGGGAGGCGGTCGTCAAGCTCGCCGAATGTACTCCGCTCGGGATCATCAGCGGCCGGGATCTCGAAGATGTGCGCGACAAGGTGAAGATCGACGGCATCGTCTACGCGGGAAGCCACGGTTTCGACATCACGGGCCCCGACGGACTAAAGTTCGAAAATACTGTAGGGGAGGATTTTCTCCCCGCGCTCGACAGCGCGGAGAACGCCCTGTCGGAGAAGATCGGCGCCATTGAAGGGCTTTTTTTGGAGAGAAAAAAGTTCGCCATCGCCATCCACTACCGGCGGGTTGCTCCAGAAAACATCGAGCGGATAGAGGCCGCCGTCGACGAAACGACGTCGGACCACCCCGATCTCAGGAAAGCCTACGGCAAGAAGATATTCGAGCTCCAGCCGAAGGCGGACTGGCACAAGGGGAAGGCGCTCTTCTCGCTGATGCGTACGCTGGAACTCGACCGGGACGACGTGCTCCTTGTCTTTATCGGAGACGACGCGACCGACGAGGACGCGTTCCGCGCGTTGCAGGGAAGAGGCGTCGGCATCGTGGTCCGGGAAAAAGCCTACGAGACCGCCGCTGCATACAGCCTGAAGGATCCCGATGAAGTCCGGGAGTTTCTTCTCCGTTTGATTCCGTTGTGCAGGGGGTCGTCATGATGGCGTGGGATGTGCTCGCACAGAAGAGCCATTGTCTTCGGGGCCTTGTTCGGGAAATCGTCGGAAACACGGAACAGCGATATCCTGCGAATGGACTCTCTTGAATTTTGAAAGGGAGGACGTGCGAACGCCCTCCCTCCAAAAAAATAGCTTTTTCAGCCGCTACGGCTTGAGCACGACCTTCAGTCCTTTGCGGCTTTCGATGAGGTCGAATCCCTCTTTCCACCCCTCGAGCGGGAGCTCGTGGGTGATGAGGGCGTCGAGCGGCATCTGCCCCTGTCCCATGATGACGAGCACCTTCTCCCAGATGTCCCACGAGTGGCTGAAGGACCCCTGGAGTGTCGCGCCCTTCGAGAGCAGCGGGTCGAGGCTGAAGTCCACGGGTTTCGGCCCCCACGCCACCTTGTTGATGATTCCTGTCGGCATAACCAGCTCCATCGAGAGCTTCAGCGTCGCGGCGGGTCCTGCCGCGTCGATGACGGAGTTGAAGCCGTACCCCTCGTTGAACTTCGCGGCCACGCTCTTCGGGTCCGAGGATCCGTCGAGGAGGTGCGTCTCGGTCGCGCCGTACTGTTTCGCAATGACAAGGCGCTGTTCGTCGCCCGGCGCGCCGAAGACGGCGATGTGGCTCGCCCCGGCGAGCTTTGCCATGTGAGCGCAGAGTAGCCCTATCGGTCCGGGACCGAGGACGGCGACGCAGTCGCCCGCCTTGACGCCCGTCTTCGCGATCACCACGTTGTACGCCACGCAGACTGGCTCCGTGCATGAGGCGTCCCGCAGCGTAACCGAATCGGGAACGGCGTGGAGAATACGCTCCGGCACGCGGACATACTCCGCGAACGCGCCGTCGACGCCGAAACCGTACCCTTTGCGCTCGCGGCAGAAGCGGTAGTTGTTCGTCTTGCAGAGGACGCACTTGCCGCAGAAGCGGGCGTGCGTCTCCGCGGTCACCCGGTCGCCGACCTTCCATTTTTTCACGTCGGTCCCGACCTTTTCGATGGTCCCCGAGAACTCGTGTCCGAGAATGAGGGGGATCGCCATGGGGTAGGAGACCTGGTTGTGGTACATGTGCGGGTCGCTTCCGCAGATGCCGATGTACGCGACCTTTACGAGTACGTCCGACGCTTCGATCTCCGGTACCGGGACGTCCCGAACTTCCGTGTTGCCGTCTTCTCTCTTGTATTTCACCACTGCGCGCATAGTCCGTTCTCCCTCCTCGCCGCCGGGAACATCGGCGGCGTTTCGTTGTCTATTCCGCGGAGAGCTCCTCTCCGTCCTCTCTTGCGGTCTGTTCGGCATAGTACTGTCGAGTGCGTTTGATCCCCGTCCAGATGAGCCAAGCGATGCACAACAAAAGCAGCAGCCCGATGGGGCGTTCGAGCAGCGGCATGATGGCGCCGCGGCTCTGTTGGAGCGCCCGGCGGAAGCTGGTGTCGGCCAGTGGACCGAGGATGAGTCCAAGGACGAGCGGCGCCAGCGGATAGTCCATCTGCCGCAGGATGTACCCAAGAACGCCGAAGGCGAGCATCAGGTAGACGTCGAAGATGCGGACGCCTCCCGCGTAGGCCCCGATGACGGTCAGGGGGATGACGATGGGGAGCAGGATCTCCCGCTTGATCTTCAGAATGGCCACCATCGGTTTGGCGAGCGCGAGCCCCCAGAAGAGCATGGCGAACGAGCCGAGGATAAGCATGGCCGCCACGAGGGGGAGAAAGCCGGGGTTTTCGAAGTTGAGCATCGGGCCGGGGCGGACGCCGTGAAGCCAGACGGCCGCAAGGAACATTGCCGAGGGGGGGCTTCCCGGTACGGCGAGGGTGAGCAGCGGGATCATCGCGCCGCCGATGACGGCGTTGTTCGCCACTTCGGAACAGACCAGCCCTTCGTAGCTCCCCGTGCCGAACTTGTGCCCCTGTTTGGAGCGCCTCTTGCCCACGTCGTAGGAGAGCCAGCTCCCGATATCCTCGCCGGCTCCCGGAATGGCGCCGATGACGACGCCGATGACGCCCGAGCGAATTGCGGACGGGATGAGCGGAATGAACTCCTTCATCGGCGGAATGATCTTCCCGACCTTTCCGTCGATCTTGTACGCTACGTTCTCCTGAAGCACGGCGAGAAACTCCGAAATGCCGAAGACGCCGATGAGCGCCGGAATGAGCGGGATCCCTCCTTTGAGCTGAAGGAAATTGAAGGTCAGGCGGGGGTAGGCGAAGATCTGCTCCATCCCCACCATGGCGGCGGCGAAGCCGAGGAAACCGACGATCCACCCTTTGAGCGGGTCCTTCCCGGCGGAGAGCGTGCCGCAGATCATGATACCGAAGAGGGCCAGGAGGAAGAGCTCCCAGTGCCCGAAGCGGAGCGCGATTTTGTACACGAGCGGCGAGAGGAAGATCATCACCAGAATGCTGAAGATGGTGCCGACGAAGGAGGCGATCAGGCCGGTGCCGATGGCGAGCCCTCCCTTTCCCTCCTTCGCCAGCGGGAAGCCGTCGAGACAGGTGGCGGCGGCGGAGGGGGTTCCCGGAATGTTGATCATGATCGCGGCGTTGAGTCCTCCGGAGACGGCGCCGATATATACTGCGAGAAGAAACGCAACGGCGTTCTCCAGCGGCATGCCGTAGGAGAGGTTGATAAGCAGGGCGAGCGCCATTGTCGCGGTGAGGCCGGGGATTGCGCCTACGAGAAGTCCCAAGAGGCTGCCGCCGAAGATCAGAGCGAGAATGGTCGGGTTGAGCGCCCCCAGCAGGGAACTTCCAACCTGAACGGCCTCGTCAGCGAGAAGATGTAGTATCTCCATATATCCGTGCCTCCTTTACGGCATCGGGATCCGGAAGAGATCCCGAAAGGCGAAAGTGATGGCGTAGGCCGCCAGAAAGGAGACCAGCAGTATCCAGTGCAGCTTCATCGCCTTGAGATAGATGAAGGTGACCAGGAGGTAGCCGACGGTAGCCCAGAGAAAGGGAAAGTGCGCCACTGCGGCCACGTACGCGACGATGAAGAGAAGAAGGACGACCGCTTTGCGGACTCTCGGCGACGTCGCGAACGTATGAAGGTGTTCCTTTCCCAGAACGTGCGAGGCCTGTGCCCACCCTCCTCGTTTGGCTGCGGAGCGGAGAAGGAGAAGCCCGAGGAGGATAAAGACCGCTCCGAGTATCAGAGGGAAAAGCCCCGGCGAAACGAGGAGGGAGTTGTTGAACACGCGCATCCTCAGGGCGGCGATGGAGAACGCCGCCCCGAAGAGCACCAGGCAAACGGCCGTAATGAAATCGGCCCCGGATCCCTTGTAAACTTTTTGCGCCATGCTACTTCGTCAGCTTCTTCTTTTCGGTCTCCCAGTTCCAGTCGGCCAGCTTGGGAATGCCGAATTCCTCGGGCGATTTCTCGGTCATTCCCGAATTATGAAGCACCCAGGCGTATCCGGAGATCTGGAGCGAAATGAAGCGGTCCGCGTCTTCGCCGGTGAGGCCGACGATATTGAGGCCTTTCTTCTTCGTGTACTCCTCGATTTCGGGCTGTTTGATGGCCCAGAGGAAGGCTTCGGTAATTTTATCCTTGATCTCCTGAGGGGCGTCGCGGCGGATGCAGATGGGCCACGTCTCGCCGAGGTCGGGAATCTTGTCGCTTCCGGGGAGCACCTTGACGATCGGGTCGATGGTGATCGTATCGGTGATCTTCATCGGCTCTCTCGTCATCACGACGACCGCCTTGATGGTTCCTGCCTGCGCCATGTCGATGGCGGAGGAGAAGGTCACGATGCCGGCCTCGATCTCGCCGGCGAGGACCGCCGTGGCGATGCTCCGGTCGCCGTCGAAGGTGACGTAGTTAATCTCTTTGATACCCGCCACTTCGGCGATCGCCTGCATGATCACGTGAGGGCCGTTGCCGAAGCCGGAAGCGCCCATGTTGATCTTGCCGGTCTTCAGGGCGTCGATGACGTCCTGGAAGGTCTTCAGCTCGCCGTTCGCCGCGACGAGGATGGCTGCGGGGCCCTGGAAGGGATGCCAGGAGCTCCACTCCTCCCACCCTGAGTTGGAGGTCTCTTTCACCTTGAAGCCGCCGAAGCAGCCCGAACCGGTGGCGAACATCGTGTATCCGTCGGCGGGAAGGCCGAGGACGTGCTCCGCGGCAACCGCGCTCGCCGCGCCGGGCATGTTGGCGACGTTGATCGTTTCGTTCAGATACTTCGACATCAGGGCGACCACCGGACGGACGGATGTGTCCGTGCCGCCGCCTGCGCCGAAGCCGACGATGACGGTGGGCGTTCCCTTTTCCCATACTTTCTCCGCGGCGACTGCGCCGCCCGCGATGACGAAGACGATGACAAGTGCGATTGCAACCATTGAAACGAACTTCTTCACAACGACCACTCCTTTTTGATATGAAAGGTTGTGTTGCTCGTGTTCCGGAAGCTTTTCGAACGGTGCGCGACTGGCTTGTCACAATTTTTCCCGGCGCATCCCCCCTTGCATAGTCTGTCCGCGTGCGCGGACGGTTATTTTTTCAGCGACAGGCTGTTCAGCTTCTCGTAGAAGAGACCGAGGGCGCCGTGGTCCAGCGTCTCGCGCCCTTCTCCGGCGAGGTTCTGGAACATCTCCATGAGCTGGGCCGCGAGCGGCATCGACATGTGCAGCGAACGGCTGGTTTCGAGGACGTTGGTGAGGTCCTTGATATGCAGGTTGATGCGGAAGCCCGGATTGTAGCGCCCTTCGAACATGCGGGGCGCCTTGTCCTCCATGCACTGGCTGCCGGCAAGGCCGCCGCGGATTGCCTGGAAGACCTTTTCCGGGTCCACTCCGGCCTTCTTCGCGAAGGCCATCCCCTCGGCCACCGCCGCGATGTTGATCGCCACGATGGTCTGGTTGACGAGTTTCGTCGTCTGTCCCGCGCCGAGTTCGCCGACGAGCGTGCTCTTGCCCATAAGCGCGAGGATGTCCTTCACCTTCTCGTAAGAGGCTTCGGAGCCCCCCACCATGATGGCCAGGGTTCCCTTCTCGGCCTTCTCCTGCCCTCCGCTGACCGGAGCGTCGAGCATCTCCGCGCCTTTTTCGGCGAGCATCGCTCCCAGTTCGCGGCTCGCAAGCGGCGCGATGGAGCTCATGTCGACGACGATCTGCCCTTTCTTCGTTCCTTCCAGGATGCCGTTCTTGCCGCAGACGACCTCGCGGACGTGCGGGGAGTTCGGCAGCATGGTAACGACGATGTCCGACTTTTCCGCGACGTCTTTCGGTGACGTCCCCTTCGCGGCGCCCGCCGCGACGACTTCATCCACCGCGGCGGAAACCACGTCGTAAACGACGAGCGACAGCCCTCCGGCCAGAAGATTTTTCGCCATGGGCTTCCCCATGATGCCGAGCCCGATAAATCCGATTGTGCTCATTAGAATCGCCTCCATATATGAATATCTTTTACTTTTTAAGCAGTGCTTCCGCTGCCTTCGCGACTGCCTCTTTGGTCAGACCGTAGCACTCAAGCAGCTCCTCGTAGCAGACTGCCGACTGGCCGTACCGGTCCTGGATGCCCACCATCTTCATCGGCAGGGGCGCCTCGCAGAGGGCCTCCGCGACCGCCGACCCCAATCCGCCGTAGATTGTGTGCTCCTCGCAGCTGACGATCCCCCGGACGTTTCCGAGAGCTTCCCGGAGCGACTTCCCGCAGAGGGGCTTGATCGTCCCGAGATGGACGACGCGGGCGGAGATTCCCTGCTGTTCGAGGAGCGCCGCCGCGTCGAGCGCTATCGAGGTCATCGTCCCCGTGCAGACGAGGGCGACATCGTTCCCCTCTTTGACCACAAGCGGCTTGCCGATCTCGAAGGACGTCTTCTCGTCGAAGAGCACCGGCAGGTCGTTGCGGTTCAGACGGATATAGACCGGCCCGTCAATGGCCGCCGCGGCGCGCACGGCCCATTTCACCTCGATCCCGTCCGCCGGGCAGAGAACGGTCATGTGCGGAAGGACGCGCATCGTGGCAAGGTCCTCGAACGACTGGTGCGTGGCGCCGTCGCCGAAATCCGAGAGACCGCAGCTCGAACCGACGATCTTCACGTTGAGGTTCGGCAGGCAGACGCTCTGGCGTATCTGGTCGAAGGGGCGCCCCGTTGCGAAGACGGAGAAGGAGTGGGCGAACGGTATCTTCCCTGTGAGCGCAAGTCCCGCAGCGACGGAGATCATATTCTGTTCGCCGATCCCCATCTCGAAGTAGCGCTCCGGGTAATTCTTCTCGACGACGACGGACTGCGTGGAACCGCAGAGATCCGCGTCGAGCGCGACGACGTTTTTATTCTCCCCCGCGAGAGCGAGCAGCGCTTCGCCGTAGGCGGCGCGTAGATTCATCAACATGTCTTTTCTCCCCCTCACATCGCCATGATCTCGCGGCGGGCGGCTTCCTGCTGTTCTTTCGTCAGCAGGTTGTTGTGGTAGGCGGGCGTGTTCTCCGCGAAGGAGACGCCCTTCCCTTTGACTGTTCCGGCGATGATCGCGGAGGGCGCTCCTCTGACCTCGGACGCGTCGTCGAGCGCCTGGAGAACCTGCGCCATGTCGTGTCCGTCGATCTCGAAGGTCTTCCATCCGAAGGCGTCGAACTTGCCGCGGATATTGCCCAGGTTGTAGCGGTCGCACGTGCGCCCCACCGCCTGAATTCCGTTCATGTCGACGATGGCGGTCAGATTGTCCAGCTTGAACGCCGCAGCCGCGGTCACCGCCTCCCAGACCTGCCCCTCGGCAAGCTCTCCGTCCCCGAGGACGACCCATGTGCGGTAGTTCAGTTTGTCGAGTCTTCCGGCGAGCGCCATGCCCACACCTATGGAGAGCCCCTGTCCGAGCGAGCCGGTATTCGCCTCCACGCCGGGAGTTTCGCGCTCCGGATGCCCCTGGAGGATGCTGCCGAGCGTCTTCGTCTTCAGCAGCGTCTCCCTCGGGAAATACCCCGCCTCCGCAAGCGCCGCGTACTGGGCGAGGACCGAGTGCCCCTTGCTCATGATGAAACGGTCGCGGTCCGCCATGAAGCGGTTCTTCGGGTCGTGGCGCATCTTGTGGAAGTAGAGCGCCGCGACGATGTCGGCGCACGACATGGAGCCGCCGAGATGCCCGCGCTTGTCCACGCCGAGCGCGTCGATGATGCCGAGGCGGACGGCGCGCGCCTTCTCTTTCATTGCTGATACAGTCTCCTGATTCATGATTCACCTCCGGATGTTTTTAGGAAATTCTTCGGGATGTGCGTCTCCCGTACGATGCTTTCCAGGTACTGCCGTGTGTTGTACAAGTGCGCGCGCATCTCCTTCTCCGCAAGCTTCGCGTTATGGTCTGCCACGGCCTTCGCGATGGCGATATGGCTCTGGGCGACCGGTTTTTTTCGTGTGGAGATGAGCGACGTGACGATCTGCTGCTTGTAAAAGAAGTTGTGAAGGGAGCGCATGGTTTCGATGCAGAGGGGGTTGCCCGCGATCTCCGCGAGGAATGCGTGAAAGGCGATGTCCGTCTCGGCGAAGCCCGAAGGGGTCAATGTGTCGTCGTTGACTGCTCCTGCGAGTTCGAGAAGCCTGTCCGACTGCGCGGGAACGATGCGTTCCGCGGCGAGGTAGGTGGTGGACGGTTCAAGGCAGATGCGGAATTCGACGATGTTGAACAGCTCCCGTGCGGTCTGGCTGTCGGGGATATGCCGCGAGAGGACGTTGTGTTCGAGTTCGGAAGGACTGGCGACCACCGTGCCGTGTCCCGGGATGACCTTCAGAAGGTTCGAAGCCTTCAGCAGGTTGAGCGCTTCGCGAACGGTGGAGCGTCCGGCGTTGAAGAGCTTCGCCAGCTCCATCTCGGTCGGAAATTTGTCGCCGGGCTTCCAGTGCCCCTCACGTATCAGTTCGTGAAGCTTTTCATGGATCATGTCGCTGCGGTTCTTCCGCTGGAACGGTATGATTGGTTCCACGAGGAGCACTCTCCTTGAAAAATCCGGTTTGACGTACGTGTTCTTTATCCTATGTCTGTTGTCTGACAACGTTAGCACACCAAAGAGGCGCCGTCAAATTTATTCTATTTTTCACAAAAAGTGGAGATGTGGGCGACTCATCCCTTGCGCCTGTCTTTTCGTATTGACCGTAAGGAGAGGGAGGGGTGCGTACAATAATCGGAAGAAAATCGCTCAGTGAGCAAAACCCATGCGATTTTTACGCGTTCAGAAGGGAGTGCATTTTTTCAGCGGTCTCCGTTTGAAACGCCTGCTTTCGAGTTTTTCTGCGTCAAAGATCCGAACGGACTGAACGTGCAGTTTTTCGAGCGGAAAAAGTAACCCTGCGGCCGAGAAGGCGGTTGGAGGAATCGGAACATGAACCGGGATCCCCTGAGGTACAAGGGATCCCGGTTATGAACGCATTGGCAATAGGGAACAACTACTCCTCTTCTTCGTCTCCGCTGCAGCTGCAACTGCCGCAGCCGCATCCGCCGCTTCCGCACCCCCCGCATCCGTCCCCGGATTCCTCCTCGTAGGCCTCCAGGAGTATGTCGTCGAGGTTTTCAAGGCCTTCGGCGAAGACGCCGTGGACGATCTCCGCCGTCTCTTCCTCGCTGGCGGGGTCGGTGGTGTCGAAGACGGCCTCCCACTCGGCGAAGGTTTCGTCGGTTGCGGTGACCGGCGTGAGCTTCAGGGTGGCGACGTAGTTCTTCAGCTTCATTCCGGTCTCAAGGATTGTGTAGCTGACCGAGAAGTCCAGGTCGGAAAGGGACAAAAGCTGTTCGCGCATCCACTCGCCGTTCGCGAGCTGGAAGTGGCGCACGCTTCCTATGCACGCCTCGCAGTCGGGGCTGCATGCGTCCTCAAGTTCGCTCGCCGTGATTCCCGGATGCCATTTCGGCAGGCCGTTGAAGTCGCGGACAACCTCCCACGCCTCCTCTACGGTGGCGGAGAGTATGGTGCTGTAGTACACTCGCGGCATATTCGTTTCCTCCTCAGAATGTGATCTTTTTGAAATCTTGCGTCTGGGCCTTTATGGCAGTCTCCGTCGGCAGCCGCTCCATGGAGCTTGCGCCGTAGAAGCCGTGGACGTGCTTGCAGTGCTTCAGAATGTACGAGGCGTCCTCGGGCATGGCGATCGGGCCGCCGTGGCAGAGGACGAGTATGTCCGGGCGGACCTTCTTCGCGGCCTCGGCCCAGCTGTCGATGAGGGGGGCGCACTCCTCGAGCGTCTTTGCGGTCTTCGCGCCGATGGAGCCCTTCGTGGTCAGCCCCATGTGGCAGACGAGGATGTCGGCTCCCGCCTCGGCCATGGCGACGGCGTCCTCCTCGCTGAAGACGTACGGGGTGACGAGGAGATCTCGCTCGTGCGCCGCCCTCATGGCCTCCACTTCGAGGCCGTACCCCATGCCGGTCTCCTCCAGGTTGGCCCGGAAGACGCCGTCGATGAGGCCGACGGTCGGGAAGTTCTGCACTCCGGCGAATCCGAGGGAGATCAGCTCGTCGAAGTACTTGTCCCAGATGGTGAAGGGGTCGGTGCCGTTGACTCCGGCGAGGACGGGCGTCTTCTTCACCACGGGGAGGACTTCGTACGCCATCTCCTTGACGATGTCGTTCGCGTTGCCGTAGGCGAGGAGCCCGGCGAGCGAGCCGCGCCCCGCCATGCGGTAGCGGCCCGAGTTATAGATGACGATAAGGTCGATGCCTCCCGCTTCCTCCCACTTCGCGGAGATGCCCGTTCCCGCGCCGCCGCCGATAATCGGCTCGCGCCGCTTCGCCATGTCGTGGAACTTCGCCATAAGCTCCGAGCGTGTCGGTCGTTTCATCAGTGAATCCTTCCTTTCGTTACGGATTGATCTCCCGGTAGTTCTCCACGAGCGCCGCGGCGAACTCCGGATCGTTGACGTGCAGGGGGAGCTTCACGAGGCGGCGCGTATCGCTCTGCTGCACGGTACGCTCGAGCGCCGCAAAAAGCGCCTCGTCCGCCTCCGGCCAGTAGAACGCCTGCCCGGGGGCGTCGATCATCGAAACGCCCTTCAGCGGGAGCAGGAAGCGCACCGGCCCCGTCATGGCGTTCAGCTTCTTCCCGATCCACTCGCCCATCAGTGTATTCTCTTCGGGCGTGGTGCGCATCAGCGTAACCTGCGGGTTGTGGACGTAGAGCTTGCGGTTTTTGTACTTCTCCGGTACGGTCTCCATCGCGCCGAAGTTCACCATATCGAGCGCGCCGACCGAGCCGACGTAGGGAATGCCCGTCCGGGCGAAGGCTCCGAGGCGGTCCTCCCCTGCGCTGAGAACGCCGCCCATCAGGTGGTCGCAGATCTCGGTGGTGGTGACGTCGAGGACGCGCTTCATCATCCCGGAGTCCACCAGCTTCTCGAAGGACTGTCCGCCCGCTCCGGTCGCGTGGAAGACGAGGCAGTCGAACTCGCTTTCGAGCGCATGACGGACCATGTCCACGCACGGTGTGGTGACCCCGAACATCGTCATACCCAGAAGCGGCCTGTCCTCTCCCGCCGGAACCGTTCCCTTCACCATGCCGGCGAGGGCGTTGGCCGCGTTCGCCAGAACGACGCGCGAGACCTTATTGATCCCCGCGACGTCAGTCACGGAGTACATCATGGCGATGTCGTTCGGCCCGACGTAGGGGGCAACGTTTCCCGACGCCATGGTGGAGACCATGATCTTCGGCATCCCCAAGGGCAGCGCCCTCATGCCCGAGGTGACGATGGATGTCCCGCCTGAGCCTCCCAGCCCGACGACACCGCCGACGTCGCCCCGGCCCGGGAGAAACGCGGCGAGCGCCTCGCCCATGGCGCCGACCGCCTCGCCTCGCTCCTTCACGGTGTCGAGGAAGGAGGGGGCCGACGGGTGGCACGCGGCCACTTCGCGGCTCGTGATGTCTACAGAGTGCTCGTGGGGCTTGGTCCCCACGTCCACGAGGAGCGCCTCGACGCCCGATTGCCGAATGAGATCGGCCACGAACTTCAGCTCCTCGAACTTCGTGTCGCACGTTCCTACAACATAGGCTTTCTTCATTCCGTCCTCCTTGCTGCATCACAGGATACCCCTGTCCGGGGAAAAACCACAGGGACATTATACCCTTAACAGCCCCCTGCTGTGTGAAAATTCCCGCTTCCGGGGTGATCGAGCTGCGCGCCGGAACTCTTTTCACGATGCGCTATCGGATGCAGTACACATTTTGGTAACTCTCTGGTTATTCTTTCGGTGTACTGCTAGAATAAAGAAAAGAGTCTGTGCCTATCTTGCTTTGCAGGAGGTGTCGTCATGAACGCCAGTCTCATGCCGGAACTGCTTGAAAGAATACAGAAAGCCTTTCGTCCGATAGAGGTCCGTCCGGGAGCGCCTCTTCCCAAGCTTCCCGGCGCGCTTCCCTACGTCAAGGAGCTAAGCGGCTACCCGAGATTCTGCGGCTCCACCATGGGCGCCGAGATTCTCTGGAATATGGAAATTCTGGAGAAGGCGGCTTCAAAACCGAACGATCCGGACTTCACCGCCGAGTACACCGTCGCAGGAAGGCATACCAGAGTGCTCGGACGGAACCACCGCTACCTGGACTACCCTGTCAACGTCTTCCTGAACATCTGCATGCTCCACGACGGTCAGGTCGAGATATTCGATTTTTGTTTAAATCTCCTTGCCGAAATAGCTCCTGTCAACTGGTACGCCCAGACGCTCCCGGAGGAGATGCGGGGGTGCGCCATCGGCGGAAAGGACGCGTATCTCTTCGACAGAAAGAACGAGACCATTACCCTGAATGTGCCGACAGCGGTCTACAAGCTTCTGCCCCTTTCGCTCACCTCGGCGTCGGGGGCGGTGGGAAGAGTGATGCTGCCTCTCTCTTCGGGGGAGAGCTTCTATGCGAAGCGGGGGTGAGAAAAAAATTCCCCTTTGCAAAGGAAAAACTTTGTTTTATAATGCCGGGATAAATTTATGAAAGTTTAGAGGGAGGGTAAAAAATGAAAAAAATGTTTGGACTCATGTGTGTTGTTGCTCTTACAGGACTTCTCGCGGGAAGCGCTCTCGCGGCCGATTTTACGCTGAAGCTGGCGAACGCGGGGCCCGCCGATCCCGAGGACCGTACGGTCATCGCGGTGGAGATTTTCAAGAACCACGTCGAAACGAAGACCGGCGGATCGGTCAAGGTCGAAGTTTTCCACGCGTCGCAGCTCGGGAACGAGAAGGAGATTCTTGAAGGTCTGGCGCTCGGGACCATCGAACTGGGCACTATCACCACCGGACCGGTGCCGACGCTCTTCAAGCCCATCATGGTCTTCGACATCCCCTTCCTCTTTCCCAACCAGGTTGTCGCATGGGAAGTGCTCGACGGCCCCTTCGGCCGCAAGCTGATGGAGGAGATGCGCAAGAGCACCGGGATACGGACTCTGGCGATCAGCGAGAACGGCTACCGCCACTTCGTCACCGGAAGCAAGCAGGTAAAGAGCATGGCCGACATGAAGGGGCTCAAGATCCGCACGATGGAGAACCCCGCGCACATGAAGATGGTCGAGGCCCTCGGCGGCGCGCCGACCCCCATCGCCTTCGGCGAGCTGTATATGGCGTTGCAGCAGGGCGTCGTGGACGGCTGCGAGCTGCCCGTGACTCTGATCAACAACGGCAAGTACTACGAGGTGCAGAAGCATGTCATCCTCAACGGACATCTCTATAACCCGCTGATCATGTTCGTCAACGACAAGGTTTGGGAGAAGCTCTCCCAGGACCAGAAGGCCGCGCTCTACGAGGGCGCGCAGCTCTTCAACATCGCGCAGCGCGCGATCTCCGAGCGGCAGGTGCAGAGCGGCCTGCTGAACGTGCAGAAAAACGGAATGACCGTCTACGTTCCCACGGCCGCCGAACTGAACGAGTTCCGTTCCGCGGCGCAGCCCGCCGTGCTCGACTACGTCAAGGCGCAGGCGGGAGAGCAGTGGGTGAACGAAGCGCTTGAAGCTGTCGCCGCCGCCGAGGCGAAGATGGCGGAGATGCTGAAGTAGCTTCCGGACGGATTCTTTTATCGTCGGGAATACACATCGGGGAAGGGGCGCGTTGTTGCCCCGTCCCCTTTTCCATTTCACTGTGAAGGAGAGGTGGAGCAATGAAGTTTTTGGAGGGAGTATTGGCGTGCTTCGACAAGGCGGCCTTCGCCGCGGTCGCTCTCCTGATGGGAAGCATGGGCGTCGTCGCGTTCGCGGCGGTCTTCTACCGCTTCGTCCTTCACGACCCCATCACGTGGTCCGAGGAGGCCGCGCGGTACATGATGGTGTGGGTGACCTTCCTGGGGGCCGGATACGCGATGGGGAAGGGGAAGCATATTGGCGTCACGATGTTCGTTGAAAAGCTTCCGGAGGGGGTGCGGCGGAAGGTTATCTTCGTGGCGGAGGCTGTGATCATGCTCTTCCTTGCCGCGGTGACCGTACAGGGTGTGAAGCTCATCGTAAGCCTGTGGGTGCAGACGTCGCCCGCGATGGACCTTCCCATGTGGATGCCGTATCTGGCGATCCCCGTGGGCGCCGTGTATATGTTCCTTCATCTTTTGCGGCTGATGCTCTCCCGGTCGGCTCATGTTCTGGCCACCGCCGATATAGAGCTCGACGCCGCCCTGAAGAGAAAGGGGGATGACAGATGATTGCGCTTATGACGATAACCTTCGTCGTCTGTTTCGTGATGGGGATTCCTCTCGCGCTCGTCATGGGAATCACGGGCTTCGCCGTCATCCTCGCGATGGGAGTGCCTCTGCAGCTTGTGGCGCAGCGCATGTTCACCGGGATCGACTCGTTCCCGCTCATGGCGGTGCCCTTTTTCATCCTCGCGGGCGACCTGATGAACCGGGGCGGGACCACAGTCCGCATCATCGGTTTCGCCAACAGCCTTGTGGGGCATATCCGGGGCGGACTGGCCCACGCCTGCATCGTGGCGAACATGATCTTCGCAGGTATCAGCGGCTCCGCAGTGGCCGACGCCTCTGCCATCGGCTCCATCATGATCCCCTCGATGGAGAAGAACGGCTACGATCTCGACTTCAGCGCCGCGCTCAACAGCGCCGCGGCGACGATCGGCCCGATCATTCCTCCGAGCATCATCATGGTCATCTACGGCGTCTCGGTGAACGTTTCCGTCGGCGGTCTCTTCGCCGCCGGGTTCATTCCGGGCATCATGCTCGGCCTTGCAATGATGATCGTCGTTTCGCGCGTCTCGAGGAAGAAAAACTACGCGATGTCGGAGGGCTTTTCCGGGGCGAGGGTGAGGAAAGAGCTGAAGTCGTCGGTGTGGGCGCTGATGGCTCCGGTAATTATTCTGGGCGGCATTCTCGGCGGCGTCTTCACGCCGACGGAGGCCGCGGCGGTAGCGGTGATCTACTCCTTCTTCGTCGGGAAGTTCGTCTTCAGGGAGATTACGTGGGAGGACCTGCCGGGCATTCTCTTCCAGAGCGGCATCACCACCGGCGCGATCCTTTTGATCATCTCGCTCGCCAACGTCTTCGCGTGGGTGATTGCGGCGAACCAAACCCCGGTGAAGCTCTCGTCGATGTTCCGCTCCGCGACGTCGAATCCGTACGTCTTTCTTCTCATCGTGAATATTTTGCTGCTCATCGTCGGGATGTTCATGGAGACGGGCGCGGCAATCATCCTGCTGGCCCCGATCCTCGCGCCCATAGCGACGCAGCTCGGCGTCCATCCGCTGCACTTCGGCTTCATGATGGTGCTGAACCTCGCCATCGGGATGGCGACGCCGCCCGTGGGGGTCTGTCTCTTCGTGAGCTGCGGCATCACCGGACTGAGCCTGGAAAAGGTTTCGGCGGCGGTGATGCGCTTCGTCCTTGCGGAGATCGCCATCCTTGTCCTGGTGACCTACGTCGCGCCGATCTCCCTCTTCTTGCCGAGGCTTTTGGGCTTCATCCGATAGGGGAAGCGCAGCATTGCATAAGGACCGAGGGGGCGGGGTTTTCCGCCCCCTTTTTTTATTGTCCCACCGTCACTCGGCGCGCACGATCGCGCCCTTCGCCGCGGAGGAGGCGAGCTTCGAGTAGAGGGCGAGATGGCCTCTGGTTACCTTGGGCGCGGGCTTCGTCCAGGACTCGAAACGCTCCCGTATTTCGTCGTCGTCGACGTGAAGGTGCAGCTTTCCCTCGATCACGTCGATGGTGATCCTGTCGCCGTCGCGCACGATGGCGATCGGGCCGCCCTCAGCGGCCTCGGGCGAGATATGCCCGACAAAGCATCCGTTGTTCGTGCCGGAGAAGCGTCCGTCCGTCACCAGAGCCGTGCTCTTGTTGAGCCCCATTCCGTAGAGGTACTTCATCGCGCGGTACATCTCGCGCATTCCGGGGCCGCCCTTCGGCCCCTCGTAGCGGATGACCACGACGTTTCCCTTGTGAATTTTCCCGGCGAGGATGGCGGCGTTCGCCTCGTCCTCGCTATCGAAGACGCGGGCCTCCCCGGTGAAGACGTGGAGCGTCGGGTCGATGGCGCCCGGCTTCGTTACGCCGGTGTCCGGCGCGAGATTGCCCCGCAGGACGGCGATCCCGCCCCGCTTCGAGAAGGGGGATTCCAGCGTCTTCATCACCTCGTTGTTCTTCGGGAAGGGGAAGCGGAATGCCGTGACGTTTTCCTGAACGGTGCGCCCCGTACAGGTCATGGCGTCCTTTTCGATGATCGGGAGCATGTTCTTCAGCATCCGGGGGATGCCCCCGGCCATCCAGAAGTCCTCCGTGTTCCACTTCGACGCGGGGTTGATCCGCACGATCTGCGGCGTCTCCTGTTCAAGGCGGGAGAAGAGCTCCATCACATCGACGCCGGCTTCCGCCTCCGCGGCGATGGCGGCGAGGTGCATCACCGCGTTGGTGGAACCGCTCATGGCGAGCGTTGCCCGCACGCCGTTCACGATGGAGGAGGCGTTCAGTATCTTCCGCGCCGTCAACCCCTCGCGAGCCATCTCGCAGATACGCTCGCCCGTTGCGCAGGCCAGTCGTAGCCGTTCGGCGTGGACCGCGGGCACCAGCGCGCTCCCCGGGAGCGTCATCCCGAGGACCTCGGCGAGGCAGCACATCGTGTTCGCAGTGCCGAAAAAGGAGCAGGAGCCGCAGGTGGGCGCGCAGAGGTTTTCGAGCGAATGAAACTCCTCATCGGAGATGCGCCCCGCCGTCAGCATTCCCAGCGCCTCGTGGAGCGACGTTTCGTCGGTCTTGCGCCCGTCGAACTCCACGCCGCCGAGCATCGGTCCGCCGGTGATCATGATCGCGGGGATGTCGAGCCGGGCCGCCGCCATCAGCATGCCGGGGACGATCTTGTCGCACGAGGCCAGCAGGACGATCGCGTCCATGTGGTGGGCTTCGGCGACGAGCTCGACGGAGTCGGCGATGACCTCGCGCTGGGGGAGGATGAAGTGCATTCCCCTGTGTCCCTCACAGACGCCGTCGCACGATGCGATGACGCCGAACTCCGCCGCCACCCCTCCTGCGCGGTGGATCCCCTTCTTCACCTGTTCGGCGACCTGATTCAGGTTGAAGTGCCCCGGAACCAGCGTGTTCCACGAGTTCGCGATGCCGATGACCGGTCGTTCGGCGAAATCTCCGTCGCAGTACCCCATCGACTTCCACAGCGCCCGCGCCCCGGCATTCGGCGCACCCGCAAAGACCTCAGAGCTTCTCCATTTATTTGTCATGAACGGTCCTCCTCCGGAAAATTGCAATTCTTCTGCATAGTAGGGGAGAGCGGGCGTTTCGTCAACGGGGTAAAATTCAAAAATCATGAGGGGGCGAAGGTGCGAAGATCTTCAGTAGAGGCTATACTAAAAAAGACTTCGCGATGCGATTAGAAATCCGAATGAGAGGAGGGAGGATTCATGATGCGTTGCCGGATTATTGCGTGGACGCTGCTTCTGTTCTTTGCGGCTTCATGCGTCCCCGCGGAGAGCGTGATGCCTCCGGAGGCGTATGCGAACATGGCCGAAAAATCGAGGATCAAGGCGACGGCGGTTGTCGAGTCCGTGAAGGCTTTGGAGACGGGGAAGCAGAGCACATGGAAGAGCGTTGTCTTCAAACTGAGATTCCCGTTCACGGAGAACGTGCCGGAGCAGTTCACCGGAACCTGTTACTCCGTCGACTTCCCCTGGCAGGAGCCGCCTGTGGGCGGGACGCTCTATTACTACCCTGAAGCGGGGGATCTCGTCTATGTCACGGTGGGGTCGAACGGCGGTCCGATCACGAGCTACACGTACCTGAACGATGTGATGGAGAGCCTCTTTATCGACAATGAAGAAAAAATACGCTACGGCATGGGGAACGCCTGGCTGGATCTTTAGAAATTTCCAACCTGTGGTTCTCGATACTGCGAGAAGCGGGAGGAAGCGCGATAGGCCTTCTGCTGCTCTTCTCCCCCGCCGGAGCGGATGAGCGGGCGGTCTGTTATCCTATCGTGACCCTGTCCCGCCCGTCCTGTTTGCTCTTGTACATCATAGAGTCGGCGCGTTTCAGAAGCTTCTCGGGGGAATCGCCCTCGACCGGACAGGCGCCGCCGATGGAGATGGTCACCGAGAGCTGTTCTCCTTCTATTTCGACCCAGGAGTTGCGAACGACCTGGCGAAGCTTTTCAGCGATCGGGAGGAGCACCTCCGGGTTTGCGTTCGGGAAGAAGCCGACGAACTCCTCGCCCCCCCAGCGTCCGACGCTGTCGTAGTTTCTGACGGAGGATGAGAGCGATTGCGCGACCGTTCGCAGCACCTGGTCGCCGACGTCGTGTCCGTAGGTGTCGTTGAACCGCTTGAAGTGGTCGATGTCGAAGAAGAGCAGTCCGAACGGGATGCGGTTAGCCTCCCATAAGCGGAAGAGGCGTTCCAGCTCCGGATTCAGGTAACTCCTGTTCGGCACGCCGGTGAGCGGGTCGATCATCGCGCACCGTTCAAGCTCCTCCATCCGCTGACGCAAGCTCTCCTCGGGGTTGAGCTCGCTGAAGAGCTCGATGCCGCCGATGATGTTTCCCTCGTCGTCCTCAAGCGGGGTTGTGCGCACGGAGATGGCGACCCTGTGTCCTCTCCTGTGGTGCAGAAAAACCTCGGCCTCTCTGGAGGAGCCGTCCTTCATGGTGTAGAGGAGCGGACACCCCTCTTTGCAAAGCTGGGTTCCCTTGCAGTCGACGTGCACGAGGATGTTGTCCATGCACGAGCTCCCGACGACTTCCTCTCTGCGAAACCCGGTGATTCGCTCCGCGCCCTTGTTCCAGAAGGTGATCTTTCTGTCGAGGTCGACGAAGTAGACTCCTTCCTTGAGCGTATCCAGCATCCGAAGATAGTCCCGCCGCATTCTTTTCATCCTTTCGTAGGAGGCTGTTTTCAATTTTATTTCTAAAAAGTACAGAAGGATACTCTGGTTTTGTTTGCGCCGATTCACCGTTTGCTCCAGGCAGCGTCTTCGTGTGTTCTTTCCCGATGTTTTCTTTACATCAAAGATTTTGTGCGATATAGTGAGATTTACAAATGCTTGGTATGAATAGTACATGACAATTCGCTTTTTAGGAAGCCGCACGCCATAGCGCTTATTGACGCTTTTATTATAACTGAAAGCTGGTGAAGAGGTGTTCTTGCCATCTCTTTGTTCCTTGAAAAAAACTCTGTTTCGTTCTTCAGCACCGCTGATCGCGGGCGTTGTGTCGCTGCTCTTCATTCTTGGATGCGTTTCGCGGGCTGACGCCGGGCAACAAAAGAAAAATATCCTCGTGCTGCACTCGTTCCATCAGGGGTACGAGTGGACCGATTCCGTCCAGCAAGGCATCCTCGACGAGATGGCGCCCCGGCGGAAGGACGTATCGCTCTCCGTGGAGTATCTGGACTCCATACGTTCTCCGGAGGCGAGCCAACTGGAGGCGGCGCGCGAACTCTTCCGCCGCCGGTACGCACACGGGAAAACGCTTTTCGACGTCATCCTCTGCAGCGACGACGAAGCGCTTGGCTTTCTTCTGGAGTACGGCGGAGAGCTCTTCGGCGACGTTCCCGTCGTCTTCTGCGGGGTCAATAACTTTTCACAGGGGCGTCTCGGCGGAAGGAAAAACATTACGGGCGTCAACGAAGCGATCTCCGTCAGGGAGACGATAGAGATTGCCCTGAAGCTTCGTCCTTCCGCGAAGACGGTCGCCGTGGTGGCCGGTTTCCGCCCCGCCGAAATTCGCAACCTGGAGATGGCAAAGGCCGCGGAACCTTTCTTCAAGGGAAGAGTGGCGTTCCAGTATTTGCACGGTTTCGAACCGGAGGAGATCGCAAATCGGCTGAAGGAGCTTTCATCCGAAGATATCGTCCTCTACCTCTCCTACCTCCTCTCCCCTTCAGGGAAAAGGCTCTCGGTCGAGGAGAACAGAACGTTCGTCGTCGGGGCAACGGACGCCCCCGTCTTCAGCTGCTGGGATACGCTGCTTTCGTACGGTTTCTTCGGCGGAAAGGTGGTGCACGGGCGGTCTCAGGGGGAGATCGCCGCGTCGCTTGCGCTGCAGATTCTGGACGGAAAAAGGGCGGAGGATATCCCGGTCGTTTTCGACAGTCCCAACCGGTACGCCTTCAACGCCTCCGCGCTCAAAACGTTCGGCGTACCCGAGTCGCTTCTTCCGCCGTATTCGTTTCTTCTTCAAACAACCGGGGACGGATTGGCCGCGACATGGGACGAGCTTGTCGTCCGCCGCTTCTTCAGCGAAGAGCTCTTCTCCAGACACGGGGCGCCCATGCTCATCATCGATCCGGAGAGCGGACTCATTCTGGCAGGGAATCAGGCAGCGCACAGCTTCTACGGTTACCCGGAGCTACAGGGGATGACAATCGGCAGCATCAATGCACTCTCTCCGCAGCAGGTGCAGGACGAGATGCAAAAAGCGACCAGGCTGCGGAAGAATCACTTCGATTTTCGCCACAGGCTTGCCGACGGTTCGGTGCGCGATGTACGGGTTTACTCCTACCCGATCGAGCTCGACGGGAGAGAGGTACTCTTCTCCATGGTGATCGACGAAACGGAGAGGACGATCGCAGAAGCCTCTCTTCATCGCAAGGAGCGTTCGTTTATCACGGTGTTGTCCGTTGCGGTACTCTTGCAGCTTGCGGCGCTCTTTCTCCTGGCGAGAAGCGCCGCGCGGAGAAAGAAAGCGGAGAAAGAGCTTGCAGAAGCCTACGAAAACCAGAGTATCCTTCTCGACAACATTCCGACGCAGATCTGGCTTCTGACCGACGACCACACATACGGCGCGGTGAATCGTGCGCACGCCGACTTCAACGGGATGCGGGCGGAGGAGATGTCGTTCAGGGACATGTACGAATTTCTGCCGGGCGAGGTCGTCGAGGTCTGCCGGAGATCGAACGCGGAGGTTTTTGCCTACGCCCGCCCTGTCCGTACCGACGAGAAGATCCGCGACGCTTCCGGAGAAGAGCGGCTTCTCTCCATTTGGAAAACGCCGCGGCTCCGTGCCGACGGCAGTGTGGAGTATGTCATCTGCGCCGGGGAGGACGTTACCGAGCAAAAGCGAACGGAGGATTCGTTGCGCGCTGCGCTGAGAGAACTCGAACAGAAGACGGAGCTGGCGAACGAGATGGCCGAGCGCGCGCAGGCGGCAAACGTTGCGAAAAGCTCGTTTCTGGCGAATATGAGCCACGAGATACGCACGCCCATGAACGGCATTCTTGGAATGACCGGCCTGCTGCTGGAGACCGGTTTGACGCAGGAGCAGCGGGGGTTTGCCGGGAGTTTGATGTCGAGCGCCGAGTCGCTGCTTTCTCTTCTCAACGATATTCTCGACTTCTCAAAGATTGAGGCCGGAAAGCTGGAGCTGGAAACGCTTGATTTTAACCTGGAGACGCTCCTGAAGGATTTTACCTCCGTGATGGCCGTCGTTGCCCGGAAGAAGGGGCTGGAACTGCGCTGCGTCATCGAACCGGACGTCCCGGCGCTGTTCCGGGGGGATCCCGGCCGTTTGCGTCAGATACTCAACAACCTTACGAGCAACGCCGTCAAGTTTACGGAGCGCGGCGAAGTGACGACAACCGTCTCGCTGGTCGGGCAGGATGCGCGTTGTGCGTCTCTGCGTTTCACCGTTCGGGATACGGGAATAGGAATCAGCCCCGAAACAATGGAGCTGCTCTTTGAAAAGTTCAGCCAGGGAGACGCGTCGATCTCCGCAAAGTACGGCGGCACAGGGCTTGGTCTTGTAATTTCGAAACAGCTTGTCGCCTTGATGGGAGGCGAAATAGGGGTACGGAGCGAAGAGGGGAAAGGATCCGAGTTCTGGTGTACGGTCGTCCTGGAGAAGTTGAGCGAGGCTGAGTTTTCTGCGGCCGGCGCACGGGGCGCGACAGAAGAGCCCCTGTCCGGTTTTGAACGGCGGGGACGACGAATCTTGCTGGCCGAGGATAATATCACTAACCAGAGGGTTGCCCTGGGCATGCTGAAGAAGATCGGCGTGACGGCGGATGCCGCCGAAAACGGCGAAGCTGCGCTCGAAGCCCTTGCCTCATGCTCTTACGACCTTGTGTTGATGGATTGCCGGATGCCCATGATGGATGGATACGAGGCAACCCGCAGAATCCGCCGCATGGAGGGCGACGTCCGGAATATTCCCGTTATTGCACTGACTGCGTACGCCATGCCCGGAGACAGGGAGAAATGCCTTGAAGCGGGCATGAACGACTACCTCGCCAAGCCGATTATTCGCGATGCGCTGCTCGCTGTGCTGGAACGCTGGCTCCCCCGCCGGGAGAAGGAAGAAGGGCCGTTTGAGGACGTTGCGACGGAAGGAGCCAGGGAAATGGAAGCGCAACATCTGGAGTCGGTCTGGGACAGGAACATCCTGTTGGAACGTCTTCTCGGGGATGAAGAGATGCTCGAAGAGATCATCACAGGCTTTCTGGAGGACGCGCCGGCGCAGCTTTCTGCGCTTTCAGAGGCCCTTGCAACGGGAGACGCCGCTTCCGCGGAGATGTCCGCGCACGCAATCAAGGGAGCTGCGGCGGGCATCGGAGCGGAGAGGGTCCGAAGCGCGGCGTTCGCGGTAGAGAATGCCGTACGCAACGGAGCGATGGACAAAGCCGCTTCTCTTATCGGAGCGCTCGAGTTTGAGTTCGGGAGGTTGAAGCGCTTCATCGAAGAAAGAACCCGTCCGAACGAAGTGGGAGACGTTTCCCCGGAAAACCCGGTTGCGAAAGAGTGAAGCGTGGAGCGCTTTCTTTCGGGAGGCGTTTGGTCTCTTTCTGAAAAGAGCCGTCGCGTGGTATAGTAATGCCGTCCGCCCGTGCCCTTATGGAATGACCGGAGAACGGCGGGTTATGGAAGTCTTTTTCCCGCTCTTCATTTATCTGAAAGGGGTTTTGTGATGGCGATGTTGGCGCTGGCCGCAATGCTCACGTTGAGCGATGTCGAGCTGTACTACGAGGTGCACGGCGACGGGCCGCCTCTGCTGCTGATCGCCGGGATGGCGTCGGACTCGCAGAGCTGGGGCTCTTCGGCGCCTCCGCTTGCGGAGCATTTTACCGTCATCTGCCCCGACAACCGGGGAATGGGGCGCTCCAAGCCCGCGGACGCCCCGGTCTCGATCGAGAGGATGGCGGATGACTGCGCCGCGCTGGTCCGCTCCCTCGGATACGAAAAAGTGCACGTTCTCGGGCACTCGATGGGGGGATTCGTCGCGCAGACACTGGCGATTCGCTTTCCCGAACTTGTGGACAGGCTTGTGCTCGCCGGAACGGGTTCAAAGTTCTCGGCACGAAATGCGGCCCTTTTCTCCGATGCTTTGGAAACGCTTGAACGCGGCGCCGATCCCGTCCTCTGGTTCCGCAACTTCTTCTACTGGTTGTTCACCCCCGCGTTTTTCGAGCAGCCCGGTATGCTCGACGCCGCGGTAAACTATGCGTTGAACTATCCGTGGCCTCAGGAGACGGTCTCCTTCCGGAACCAGGTCGAGGCGGTCCGCGCTTTTGACGTCGCCGCCGACATGCCGAAGATTACCGCGCCGACCCTGGTGCTTGCCGGCGCGGAGGATCTTCTGTTCACGCCGGGGGAATGCCGGGAGTTTGCAGCCCGCCTGCCGGATGCGACGCTCGAAATAATCGAGGGGGCGGCCCACTCCATCCACATGGAGCGGGGAAACGAGTTTGTACGCGCAATCATCGAATTCTTAACCGACCAAAGGGGGCGCCGATGAGAAAGGTTGTCTACATTGATTACGAGAATCTTCCGGGAGTCCATATCGAAGATGTGGAGGGGACGAAGTTCCTCATTTTCATCGGGGAGAATCAGAAGAAGATTCCCACCGATACCATAGTCCGGATGCAACCGCTCGGCGAACGGGTGGAGTGGATTTCCATCAGCGGCGTGGGGCGGAACGCGCTGGACTTTCATATCGCGTACTACCTGGCGAAGTACCACACGAACAATACTGTGACCCACTACATTCTCTCGAAGGACGCGGGGTACGACCCGCTGATCAAGCACGTCGTCAAGTTCGGCCAGAGGGTCAAGCGCATCATCACGCTCGAGGAGATCAAGGAGAAGCCCGTCCTCGCCCCGGAGCTCGCGCAGAAGTACGCCAAAGTGCTGGAAATACTGAAGAAACAGGACAAGACGCGCCGTCCGAAGATACGCAAGACGCTGGCGTCGAGCATCGAAACGCTCTTTCAGGGGCAGGTTTCGAAGGAGGATACCGACCTCCTTATCGAGCACTTGTTCCGCGAGCGGTTCATCGAGGAGAAGAACAAGCGCATCGCCTATCTGGACTGAGAGTTTTTTCAAAGCGCAAAATAAAAGGAAGGAACCGCCCGAAGCCGGTTCCTTCCTTTTATTTTGGGTTACTTTTTAGAAAGAACGGATTCCCGCCTACTTCAGGACGACACGTTCCTTCCGCAGTCTGCGCAGGAAGTCCTCGGGAAGGGCGGCGAGGAAGATCGCAAGGATGATCAGCAGACTGCCGTTGATCTCCTGGAGCGTTGGGATTTCACCGCTCATGAGAGCGGCAAGGCCGATCCCCGAGGGAATTTCCACGGTGCAGACGTGGCTCGCCGTCGCTGCAGTGACGTAGCGCAGGGAATAGCAGTACGCGATGAGCCCGAGCACGCTGCCGACGAGCGCCATGATCGCGATCGCTCCCCAGTCCGAGGGCTGCATCGCTGCCAGGTCGCCCCACCCCGAGAAAACAGTCTTGAGCGCGGCCATGATCAGACCGCCGAACAGGTGGGAGTAGAAGATCAGGAGCACACCGGAGAGGCGTTTGCCCGAGAGCAACACCCGCCCCATCAGAAACTGGCCCGAAAGCCCGACGACCGCGAGCAACCCCCAGAAGACCCCGAGAAGCGAAAAGCTCCCGTCGGCCGTACCGGATGAGAAGACGCCGAGCCAGACGCCCGCGATGACAAGGAGCGCGGCGATGTACTGCGGGGCGGTCGGCCGTTCCCCGGTGATCCAGAGCCCTCCGAGCAGCGTGGCGAGGGGGAATGTGTAGTGGATGATGAGCGCCGCCGGAACCGTAAGGTACTTCAGAGAATACAAAAATCCGGTCGCCGTGAGTGGAATGGCGAGGACGGCGTACGCAAGAAGCACCAATCCGTCCTTGAAAGAAATGCGGAGAGACCGGGGATTTTTCAGCAGGAGCCAGAGAAAGAGAATGCATGCCGCCAGAAGCGTCCGTACGACGACCACGGTCGTCATGTCGGCGCCCCGAAGGGCGAGCATGCGGCCGAGCGGGCTGACGACCCCCCATGCGACGCCGGTGACCAGCGCCGCGAAAACGCCTATCCAGTGTGATGACATCCTCTCTTCCCTCCTGCGGCGGACTTCGCCTTATAGATGAGCGCGGATCTGGGCAATCTGGGTGACGATCCGTTCGGCTGTCTCGCTGATGGCTTGGAAGTCTCCTTCCGTTCCCGCCGGTTTCAGGAGCGCGCTTCCGAGCCCTACGGCGAAGGCGCCCGCCTGGAACCAGTCGTCAAGGTTGCCCGGCGCCACGCCGCCGATCGGCATGATCTGCGCGCCGGGCAGGGGACCGTGGACCGCTTTGATGAACTTAGGCCCCAGCACTTCTCCCGGAAATGCCTTCACGACGTCGACACCGTGTTCCATCGCGCGGACGAGCTCGGTGACCGTCCCCACGCCGGGCATGTAGGCGATGCCGGACCTGTTGCACATCCGCGCAACCTCCTCGCTGAAGCAGTGAGAGACGATGAACTCCGCCCCCGCGTCGATGCAGAGGCGCGCCGTCGTTGCGTCGGCGACTGTTCCCGCGCCGAGTATCAACCCTTTGCAGCGGCCGCGTTCGATGATCTCCTTCATGGTATCGAGGGCGCCCGGGAAGGTCGTGGAGACCTCGAGCACGTCGATGCCTCCTTCGAAAACCGCCTCCGCCGCCGCCACGCCCTTCTCGATGTCCGGAGTCCTGATGATCCCTACCACGCCGAGGTCGGAGATCCGCCGCAGCACTTCAAACTTTCGGATATTCATTCTTTGCATCCTCCTGACAAGAGTATGGCTTCCCGTTCGAGAGCTTTTTCGGATACAATGATAGCAAAGAAAGTCTCTTTCCTTGCATGTCCGGCGTTTTTTTCGCGGAAGGGGGGGAGAAAAACTTACGAGAGGATGATTGCAGTGAAAAAGGTTATCCGTACTGACAAAGCGCCGGATCCCATCGGGCCGTACTCCCAGGGGCTGGTCTGCGGCAACCGCGTCTACGTTTCGGGACAGGGCCCTAGAAATCCCGAGACGGGGAAGAATCCAGAAGGAATTAAGGAACAGACGCGGCAAGTGCTTAAGAACATCAAAGCAATCCTGGAGGCGGGCGGCGCGACGATGGACCAGGTGGTCAAGGTGACGGCGCACCTGACGAACCTCGACCGCGATTTCCAGGGGTACAACGAGGTGTACAAGGAGTTCTTCACCGAGCCGTACCCTGTGCGGATCACCGTGCAGAGCCAGCTCTTCGGTATGCTGGTGGAGATCGACGCCATTGCCGAGTTGGACTGAGAACGACGGATCGGATGCCTGAGTCCGCGTTCACCAGCGTTCTGTAAAGAGACACGCAAACGCCCCCTCGCAGCGAGGGGGCGTTTGTCAAACTCATCGGGCGTGTGCGTTTTTCCCGTCAGGATTTTCTCCCGGGAAGGGCGAGCTGCCCGCCGCTTTCCCCGTCGACGATGAATCGCTCCGCAAGCCTGCGCAGGTCCTCCGCGGTGCTGTTTACCTCGGTGGCGCCGCTCGCGACGTTCTCCATGGCCGCCGCAGTCTCTTCCATGGAGGCAGCCACGGTCTGCACCTGCATATCCGCGTTCTCCATCACCGACGATGTTCTGTCGATCAACGCGACGACGACTTCCGCCTTGTCGGCCTCCTGTTCCGTGGCTTCGATGATCAGCCGGATGTCGTCCACGGAGCTTTTCGTCGCCGTCATGATCTTCTCCAGCGCGTCTCCCGCGACGTGCGCAATGGCGACCCCCTCTTCGACGTCGTGCAGGCTCTTCTCCATGGAGGTCACCGCGTCGGAGGTTCCCCGGAGGATCCGTTCCACAAGCTCCGCAACTTCCCGCGCTCCCTGCTGCGACTGCTCGGCGAGCTTGCGCACCTCGTCGGCGACGACGGCGAATCCTCGTCCGGCCTCGCCCGCTCGGGCAGCCTCGATGGCCGCGTTCAGCGCGAGGAGGTTGGTCTGGTCCGCGAGCGAGGTGATGGTCGTACCCACGACGCCGATTCTCTGAGAATACTGGTTGAGTTGCGAGATGGTCTTCCCTGTGTCCGCGACGGCATCCCGGATTCCCTCCATGTGACCGATGGAGGAGGCGACCGTCTCCCTTCCCTTCGCCGCCGCTTCCGCCATTTCGCGGGAGTTTTCGTTGGCCCGTGCGGCGACCGCTTGTGCGGACTGGATGACGGTGTTCATGTCGAGGATGTTGCGCGAGGCGTCGACGGCGCTGCTGCGCCCCAGACTGACCTCTTCGGCAAGCTTGCTGTTGCTCTCCGCGACCTCGTTGGTGGTGCTGGTGACCTCCTCGCAGGAAGCGGCCGTGTTCTCCGAGAGCGTGGAAAGGGCGACCGATTTCTTCTGAAGCTCGGAGATAACCTCGCGGAGGCTGTCGAGCATGGCGTCGAGCGAATGGCCAACGGCCGCAAGTTCGTCGTCTCCCGTCATGGAGGTCCGGACTGTCAGATTCCCCTCCTTACCGGCCTTCGATGCCGCGAGAATGGAAGCGACCGAACGGCGTATCTTCCGGATGGTGGTGAACGCGATGACAACTGCCAAAAGCGCGACGAAAATCGCCACCGCGCCCATGGAGATATTCGCCGCCGTCATACGCTGTTTGTTCGCCAGCGCGCTGTTTTCGGCGCCGATGTCCAGGATTTCGCCGATCTCGTTGATGTTCCCCCGGACTTTTTTGAACAGAGGATCCTCGATCTGCTGCACGGAGCCGTGCGCAAGCTTTCCCGTCCGGATATCGTCGAGCTGCTGTTCCGACTCTTTAATCCACGCCGGGAAGTCCTTGTTCAGCGTATTGAACTTGTCGAAGACGGATTCCGTTTTCCCCTCAAGCCGGAACGGTTCCCACGCGGCCTTGTTGCGTGCAAGGAGTTTTTCGGCGTTGCCAAGCCGCTCCGTGACCTGCGCCACGTTCTCCCGGAAATCCTTGAGGTTTTTGTCAAAGTCCTTTCCAGCGCCCCCTTGCAGTATGGATTGCTTCGCCACGAGCCCCTGGTACAGGTCGCGGTCCCCGTTGAGCACCAGGCTCTGCGCCACGAAGGCTTCCTGGTGAATCTGGGCGAGAAGGTCGTTGTAGATGGCGTTCGCCGAGTACATCAAGACGCCTGTCACACTAAGTATGCCGAAAACCGGGATAAGCGCGAGAATCCATAATCTCGTTTTCAACGTCAAGCTCTTCATTATTCTCCGCTCCTTTCAGTGAGGGCACTTTTTTCACAGTATGGTACAGGATTTTTTATATTCTACACCGGACTCGGGGATTCCGGATAGCCCCCAGGGGGTAAACGCCGTGAGATGTCCGCGAAGAAGGTGTAAAATAAGAAATAGTTTTTGAGAGCAGTATTCGAAGGAGGGGTGACTGATGCACTTCGGACTGGAAGGAAAGACTGTGCTTGTTTTGGCCTCGGGTTCCGGGCTCGGGAAGGCCGTGGCCGGAGAGTTCCTGAAGGAGGGAGCGGACGTGGTGCTCGCCGGAAGGGGAGCGGAGAAGCTTGAAAGAGCGGCGGCGGACTTGCACGGGGTAACAGGGAACACGCCTCGTTTTCAGCAGTGCGACATCACGAAGGCCGAGGAACTGCATAGGCTGGTATGCTTCGCCGCAGAGAAGCACGGCAGCGTGGACGTGCTGGTGAACAATGCGGGAGGGCCTCCCGCCGGGACGTTCGAGATGTTCGACGACGGGGCGTGGACGGGAGCTTTCGAACTGACGCTGCTGAGCTACGTTCGGGCGATCCGCGAGGTGCTTCCGTATATGAAACAGCGCGATTGGGGGCGCATCGTCAACTCGACGTCCTCTTCGGTGCGGGAGGCCATCGAGAACCTCATTCTCTCCAACACGTTCCGGCTCGGGGTGATCGGGCTGACAAAGAGCCTCGCCTCCGAGTTCGCTCCCTACGGCATCCTCGTGAACGCTATCGGGCCGGGGCGCTTCGACACGGAGCGCATCCGGTCGCTCGACCGCTCGCTGGCCGAGAAGAAGGGGCTGTCTATCGAGGAGGTTAGCAGAGCGTCTCTCTCGCGAATTCCGATGGGACGGTACGGCGACCCCGAGGAATACGGGCGGCTCGCCGTCTTCCTCGGGTCGGAGGCGAATACGTACATCACCGGGCAGACGATCCTCGCCGACGGCGGCATGACGAGGGCGGTGCCGTAGAGGCGCCAAGAGAGACAGCCCCCTTTGCCGAACCGGGGCCTCAACCGAAAGAAACAGGAAAGGCCGAGGGGGCTTCGCCGCGTGCGGCGATTCCTCTCGGCCTTCGAATTATTGATGGAGCTTCCGGCGTCTTGGGACTACAGCACTTTCCGTATCGTGTCGATAACCGTGCCGTCCCGGTACTCCACCAGCCCCACGATCTCGTCGCCGAAACGCACCTCGTCCGGGATGCCGGTGACCTTCTCGATCTCCGCTTTCAGCTGCCGGATGTCCTTCACGGGGAGCCCCGCGTCGGAGGCGAGGGCCCGAAGGTCCTCTCGGAGCGGGTTGATGGCCATTCCCCGTTCGGTAACGATGACGTCCACGGTCTCTCCCGGCGTCACGACCGTCTGCACACGGTTCCGTATCGAGGGCACGCCGTTGCGCATCGAGGGAATTGTGATGACGGTAAGCTTCGCCCCGGCCGCCGTGTCGGAGTGCCCGCCGGACGCGCCCCGAAGGACGCCGTCGTGCCCGGTGAGCACGTCGACGTTGAAGTCCGCGTCGACGTCAAGCGCGGCGAGGATGACCACGTCGAGGTCGTTCACAAGGCACCCTTTGTTGAAGGGGTTGGCGTAGCAGGAGACGTCCACTTCGATGTGCCGCGGGTTGTTCGCTATCGACGAGGTCACGGCCGCGTCGAAGCTCTGCACGTCGAAGAGCGCGTCGAAGAGCCCCTCCTCCAGCATGGACGCCATATAGCCGGTGATGCCACCGATGCAGTAGCTCCCCCTGATTGCGTGCGATTTCATGTACTCCTTCACGTAGCGCGCCACCGCGAGGCTGGGGCCGCCGCCGCCGGTCTGGAAGGAGCAGCCGTTCTTCAGCGTCCCCGAGGCCTTGAGGAGGCCGAACGCCAGCTCCGCGATCCTGAGCTGCACGGGGTCGCGGGTTACGCGGGTGGCCCCTGTGGCGATCTTCGAGGGATCGCCGATGGAGTCCACCACGACCACCTGATCCACAAGATACTGCGGAACCGAGATGCGCGGCGCGAGCGGATACTCCGCGAGGTTGTCGGTCACGGCGATCACATGATCCGCGTAGCGCGCGTCGAGCATCGCGTACCCCATCGAGCCGCAGGCCGTCTTGCCCGCCGAACCGGTGAAGTTGCCGAGCCTGTCGCAGGCAGGCGCCGCGAGGAAGGCGACGTCGATGTGAAGGCTCCCCTCCTCGACAGCTCGCGCGCGCCCTCCGTGGCTGCGAATCATCACGGGAAGCTCGAACTCGCCGTTCGATATTGCTTTGCCGACCTCTCCACGGACGCCAGATGTGTTCAGGCGCGTAACGACTCCCTTGCGCACGGCGTCGGCGACGCAGTCGTGCGAGTCGCCCAGCGAACTCGGAGCGAGCGTGATGTTCCGCAGGCCCATCTCGTCGAGCAGCGAGAGTGTCATCCCGACGAGGGCGTCCCCGTTCCTCAAGTGATGATGGAAGGAGATCGTCATGCCGTCGCGGAGCCCCGATTTCTCGATCGCTTCCTTGAGGCTGCGCGCCACCTTGTTCGTCGTCGGCGCGGCGATTTTTCTGGGGTAGAGCGTCGGCGTCCAGAGGTGCTTCCCGTCGAGCCGTGCGCGCGGTCCCGCGTAGGGAGCGAACTCTCCGAGCCCCGGAACGAACGTCGGAACCTCTCTTCCGATGCCGTTCTTCACAAGATTCTCCGGTTTCATAGGCCCTCGACCTCCATTCCTGCCAGACGGGCAAGTTCGAGCGTCCGCACGGCCTGCGCGACCACGGGCGCGTCCACCATGCGGCCGTCGACGGCTACGACGCCCAGTCCGCGCTCCTCGGCCTCTTGTGCCCCCCGGACGATGCGCTCGGCCTTCCGGACCTCTTTCTCGTCCGGAGCGAACGCTTCGTGAATGATCGAGATCTGGGAGGGGTGAATGGCGGCCTTGCCGGAGAAGCCCAGCGAGACCGACATCCTTGCCTGTTCGCGGAGTCCCTCCGGGTTGTTGATGTCGGTGTAGACCGTATCGAACGCGAGCAGGCCGTTCGCCTTCGCCGCAAGGATGACGGCGCTCTTCGCGTAGAGCATCTCCAGCCCTTCGCGGGTCGCCTTGATGCCAAGGTCGGCTGCGAGATCCTGTCCGCCGATGGTGAGGCCGAGAATACGGGGTGAGGACGCGGCGATCATGTGCGCGTTCACGATCGCCCGCGCCGTTTCGAGCATCGCGTGGATGCGTACGGAACCGGCTTCCATGCCGTGCTCGCGCTCCAGCCGTGTGATGATCTCGTCGGCGGTCCGGATATCGTCCGGGGAGTCTATCTTGGGAATTCTCACGGCGTCCGGGCGCGAGGGGACGATCTCTTCAAGGTCGTCCCTGAAGAAGGGGGTATCCAGCCCGTTGATGCGCACGACGCGCTCCACCGTGCCGAAGTCGAGCGTCTTCAGCGCGTGTTTCACCAGCTTGCGGGCCGAGTCCTTCTCGGATATGGAGATGGAGTCCTCCAGGTCGAGGAGGACTCCATCCGAACCGTAGATGGCGCAGTTCTGGATCATGCCGGGATTGTTCCCCGGTATGTAAAGCAGGGACCGCCGGGGACGGTCCAAAAATGTAGTCATTGGGCATGCTTCCTTCTTTTCAGCAGAGAGTAGACGAGCGAGAGGCCCGCGAGTGCGATGAGCGTCACGGAGATCGGTTTCGAGAAGAAGATGCCGAGCGAACCGTCCGAGAGCGACATCGAGTTCCGGAACGACTGTTCCGTGGTGCCTCCCAGGATAAGAGCCAGTATCATCGGAGGCAGCGGTATTTCGAGTTTGGAGAAGATGTACCCGCCGAGGGCGAACCCCATGACGAGGATGAAATCGAAGGAGCTGTAATTCAGAAAGTACGTTCCCATGAAGGCCATGCCCAGGATGAGCGGCATCATAACTCTCTGAGGAAGCTTCAGGAGCTGCACAAGAGGAATGGCCAACGGCAGATTGATGATGACGAGGATGATGTTGCCGATGAGAATGGAGGCGATGACGCCCCACGCGATCTCCGGATACTGGGAGAAGAGAATCGGCCCGGGCTTGACGCCGAGCATCATCAGCGCGCCGAGCATGACCGCCGTCGTTCCGGAGCCGGGGATGCCGAGCGTGAGCAGCGGCACCATCGCGCCCGCCGCGCAGGAGTTGTTCGCCGCCTCGGGCGCCGCGAGTCCTTCGATGGCCCCCTTGCCGAACTTCTCCGGCGTCTTGCTCAGGTTCTTCTCCATAGCGTAGGACATGAAGGTGGCGATGCTCGCGCCCATTCCCGGGAGCACGCCGACGAAGAAGCCGAGGGGAGAGCTGCGGAGCATGGGCATGATACACTTCTTGAACTGCGGCCAGCTCACCCACACCTTGCCGATGCTCTTCGAGTCGAGGTTGTACTTCGTCTCCAGATTCTTCAGGTTCTTGAAGACCTCGCAGATGGCGTACACTCCTATCATCACCACAAGAAAGTCGATCCCGTCCTGCAGCTCCTCGACGCCGTAGGTGAAGCGGAGGATGCCGGTCAGCGCGTCGATGCCGATTGTTGAAAGCATGAAGCCGATGCACATTGCGATGACGCCCTTCAGAAGACTGCCTTCGGCGAGCGTGATGGTCGCGACAAGCGCGAAGAGCATCAGCGAAAACATCTCCGCGGGGCCGAAGCGGAGCGCGGCGTCCGCGATGGGGCCGGTGAGAAAGACCAGAAACAGCATGCCGATCGTGCCGCCGATGAATGAGGCGATGGCGGAGATGGCAAGCGCCGCTCCGGCCTCTCCGTTCTTCGTCATGGGGTAGCCGTCGAAGCAGGAGACGATCGCGGAGGCGTCTCCCGGAGTGTTGATCATGATCGAGGCGCGGGAGCCGCCGAACATGGCTCCGTAGTAGACGGCGCACATCGTGATGAGGGCCGTCGAAGGGTTCATCCCGTAGGTGATGGGGATGAGGATGGCGACGCCGGTTGCGGGACCGAGGCCGGGGAGCATTCCCATGACGGTGCCGAGAAGGCCTCCGATGAAGACCCACAGTATGTTGTAGGCCGTGATGGCGGTGGAGAATCCTATTGCGAGATTTTGAAAGATAGCGTCCATGTGTGCCGACCTCCTAGAAGGGGAGCATGTTCTCGATGATGCCGCGAGGGAGGCTCAGCTGAAGAGCCACTGCGAAGGCCGCGTATGTGACCACGGGGAAAAGGATGGAGATGAGAAGATTCTGGACGAAGTGCCCCCGGTTGATGAGCATCGTTATGCAGAACATGAAAATTGTTGTGGCGACAAGGTAGCCCCAGGAGTCGAGGACAAGACCGTAGGATATTCCCAGCAGCATGATGACGAGAATTTTCGACCACACCGCGCGGTCCGCGACAAAACCCCACTCGATAGGCTTCGATTTTCCGCTTCTTCTGTCCAGGACGCAGAGAAGCCCTCCGGCGATCATGGCGACGCTCCCGATGATCAGAGGGAAGAGCTTCGGCCCTGTTCTGTCTCCCGCCGTCACTTCAGGAAACTGCGTCGCCGTAAAAAAATAGATTGCTCCCAAGACGAGAGAGAGCAGTCCGCTCATGAAGTTTTTGCTCATTCTGCAACCTCCGTTTTCTGTTGTTTCTTCAGAAAAGAAAGACGGCGGGAAAATCCGTCGATCTCCCCGCCGAAAGGAATTCGAGCTACTTCTTCAGCCCGACCTGCGTCAGCAGCTTGTCGAAGTCCGTGGTGCTCTTCTCGAGGAAGGCCGTATGCTCGGCGGAGTTCTGGTAGAAATTGCTCCAGCCGAGGTTCGCGATGAGGGTCTTCCACGTCTCGGTCTGTACCATCTTTGTAAAGACGTCGTCCCAGTACTTCACCTGCTCCGGAGTCAGATCGGGAGCGCCGATGATGCCTCTCCAGTGCGGGAAGACGAGATTGACGCCCTGCGCTGTGAAGGTGTCGACGTCCGGAAGGAAGTCGAGCTTCTGGTCGGCGCTCACGCCGATGATCCGCATTTTGCCGGCTTTGTGCTGTTCAAGAACTTCGCCGAGGCCTATTGTCGTGGCCTTTACGTGGCCACCGAGAAGCGCCGGGACGATCTCGCCGCCCGCGCCGGGGTAGACGATGAACTTGATGCTTGCGGGCTCGACGCCGAACTCCTGGGCGAGTTCCAGAAACATCAGGTGGTCGTTGTTGCCGAGTGTGGGGCCGACGCCTACGGGCACGGAGGACGGATCGGCCTTGATGGCCTCGAAGAGATCTTTCACGGTCTTCCAGGGGGAGTCCTGCTCGACCGCGATGGAGATCCACTCCGTCTGCAGAGCGGCGATGGGGGTGACGTCCTTGTAGGTGATCTCGCTCTTGCCGAGAAGGTTGTTGAGCATGAGCAGCGTGGACGTTGCGGAGAGGTACTCGCCCTGCCCCTTCTTGCCCTTCAGGTAGTTCCATCCGGTGGCGCCGCCGCCGCCCGGTTTGTTGACGACGATGACGTTCTTTTCGACGAGCTTCTCATCAGTCAGCGCCTTCTGGACGGTACGGCACAGCATATCCCATCCTCCGCCGGGGTTGGCCGGAGCGATGAGCTCGATGGTGCGGGAGGGCTTCCATTCGGCGGAGGCGGTTCCCGCGACGGCGAACAACACGACGAGCAACACAACTGCAAACAGCTTCTTCATACCTTTGTTTCCCCCTCTGTACTAGAATTTTTGCTACTCCGCTCCTTATTGAAGAGCGGTACCAGCCCTAAAAAAACTGAAAATCCTCCAGTTCCTTCGCGTACCCCGACTTCTCGCGCCAGATGACGAACGACTCGTCCAGATGCTCCGTCCAGACGGAGGCTGCTCTCTCCGGGTCGTGCGCGGCAAGCGCTTCGCAGAGCAGTTTCCGGCGGGAGAGGCTCTTGTTGATCCTGTTCGGCAAAATGATCCGCATGACCATATAGCGGTCGAAGAGCTCCCGCTGGGCCCAGACAAGCTCCGCAAGCCGTTCGGACCTGCACGCCTCGAAGGCGATCTTGTTGAATTTCTTCACGATGGGAAAGAAACGGTCGAGCAATTCATTATCGCTGAACTCGGCGAAGGCCTTGTCAGCCTGCGCAAGAAGCTCGCGCATTGCGTCCAGCTCCTCGTCGGTGATGCGGACGGCGGCGTAACGCACCGCAAGCGTTTCGAGGGCTTTTCGTATGGCGAAAGAGTTCGCCAGTTCATAAGGAGAAACGGAGCAGATTCGGTTTCCCTTCATCGGAACCCGTTCGATGTACCCTTCCGCCTCGAGCTTCTGCACCGCCTCCCGGACCGGGGTGCGGCTGACTCCGTACTCGTCGGCGATCTCGCCGTCGGTGAACGTCGCGTCCGCTTTCAGTTCGCCGCGGATGATCGCCTTTCGGAGGTGTTCGTAGATGACGTCGCGCATTGGCTTCGTTCGCAGTTCCGGGACGTTCTTCAAGAGCGGCACGCGATCATCTCCTTGAGAGTTTTTTTGTTTTTTTCCAATAAAAGTTGGATCCACTATCCAACATCCAGCATCCATGTCGTATAATAGCCCCTGAAAGCAACGCTGTAAAGTGGGTCAATAAACTGTATTTTGTATATTTGCACGAGGGGGCGGGAAGATGGGCAAGAATCTTGTCTGGAAAGTGATCGGGGAACATCTCGTGAATGAAGCGCCGGAAGGCGGCGAAGTCTCGCTGAAGATCGACCACACGCTGACGCAGGATACGACGGGGACCATGGCGTATCTCCAGTTCGAGGCCATAGGCGTTCCGCGGACACGCGCCGAGCGTTCGGTGAGCTACGTGGACCACAACACGCTGCAGGCGACGTTCGAGAACGCCGACGACCACAACTACCTTCAGGACGTCGCGGCGAAATACGGGCTGCTCTTCTCCAGGCCGGGGAACGGTATCTGTCATCAGGTACATCTGGAGCGCTTCGGCGTTCCCGGAAAGACGCTCCTGGGCTCCGACAGCCACACGCCTACGGGGGGCGCTCTGGGGATGCTCGCCATGGGCGCGGGAGGGCTGGACGTCGCCCTTGCGATGGCGGGCGTTCCGTTCTCCATCCCCCGGCCGAAGGTGCTCAAGGTGGAGTTGAAGGGGCGTCTCCGTCCGTGGGTTGCGGCGAAGGACGTCATTCTGGAGGTGCTCCGCGTTCTCACCGTAAAGGGGGGCGTCGGAAAAATCCTTGAGTATTGCGGCGATGGTGTTTCGACGCTCACTGTCCCGGAGCGCGGGACGATCACGAACATGGGGGCGGAGCTCGGCGCGACGACGTCCATCTTCCCGAGCGACGAGCAGACCAGGCGTTTCCTCGAGGCGCAGGGGAGAGGAACGGACTTCAGGCCCCTTGCCGCCGATGGAGACGCGGAGTACGACGAGACGCTCGTCATCGACCTGTCGACGCTCGAACCGCTCATCGCGCTGCCGCACTCGCCCGACAAGGTGGTCCCGGTGCGCGAGGTCGCGGGCATGCCCGTCGACCAGTGCTTCATCGGAAGCTGTACGAACTCTTCCTACCTTGACCTCGCGCGGACTGCGGAGATTCTGCGCGGACGGCGCGTCGCGGAGCGCACCAGCCTCTGCATCGCTCCAGGCTCGCGCCAGACGCTGTTGATGATTACGAAGAACGGTATTCTGACGGACTTCATAACTGCGGGCGCGCGACTGCTTGAGAGCGCATGCGGCCCGTGCATCGGCATCGGCCAGGCGCCGTGCAGCGGCGGCGTGTCGCTGCGGACGTCCAACCGGAATTTCGAGGGGCGCTCCGGCACGAAGGACGCGCTGGTACATCTGGTGAGCGCGGAGACGGCCGCGGTTTCGGCGCTCGGGGGTGTGATCACCGATCCGAGGACGCTCGGCGAGGCCGTCGAGGTGCGGCTGCCCGAGAAGTATATCGTCGACGATTCGATGGTGCTCCTTCCTCCGGAGGACGGCAGTTCCGTCGAGATCCGCAGGGGGCCGAACATCAAGCCGCTTCCCGAGTTCCTCCCCATGGCCGATGAGATACAGGGCGAGGTGCTGTTGAAGATGGGGGATAACATCACGACCGATCACATCCTTCCCGCGGGCAGCCGGATTATGTCGCTGCGCTCGAACCTCCCCGCCATCTCCGAGTACTGCTTCAACATCGTCGACTCCTCCTTCCCGGAGCGCGCGCGCAAGGCAGGAGGAGGAATCCTCGTCGCGGGGGAGAACTACGGGCAGGGGTCGAGCAGGGAGCATGCGGCCCTCTCGCCGCTCTTTCTCGGCGTCAAGGCGATCATCACCGTCTCGTACGCAAGGATCCACAGGCAGAACCTGGTGAACGCGGGGATTCTTCCGCTGCTCTTCGAGGACAGGGCCGATCTTGAGAAGATCGCGCAAGGGGACCGGCTGGAGCTGGTAAATCTGCACTCTTGCCTCGAAGGGGAGTTTGTCGAGGTGCGGAATGTGACGACGGGAGTTCGTATCAGAACGCGCCACGGGCTTTCGCGGAGACAGCGGGAGATTCTGCTCGCCGGCGGGGCGCTCAACGCCGCCCGCGTTGCGCTGACGAAAGAACCGTAACGGTCGAAAGGGGGAGCGCGCATGTTCGGACTGGAGGAGCGGGCGCTGGTCTCGCCGAAGGAGATGGAGGAACGCTCGCGATTGCTGGCGTCGAGGGGCCTCACGGTTCCGGGAAACGAATCCGTGATCCTGGGATTTTTCGAGGAAGAACGTCTTGTCGCGACTGGCTCCCTGGTGGGGAATATTCTGCAGGGGATCGCGGTCGATCGGGAGCTTGAGGGGGAGGGCGTCGCCGCGACGGTGACCTCCGCTCTGTTGAAAAAAGCGATGCAGACGGGGCGCAGGCAGCTCTTCCTGTACTCCAAGCCGGACGAGGCGAAGCGCTTCGAGGCGCTCGGCTTCACGCTGCTGGCGACTGCATCGGTAGAGCGGACGGGTCTTGGAGCTTCGCTGCTGGAATGGGGCTCCGAAGGAATAGACAAATGGAGAGCGGCGATAGCCGCGAAGGCGGAGGGCGGCCCGGAGGGGGCCGGCGTCGCGGTGGTGAACTGCAACCCGTTTACGCTGGGGCACTACCGCCTTCTGGAGTACGCCGCAGCACGAACGCCCCGGCTCTACGTCCTCGTCGTGGAGGAGGACCGGTCGCTCTTCCCCTTCGAAGTCCGTTTCCGCCTTGTCAAGGAGGGAGTGTCCGAGCTGAAGAACGTCGTAGTGCTTCGCGGCGGGCCGTACGTCATCTCGTCGGCGACCTTCCCGTCGTATTTCACGCGGATCGAATCCGGCGAGGAGGAACGGATTACGGAGCTCTACGCTGCGCTCGACATCGAACTCTTCGGACGGTACGTCGCTTCGGCGCTCAAGGCGACGGAGCGTTTCGTGGGGACGGAGCCGTATTGCCCCGTGACCTCCATCTACAATAGAATGATGAAGGAGCGCCTGCCGAAGGGCGGCGAGGGATGGCCGCCCGTGCGCGTCCATGAGATGCCGCGTTTCGAGATGGAGGGCATGCCCGTCAGCGCGTCGCGAGTGCGCTCCCTGATCCGAGAGGACCGTATGGAAGACGTCAGGCCGCTTGTTCCCGAGTCCACGTGGAAGTGGCTCGTTTCGGATGAAGCGCTCCCTGTGATCGAAAAAATCAGGAACAGCGAGTCGAGACATTGAATACGGACGCTTCGAGTCCGCCGAAAGGAGAGGGTTATATGAACGGTGTGAAGAACAGCGTCGCGGGGTCGCTCGAATCAAGCGACGTGCTGGTGACGGTAGGCCCCGCGGAGGGGGCGGAGAACACACTCGACGTGGAGAGCATCGTCTTCAAACAGTTCGGAGCACGTATCCGCTCTGTCGCCGAGGAGGTCATGGCCGCCTCGGGCGTCAGGGGCGCAGATGTGCGGATTCAGGACAGGGGAGCGCTGGAGTGCACGCTCCGCGCCCGTCTGGAGACGGCTCTGGAGCGGGCGCTCAAGGCCTGATGACGTCCCCTCTCGACGCCAGGGAAACGCGGTGGCGGAAGCGGATTGATCTTGCCTCCGCGCTCCCGCCCGGCTGTTCGCTGCTCTCCTTCACGCTCAGGATGCCCGCGCCGCTGCGCCTCGGCGGCGAGTACGACCGGACTGCCGGGGAGTGGTTCGACGAGCTTCGGCAGTTTCTGGCGAAGGAGGGGATGAGTGCGCCCTCATATGACTTTTACGTCTCCGCCGACGGGCCGGAGGGGTTCTGCACCATCCGGGGCGTCGGGAAGGACGTGAAGCGCCGCGCGGTCGCCTTCGAGGAGACCCATCCGTGCGGCGAGCTCGTCGACGTCGACGTTACGTGTCCGGACGGCTCCGTGCCGGGGAGACGGGAGCTGGGGCTTCCTCCTCGGCGCTGCGTCGTCTGCGGCGGCGAGGCCGTGCCGTGCGTGAGGGGACGCGCGCATACCGCGGAGGAGCTGCGAAGCGCTGTGGAGCGTATCGCGGAGGGGTGGCGGGCGTGCCGGAGGGAAAGGCGCAGCGGACTGAATGCGCCTGCTTCCGATGAACGAAGCGCCCGGGGTGTCGGAGAAGGGCGAACATTTGGAGCCTGCAACGATGTGAAGCCTCCGGACCACATGGAGTTGTACTGCGCGCTCATCGGCCGCTGCGCGGGAACGGCGGTGCTCTTCGAGGCCGCCGCCGCGCCGAAGCCAGGACTGGTGACCCCCTTCTCGAACGGGGCGCACACGGATATGGACTACTTTTCGTTTCTCGCCAGCGCCGCCGCGCTCGCTTCCTTTTGGGAGCGTTTCGCCCGGCTCGGCGCCACTTTCACGGCGGGAGCTTATATGGAGGAGGGGAGCTCGGGGAGTCCTTCGCCCGAGTGCACGGCGCTGCTGCCTCTGCTCCGCGAAGAGGGAGTGCGCGCCGAGCAGACGATGTTCGCCGCCACGGGGGGCGTGAACACGCATAAAGGCCTGATCTTCTCACTCGGCGTGCTCTGCGCCGCATGCGGCATGTTGGTTTCGGAGGGAAAACACACATCTCCTGAAGCCTGCGCCGGAAGAGGCGCGGAGATTGTTCGCGGCATCGTCGAGCGCGACTTCGCCGATGCGGGGAAGAAAAAACCTTCGGAGCGAACGGCGGGGGAGAGGCTCTACCTCGCCGAGGGCGTCACCGGAATACGCGGCGAGGCGGAGCGAGGCTTTCCCGCGGTCATTGAAGTCGCTCTCCCATGCCTGAGAAAACTGCTCTCGGACGGCGCCGCGCTCAACGACGCGCTTGCGGAGACGCTGCTTCTCCTTATGACGGCCACGGAGGACACGAACATCCTCGCGCGCGGGGGGCGGGAGGGGGAGCGGAATGTCCGCGAAGCGGCCCGCAACGCGCTCGACCTCGGAGGCATGCGCACGGAGGAAGGGGTGCGCGCCGTCCGGGAGATGGAAGTCTTGTTCACTTCATCTCGTCTCAGCCCCGGAGGCGCGGCGGATCTGCTGGCGGTAACGGTCTTTTTGCACCTTATGGAGACGTCGGGAGCGACGGAGGCGATTCGTCGAGCGCGCAGACCATAGGCACGAAGATGATACCATTCACTTCCCTGGAAGGACCGGTTTCCAGAAAGCCCATTTTCCGGTACGCCGGGACCGCGAACGGCGAGGAGTTGACCGTGACGCTGCGCAGGTCGGGGAGGCGTTTTCTGCACTCGTGTATCGCCAGCCGCAGGAGTTCTTTTGCTATGCCCTTGCGGTGGAATCCCCTATCCACGAAGAACAGGGAGATATGGTTGCAGTCCCGTGCTTCAAGGACCCCGGCAAGCTCCGTCCCTTCTTCGGCAAGCAAGACGATATGTGTATCGCCGTCGCGGTTTCGCAACGCCGCCGGGGCGGCGAACTTGAAGAATTCCTCGACGCCCTCGGGGCTGTAGTCCGGGGCCACGAATTCGTTGAAGACCCTCTCGACGAGAGCGCAGACGCGCTCCTCCTCCCCCCGCCGCATGAAACGGTACGTAGTATTCATCGAATGACCTCGTTGTGTTGAAAAAAGATTGCTCGAAAATTCTCCGCTCGGGAAAGAGAAGCAGGGGAGAAAGTCGACCAGTGCATTGAGCTGAATGATAGAAAATTTAACGCTTTTTGTCAATAGACTCGAGAAAAAGGAATATATGATCCACGGCGCCGATGGACGCCATTCGTTCTGAAAGGAGCGGAGGAAAGCATCGCTTGACGGGTGTTTTTTATGTGGTATTATTGCCACATAAGGGGGCGTCGTCGTGGACAAAGAAGCGTTGAATCTCAAAAAGGTCGGTATCCTCAAAGGTATCGCCCATCCCGTCCGTCTCCGCATCGTAGAAGCTTTGTCGAAGAAGGATATGTGCGTGTGTGAGATAGCCGAACTGTTCAATTTCGACCGGACGACGATCAGCAAGCATCTTGCGCTGATGAAAAGCATCGGCATCCTTGGGGACCGGAAAGAGGGGCTGAACGTTTACTACAGTTTGCGGATGCGCTGTCTGGCATCGCTCCTGGTCTGCGTGGAGCGGGTTGTTTCCGGAGATGAGCCCGAGGCGATGATGTGGGCCTGCGGATGCGGGGCATTGGAGAACACGAACGATCAGGAGGGGTAACGTATGAAAATCCAGATTCTGGGCACGGGATGCCCAAAGTGCAAGAAGCTCGGAGAACTCGCCGATCAGGCTGCGAAGGAAATGGGCCTGGAGTTTGAAATCGAGAAAGTGACGGGCATCGCAGATATCATGGAGTTCGGCGTCATGACCACCCCAGCGCTCGCCGTCGACGGCAAGGTGCTCTCCGCCGGGCATGTTCCTTCGTACGAGAAGGTGAAGGATCTGCTTTTGAGGGCGAAGGGGTAAGCTGACACACTGCACCCCGCCTCGGCGGGGATTTCCCCTTGCTCTTTAAGTGAATAAAACGCCACATAATGGCGATACTGTATGAAATGGAGAGAGATTATGAGCGACCGTAAAAAGTTTTTTTGGATAGCCGCGTTTTTTCTGACGTTCTACTTCATCCCCGAGGGGAACGAGCGCGTTCTTGCAGGACTCGCGGAGTCCGTGGCCATGATGGCCGACTACGCCCGGGAGCACGTGCTCCTCTGCCTGATTCCCGCGTTCTTCATCGCCGGGGCCATCTCCGTCTTCGTGAGTCAACAGTCGGTGATGAAGTACCTGGGGGCGAAGGCCAAGAAGTGGATCGCCTACTCCGTGGCCTCGGTCTCCGGCACGGTGCTCGCGGTCTGCTCGTGCACGGTGCTTCCCCTCTTCGCGGGGATCTATATGCGGGGGGCGGGGCTCGGCCCTGCGACGGCCTTTCTCTACTCCGGCCCGGCGATCAACGTGCTCGCCATCGTGCTTACGGCCAGGGTGCTCGGGCTTGAACTCGGCATTGCGCGCGCGGTGGGGGCGGTGCTCTTCAGCGTGATCATCGGCCTGTTGATGGCCGCGATCTTCGGCAAGGAGGAGCAGGCTCGACAGCAGGGGTTCGCGCAGCTTCCGGAGGAGGATGGCGGGCGCCCGCTGTGGAAGACAGTCGTCTACATGGCGAGCATGGTGATTTTCCTCGTCTTCGCCAACTGGGCTGCGCCCAAGACGTCGAACGCCTTCTGGGAGAGGGTGTACAGCCTGAAGTGGCTCCTCGCCGGGGGGGGGATCGTCGTTACGCTCCTTACCTCGTGGCTGTGGTTCACCCGCGACGAGCGGCAGGACTGGTACACATCGACATGGGGGTACGCGCTCCAGGTCATGCCGCTGCTCTTCGGCGGCGTGCTCGTCGCGGGGTTCCTTCTCGGACGGCCGGGGCACGAGGCGCTCATCCCGAGCCGGTACGTCGCTATGTTGGTGGGCGGCAATTCGTTGGCGGCGAACTTTTTCGCCTCGATCTCCGGAGCGTTTATGTACTTCGCCACGCTGACCGAGGTTCCCATTCTTCAGGGGCTGCTCGGCGCGGGCATGGGAAAAGGCCCCGCGCTCGCTCTGTTGCTTGCGGGGCCCGCGCTTTCGCTGCCGAGCATGCTGGTGATCAACAGCATCCTCGGGCCGAAGAAGACCGCGACGTATGTAGTTCTGGTGGTGGCCCTCTCGACGGCGGCCGGAATGCTCTTCGGGATTATCGCTTCCTAATGGGAGTTTCGGGCATTTGCCCTACCCCCAGAACACCAGCGACGCGAGGTACGATACGTAGAGGGCGCAGAAGATCGCGCCCTCCCATCGTTCGATGGCTCTGCCCTTCCCCGTGAAGACAAAGATGAAGAGGAGAGCGCTTGCCGCAATGTTGAGCCCCATATCGAGGTTCGACAAAGCGGGAACCGTCACCGGGGCGATGATCGCCGAAGAGCCCAGAACGAAGAAGGTATTGAAGAGGTTCGACCCCACGACGTTGCCGATCGCGATGTCGACCCGCTTCTTCATCGCGGCGACAACGGACGTGGCGAGCTCCGGCAGCGACGTCCCGATGGAGATGACGGTGAGGGCGATGACGCGCTCGGAGATGCCGAGGTCTCGGGCGAAGCGCGTGGCGAAGAAGACGATGGCCCTGCCTCCTCCGCTGAGCAGGAGAAGCCCCGCGAGGAGCATCAGGAGCGCTTTCCGGGGAGGATACTCCTTTATGTCGGTGTCGGCGTCCAGATTTCCCGCCCGGGCGAGCGTGACGTTGTACGAGAGAAAGATGATCATGAACATCAGAAGGACGATACCGTCTATCCTCGAGAGGCCGGACCATGCCGCGTTGTCGATGAAGATGTCGTTTCCCATGACGAGGATGGCGACGGCGGCGAGCAGCGAGAGCGGGATTTCTATCCACGTGGTGTTCGATTTGACCGCCAGGGGGTAGATGACGGCGGAGACTCCAAGGATTCCCATGATGTTCACGATATTGCTGCCGAGCACGTTCCCGAGCACGATCCCTGTGTTCCCCGACAGCGAGGCGAAGAAGTTGACGATGAACTCCGGCGCGGACGTGCCGAACGCGACGATCGTGAGGCCGATGACGATGTTCGGTATGTTGTATCGCTTCGCCAGCGACGACGCGCCGTCGACGAGTATGTCCGCCCCGTAGATCAGGGGGATGAAACCGATCAGGGTTGCAAGCAGATTGATCATAGTACAGAACACCTCTTTTTACAGGTATGATTTTTTAATGAAGCGCTCTCCCGCCTCTTTTGTTTTCACCCGCGCAGTTCACCGGAGGCGGCGCGCCGAAAGGGCGGCGTCAGGTCGGTTTCCCGGTCGACCTCGTCGAAATGCCGGATTGTCTTATAGGCAAAGGGGTAGGACTCGTTGTTGGAGTTCACGATGATGATGTTCCCGGCATGCGCGTTTTCCGCCGCCTGAATTCCCGCGTAGGAATCCTCGAAGACCGTCGTGTTCCTGTCCTCTGTTCCCAGGCGTCGCATCGCCTCCAGAAAAAGATCGGGAGCGGGCTTTCCGGCTATCGTTCCGTCGTTGTAGACGATGCGCTCGCGGGCGAAGTAGGCGAGCAGGTCGAACTTGCGGATGAAGTACTCCACGTTGGTCTTCCCCGCCGCCGTGGCGATCGCGATGGAGACGCCGCGCTCCAGCAGTTTCTCGATGAGCGTCACGGCTCCGGGCGCCAGCGCGACATCCTGCTGTTCACACTCCTCGCGGTAGTACTCTTCCTTCTCTTCTATGAGGCGGGCGACTTCCTCCCTGCCGAGTTCTCTTTTGAAGATATACTCGAAGGAATCCTTCCCGTTTCTGCCGTGAATACGGGTCAGCTTCTCCTCTTTGGTGAGTTCGACGCCGTACTTGGCAAGGTACGTGTCCCATGAGCGCTCCTGGTACTCCGTATCCCAGAAGAGCGTGCCGTTGAAGTCGAAGACGACGCCGATGCTGCGGCTCTCCGCGTTTTTCATCGCTCTTGTTCAGCCTCCTCGTTGTTCCTGCTGCGCCGGAAGTGTTACTCCAGCCAGCGGACGATCTCCTCAAGCATCGTGTAGTGAAGCATCTTTGTCACAGGGCCTGGCTCTCCTGAGCCGATAACCTGATCGCCTATCTTCACCACGGGAACGACCTCCTTCACCGAGCCGGTGATGAACGCCTCTTCCGCGGCGGCAAGCTCCGAAAGGAGAGGGCACCGCTCCTCGATCTTCATCCCCTTTTCCGAGGCGAGCTGGAGTATGATATCCCGCATGGTCCCCTTGAGTACCCGAGAGAGGGGCGCAGTAACGAGTGTTCCTCCTGTGTACAGAAAGAACGAACTGTGCGCCGCCTCCGTGATCTCGCCGTCGGGGCAGTAGAGTATCTCGTAGGCGTCGCCGCGTTTGGCGTACCCCGAGTAGGAGAACATGTAGTCGATGCTCTTCACCCCCGGAATGTGCCGGCCGCCGTCGACAGGGAGGAGGAGCACCCCGTTGGAGTAGACCTCGGGCGCGGGCTTTTGGACTTTCTCGAAGAGGATGAAGAGCCTGGATGCGGGGAAAGCTCCGGAAATGAAGACGTCGCCGCCGGTAATGTATGGGCGGATCAGGCAGTCCTCAGGCATCCTGGAGAGTCCTTCCTGGACGACTGCTTTTATCTCTTCGATCGGAAGCGGGAGCGTTATCGACGCGCTCTCCGCGGAACGCGCGAGGCGCTCGAGATGGGGAGTCAGCATCAGCGGACGCTTCCGGAAGGTGCTGATTGATTCAAAGACGCCGACACCGCGGAGAATGATGTAATCGGATACCGGAAGCATCGCCTTCTCCTTCGGCAGGAACGTTCCGTTCATATAGCACAGGGACATTGAAAATCACCTCGAAATTTCGGTCTTGGAACCTTTGCAGTATAAGGGTATCATAGAGAAAATGCACGGGGTTTTTCGACGAAAGATTTGAAGGGAGAGCGGTTATGTCGAAATCGGTGTTCCGATGCTTTGCCCACAGGCTCTTTTTCATCGCGCTCCTTTTTTTCCTTCCCCGCGGAGAGGCGTGTGCGCAGGACGAAGGGTATCGCGTGCTGCTGCTCAACTCCTATCACAGCAACTTCGTCTGGACTGCCGAAGTCACCGACGGAATCCGGCAGACGCTCCTTTCGAGCGGCTCCGAGGTCGAGTTTTTAACCGAATACATGGATACCAAAAGAGGTTTTTCAGTGGACGCTCTGAAGGCTTTTTCCGGGTATATGGAGAGAAAATACTCCGGCAGGAGCTTCGACTTGCTCATCTGTTCCGACGACGACGCGCTCGTTTTTCTTCGCAGGATGGGGAAGCGCCTTTTCCCGGATGTTCCCGTAATCTTCTGCGGCGTGAACAGCACTTCGCTGTACGAACCGGAGGCCTATCCGCACATCACCGGTCTGTTCGAGAACGTCGATATCTCGGGTACCGCCGAGCTTGCCCTTCGCCTTTTCCCCCGCACCAGCGCTCTTGCGCTCGTGAGCGATCTCTCCACCACGGGAATGACGGTGATCAGCCAGGCGCGGAGCGAACTGGCGTTTTTGGGGGATCGCGTCCGAATCCACGATCTCTTCGCATTCTCGGAGGAAGAGCTCCAGGATGCGCTCTCCGCGCTTCCCCCCGAGACAGTGCTGCTCATGCTGGTGTACTTTCAGGATGAGCAAGGTAATTTTATCTCTCCCTCCCGCAGCGTCGCTCTCGTAAAAGACGCGTGCGTTTTTCCGCTCTTCGGACTCTGGAGCATGATGCCCGAGGCTGGAGCATTCGGCGGCAGCGTTCTGCAGGCCCGCCGTCACGGAGAAAAGGCCGCGGAGATTGCGCTTCGCGTGCTCGCGGGCGTCCCCCCCTCGGCTATCCCCGCTGAAACCGATACGGAGTACGTGCCGATGTTCGACTTCGGAGAGCTGAAGCGCTTCCGGCTCTCGCGAAGTGATCTGGGGCAGAGTTCGGTGGTGCTCAACGAGCCGGAGCGTATTTCTTCGGGGAGCTGGAAAATCATCATCATCAACGCTGTCGTTGTACTCGCGTCCATAGGGTATGTCGCGCTGCTGCTGGCCAACGAACGCAGGCGGAAGAGAGCGGCAAAAGAGATCGCGCTCCGGAAATCCATGTGGGAGGGGCTCTTCAGGAACGCTCCGGACGCATACGTTGTCTTCGGAGACGACAACACAGTCCTGAATGTAAACGAGAAATTCTGCGAGGTCTTCGGTTACGAATATAGCGAGGCGATCGGACGAGATATCGACAGCCTGGTCGCAAAGGGGACGGATGCGGAAGAGGAAGCGGCGGAGATCTCCCGGAAGGTCCTGAACGGCGAGGCGGTCTATTCCGAAGGAGTGCGAAGAAAGAAGGACGGAAACACTATTCATGTGGGTATTCAGGGGGTGCTCTTCCCCGTGCCCGAGGGCTGCGCGCTGGGTTACGGTATTTACAGCGACATCTCGGAGCGGCGCCGCAATGAAGAGGAAATGAACCGGCGTCTTCTCTCCGAGGCCGCAATCTCCTCCATTTCCGCGCGCCTCCTGAAAGAGAGCGGACTTATAGGCATTCCCCCGTCGCTTGAAGAGATGGCTTCGTTTACGGGAGCGAAGGAAGGATTTCTTATCGAATTCTCCACGCCGGGCGAGATTGTCCGCGAGCTGCTCTTCTCGGAAGGGCGGGCGGTATGGAGCGCTTCGCCGCATATCTCCGAAGTCTTCCCTGAATCCGACCTTCGCACGATCACGCAGTTTCTCTGGGAGAAGGGGCGCCTGCTGCTGGACGACCGCCTGCCCGCGCCGCTCTGCGAGGTGGATCGCCTTTGGGAGCTGAAGCGGCTCTTCGGAGCCCCTCTTTTGATACTCCCGGTCTACTCCGAACGGATGGTGAGCGGCTGGCTCGGGCTTCAGCTTCCGGAGAGCCCTCTTCTTTCCTCCCACGAATCGTTCCTGGGAATGTTCTGCGACCTTGTAGGCGGAGTCCTGCTGCAGCAGAAGCGGCGGAGCATGACGTCGGAGCGCGCGCGCATCCTCGACGGTACTTCGCGCGGAATCGTCGAGATTCTCGGGCGGACGCTCGCCATGAAGGATCCGTACACCGTGGGGCACCAGTTCGAGGTGGCGCGCCTTGCCCGGGCGATGGCGGAGCGGGGAGGGTACGACGAGGCCTTTCTGGAACGGGTGTATTACGCCGGTCTTGTCCACGACCTGGGCAAGATCGTGATTCCGTCGTCCATCCTCTCAAAACCAGGGCGGTTGAACACGGTGGAGTTCGAGATCATCAAGAACCACGCGCTGCACGGATGGGAGATTCTCTCTTCGACGGAGTTTCCGTGGCCGCTCGCCGATATCGTGGTCCAGCACCATGAACGCCTCGACGGCTCGGGGTACCCGCACGGCCTCAAAGGGGCGGAGATTCGCACCGAAGCGCGTTTCATCGCCGTGGCGGACGTGGTGGAGGCGATGACCTCCCACAGGCCGTACCGTCCTGGACTGGGGATCGAGAGAGCCCTGGAGGAGATCCGCACGCACAGCGGAACGTGGTTCGACCCCTTGGTGGTGGAGCTGTGTCTTGCGGTGATCCGGGAGGGCTTCGTTTTCGACGACAAAAGTTACAAAGTCGCCCTCCCGTGAGCCTTTGTCCGGGAGAACAATATACTGTATAATGAGTTCTGTTAATAGCTTTTGAATCTGAAAACAGAGGACAGAAGAGATGATCGCGGTTCCGAAGGGGAGGGTCTGTATGTCGTTGCATGTTCTTGCAATCAATCCCGGCTCCACAAGCACGAAAATAGCCTGGTTCACCGACGGGCGGGAGATATGGAGAGAGACGGTCCGGCATGATCCCGAGGCGTTGGGCGTCTTCCCGTCAGTAGCGGAGCAGTTTCAGTTTCGCCTGGATACCATCGCCGAGGCGGTAGCGTCGAAAGGGTGTTCCTTCGATGACCTCTCCGCGGTTGCAGGGCGCGGCGGTCTTGTCGAACCGATTCCCGGCGGCACGTACGCCGTGGACGATGTCCTCCTGAAGCGTCTCCGGATGGGGAAGCCGTGGGAGCACGCCTCGAACCTCGGCGGCATCCTCGCCGACGCGATCTGCAGGCCGAGGAATATCCCGGCGTTTATTGTCGATCCGGTCGCCGTCGACGAGATGAACCCCGCAGCGAAGGTCACCGGACTTCCCGAGCTTCCAAAACTCTCGCTGGGGCACGCGCTCAACGTGAAGGCCACCGTGCGCCGTGCCGCCAGGGATCTCAGCGAGCCATGGGATTCAAAGAACTTTATCGTCGCTCATATCGGCGGCGGCATTACCGTCTGCGCCCACGAAAAGGGTCGGATGACCGACCTGAACAACGCCAACGACTTCGGCCCGTTCTCCCCCGAGAGAGCCGGAGGCCTGCCTGCCGGGGACCTGCTCCGATTCTGCTTCGAGAGCGGCCTTACGGAGAAGGAGGTTCTCCGCAAAGTCGTCGGGAAGGGCGGCCTTGCCGCCTACACCGGCACGAGCGACGTGCGCGAGGTGAAGGCGCTGATCGCCGAAGGAGACGAGGCCGCGAGGCGCGCATACGAGGCCATGGCGTACTCGGTTGCCCGCGAGATCGGCGCGATGGCCGCCGCGCTCTCCGGAAAGGCCGACGCCATTCTCATCACCGGCGGCGTGGCGTACGACAACGATTTCGTCGCGCTCGTACAGAAGCGCGTCCAGTGGATCGCCCCCGTGCTTATCTATCCGGGCGAGGACGAGATGCCCGCGCTCGCGGAAGGGGCGTTCAGAGTCCTCCAGGGCGAGGAGCTGCAGAAAGTATATTCCGAGTACATCTCAGGAGGCGATCGTTCATGACCATGCACGGTATCGATTTTCTTCTTGCGGAGAGTAAAAAAGGGCGCTCCATGACGCTTGCGCTCGCCTGTCCCTACGGGGACGACGCGTTGGGCGCGGCGTGCAGGGCGCAGCGCGAAGGGATCGTCAAGACGATCCTCATCGGCGACGAGGGGAAGATACGCACCCTCGCGGGGCGAGACGGCTACGATCTCTCGGATATCGCAATCGTCGACGAGAAAAACGACGACACAGCGGTGGAGCGGAGCGTCAAGATGGTCTCCTCCGGGGAGGCCGACCTGCTGATGAAGGGGCTCGTGAAGACGTCGTCCCTGCTGAAGGCGGTGCTCGACAAGGAGTGGGGGCTACGGACCGGTTCGCTGCTCTCGCATCTCTTCCTCTTCGAAGTGCCCACGCTCGGAGGCCGGGTGATCGGCATCTCCGACGGCGGCATGAACACCTACCCCGACCTGAACGCGAAGGTAAAGATCGTCGAGAACGCGGTTGCCTGCTACCACAGGATTGGCGTCCCGCAGCCGAAGATCGCCGCGCTCGCCGCCGTCGAGGTGGTGAACCCCGACATGCCCGCAACGCTTGAAGCCGCCGCGCTTGCCAAGATGAACGAACGAGGGCAGATCAAGGGGTGCCTGGTCGACGGTCCCTTTGCGCTGGACAACGCTGTCAGCGAGGAGTCCGCGCGCATCAAGGGTATCTCCTCGCCCGTGGCCGGCAACGCCGACATGCTGCTGGTTCCCGACATCGAATCGGGCAACTTCGTCGGCAAGGTGCTGCTGTATATGACGGGCGGCAAGGGGGCGGGCGTCATCCTCGGCGCGCGCAAGCCCATCGTCCTCACCAGCCGCTTCGACAGCATGGAGACCAAGCTGCTTTCAATCGCCCTGGGCGCAGTCGTCGCCCGGAGCTAAAAAAGAATATTTCATTCAGAGGAGGAGTTTTTGTTATGGAACAGATTCGCTCGCTTTCCCAGCTTTTGGACTACGCAAAGAAGATCGGCGCCGAGAAGGGGCCGAAGAAGCTCTCGGTCGCCATGGCCGAGGAAGCCGGTCTGCTGACCGCCATCGAAGAGGCGCGCAAAGCCGGATTCGCCGAGGCGATCCTCGTGGGCAACGGCGACAAGATGAAGGCCGCAGCGGAGCAGGCAGGAGTCGACCTCGCCAACTACGAGGTCATCGACGAGCGCGACGAGCCCTCGATGGGGATCTCCGCCGTCTCCCAGGTCTCTTCCAAGAAGGCCGACATCTACATGAAGGGCCAGATCCACACGAACAACTTCCTCCGCGCGATGCTCAACAAGGAAGTCGGGCTCCGCAAAGGGAAGAACACTATCTCCCACTGCTACTTCCACAGCGTCGAAGGGTACGACCGCATCTTCTTCATCGCCGACGCCGCCTTCAACATGTACCCCGACCTCGCCGCGAAGGCCGATATCACGCAGAACACCGTCGGGCTCGCCCGCGCGTTCGGCGTTGCCGAACCCAAGGTCGCCGTCCTCGCCGCCGTCGAAGTGGTGAACCCCGACATGCCCGCGACCCTTGACGCCGCTGCGCTCACGCAGATGAACCGCCGCGGCCAGATCAAGAACTGCATCGTCGACGGCCCGTTCGCGCTCGACAACGCCGTGAGCGAGGAGTCCGCCAAGACGAAGGGGATCGTCTCCCCCGTCGCCGGAAAGGCCGACATCTTCATCGTCCCGAACATCGACGCGGGGAACATGCTCGCGAAGGGGATCGTCTACTTCTCGAAGAACGAGACGGCCGGACTCATCCTCGGCGCCTCCGCCCCCATCGTCCTCACCAGCCGCGCCGACTCGACAAGGGCGAAGCTGCTCTCCATCGCCGCGGCGGTCACGCTCTCCGACTTTAATAAGTAGAGCGTTCGTCGTTATGAAAATCCTCGCGCTCAATCCCGGCTCCACCAGCACCAAGGTCGCTCTCTTCGAGGACCATACCGAACTTTGGAGCGAAACGCAGCGCTACGATACGGACGTGATCGGCCGTTTCTCCGGCGTCATGGAGCAGGAGGAATTCCGCCTTGAAGAGATCCGCAAGTGTCTTGCCGCGCACGGCGCAACGGTCTCGGACCTCGACGCGGTAGTGGGGCGGGGAGGACTTCTCAAGCCGATCGAGAGCGGCACGTACGAAGTGAGCGATGAGATGCTCGAAGACCTGCGCGCCTGTTCGTGGGGCGCGCACGCGAGCAACCTGGGCGCTCCGCTGGCTGTTCGTCTGGCCGACGAGGGCGGATGCGGGAAGGCGTACATCGTCGACCCGGTCGTCGTGGACGAAATGTGTCCGCTTGCACGCTACTCCGGACTTCCGGAGATCGAGCGCCGCTCCATCTTCCACGCGCTCAACCAGAAGGCCGTGGCCAGAAGAGCCGCCGCGGAGCTGCAAAAACCGTACGCGGAGTGCAACCTCGTCGTGGCGCACATGGGCGGTGGCATTTCCGTGGGCGCCCATGAAAAGGGGCGCGTGATCGACGTGAACAACGCGCTCGACGGCGACGGCCCCTTCTCTCCGGAGCGGGCCGGGAGTCTCCCCGTCGGCGGGCTGGTCAAGCTGGCGTTCAGCGGCAAGTACGAACTGCCGCAGTTGCTGAAGATGCTCACGGGGAAAGGCGGCCTCGTCGCGCACCTGGGGACGAACGATCTCCGTGAGGTGATTCGCCGGATGGACGACGGGGACGACAATGCGCGTCTCCTTTTCGAGGCGCTTGCCTACAGGATTGCGAAAGAGATCGGCGCGTGCGCCGCTTCGCTCTCCGGAGCAGTGGACGCCATCATTCTTACGGGAGGGCTTGCGTACAACGAGCGATTCACCAAGCTCATAAGCGACCGGGTCGCCTTTATCGCCCCGGTGAAGATTTACCCCGGAGAGGACGAGATGCAGGCCCTCGTCGAAGGGGCGATTCGCGTCCTGAACGCCTCGGAAGAGGCTCGCCGGTACGAATAGACTTTTCCTGCCGGGTACCGAAATATAACTCAACTTTCGCAGGACCTTGAAAACCGAAAACCGTTGTCATGACTGAAAAAAAATGACAGGAAGGCCTCTGTTTTGTAAAATTGTAGTCGCGACACAAACAAAACTACAAGACAGGGGGCCTTCCCGTGAATCCCATT
>JAHDKR010000103.1 GCA_018436785.1 Synergistaceae bacterium | reverse complement strand
TTAGAGCACTGGACTGTGGCTCCAGATGTTGGGGGTTCAAGTCCCCTCGCTCACCCCAAAAGCAAATGAGCGCCCGTAGCTCAGTGGATAGAGTCACAGACTTCGGATCTGTTGGTCGCGGGTTCGAATCCTGCCGGGCGCGCCACATAAAGGTTCATTTTGGACTGTTAGCTCAGTTGGTAGAGCAGCTGACTCTTAATCAGCGGGTCGTGGGTTCGAGTCCCTCACAGTCCACCATAATTTCAATCGGTGAAAGCCGAAGAAGTGCAAAAAGCCCGCCCACAGCGGGCTTTTTTGCTGTTCTGGCTCCGATGAAATACGACTGAATTTGATAAAAACCGATGCGCGACCGTACAAAGAACCGTACAACGGAGAAGAGAGTCCTTTTTTGTTGTACGGTAATTATTAAATTCGCGAGTATCGGGGCTGGCTGGACTTGTTGTAAAGGATGAAGGGCGAACGACGAGAATGCCGGGAATCGCGCCATTCGAGCCTGCCTGGGAGTCAAATAGGTCCATATAAGGCGAGGTAGTGAGCACCGTACAACTGAGAAGAAAAAGTTTTTTCGCGTTGTACGGTGAGGAGCAAAAAAGCCGGTAATGACGGCGATCGGGCCTGCTTTGAAAGGACGAAAGAGAAGCTGGCGAGGCACCGAGTACCGTACAACGGAGAAGAATCAGCTTTATTGTGTTGTACGGTGAGGAGCAAAAAAACCTGTAACGGCCTTGATCGAGCCTGCTTCGAAAGGGCGGAAGGGGAACCGACGAATTGCCGAGCACCGTACAACGGAGAAGAAATAGCTTTTTCGAGTTGTACGGTGAGGAGCGAAAAAGCCGGTAATGACGACGATCGGGCCTGTCTTGATAGGGCGAAAGGGAACCCGACGAATCACCGAGAACCGTACAACGGAGAAGTAAAAGCTTTTTCGTGTTGTACGGTGAGGAGCAAAAAAGCCGGTAATGACGGTGATCGGGCCTGCCTTGATAGGGCGAAAGGGAAGCCGACGAATCACCGAGCACCGTACAACGGAGAAGAAAGCCCCTTTCCCGTTGTACGGCGACGAGCGAAAAAGGCGGCGAACACCTGAGTTCGGGCGTGCTGTCCGAGGGCGAAGGGAGCACCGACGACGTACTGTGAACCGTACAACGGAGAAAAGAGCCCTTGTTCGTTGTACGGCGACGAGGAGGAATGCGGGGAATGGCGCTGACTGAGCTTGCTGTGAAAAATGCGAAGGGAAAGGCGACAACGTACCGTCTTCGTGACGAAAGGAATTTGTATCTCCAGGTGTCGCCTTCGGGTGGGAAATACTGGATCGTCCGGTATTGGGAAGAGGGGAAGGAGAAGAAAACTTCACTCGGCCCGTACCCGGCAATTTCTTTGAAAGAGGCCAGAGCGCGGCGGGACGAATTGCACACGGCCCGCGCGAAGGGCGAACGTATCTCCGAAGTGCGCGAGCAGAAGACCACGGAGAAGCGGGAGCGGTTCGGCGTCGTGGCGGGGGAGTGGCTCGATGCCAGGATGAGCGACAAGGCCCCGGCCTACGTCTCGAAAGTCCGTCTCAGGCTTGACCGCTACATTCTCCCGGCTCTGGGGAACAGACAACTCTCAGAGATCACATCGGGGGAGATATTGAGGCTCTGCCGGAAGATCGAGGCGTCGGGGCATGTCGAAACGGCCCGGAGAGTTCGCGGCGTTATCGGACAGGTCTTCCGCTTCGCCATCGCTTCGGACCTTGCGGAGAGCGACCCTACCGCCGCCCTTGCCGGGGCGCTGGCGACGAGGACGCCGGAGCACTACGCCACGATCACGGAGCGGCCGGAAGTCGAAGCGCTGATCGCGTCCTTCCGGGCGTATCCGTACCCGATCATGCGGTGCGCGCTGCTCTTCTCGGCGCTGGTTTTCTGCCGACCGGGCGAGGTGCGCCATGCGGAGTGGAAGGAGTTCGACGGAGCGGCCCAGCTCTGGAAGATCCCGCCCGAAAAGATGAAGATGAACCGCCCGCATCTCGTGCCGCTCTCCCGGCAGGCGCTGAACGTCGTGGAGGAATTGAGGGAGTGGACGGGACAGAGCCGCTGGCTCTTCCCTTCGCCGCGGAACGACGGGCGCTGCATGTCGGAAAACGGCGTCCGCGTCGCGCTCAGAAGTTTGGGCTTCGAGATCACGCCGCACGGCTTCCGTTCGATGGCAAGTACCATCCTGAACGAAGAGGGCTTTCCACCCGATCACATCGAGCGCCAGCTTGCGCACTCGGAGCGGAACGCCGTCAGAGCGGCCTACAACCATGCGGAGTATCTGGAAGAGCGCCGGAAGATGATGCAGTGGTGGGGGGATTTTCTGCTCCCCGAAGAAGCATAAGAGAAGGGGAGAGCCGTTCACGTCGGACTCTCCCCTTCTTCTTTGTCGAGGGGCGCGGGGACGACCCTTGACGAGTGCGCGACGGAGGGCGTCCGTCACGAAAATATTATACCACCCCGAAGAATGCGGGCAGCCCCTGTCAGAAGGGGGCTGCCCGCCGTTGCGCCGTCTTTGGAAGATACGCGGGGAGGAATAAGGCTGGTAGAACCTCCCCGCTTGATACTGAGCACCAGAAGAGTACCACCGGACGCGCCGCCTGTCAACGATTCCGAAGGTCGCACCGCACCCCCTCCCCGATTCGCTGAAAGTCCCTGAGCAACGCGACGATCACCAACGCGGAGCCGCCCGTCCGGCCGATTTCGACAGCGGCCCATCCGACATTCCGAAGCGTGCCCGCAACGGCGCCCTGCCCGCTGTACACCCATTCGGCCTCCAGAACGATGTACGCCGCCGACGCGAGAAGAGGAAGCAGCGCGGCGTAATACCCGGCCTTGACGAGGCGTCCGTAGAGCAGCACGCACAGCGCAGCCGCCCCTATGGTGAAGAAACTCCCGCATGTCATATCATCCCCTCCCGTCCTTTTCCTCTTTCGCCCCGCGTCGAAAGTCGTTGATCGTGCCGAGCGGGTCTTTCCGGAACTTCTCGGCCATGCTCATGATCCCCCGGAGAAGATCGTCCCCGAGCAGCCCCGCGATCCCCGCGCCGGCCGCCTGGGCCTGCTGGGGAAAGTCGAAGTACGTCAGCACCTGCCAGCTCAGAATACCCGCGAACCCCGCCACGATCAGCGAAGAGATAATCATTCCAAGGCTCTTTTCACGCGGGGAGGTCAGCGCGGCGCGCGCCGCCCCGCCGAAGAGCGAGAGGAAGAGAATCACGATACAGTCCACTACATGATTTTTGTCGAAGATGAAACCCACCTCTTTCAGCAAGGACGACCGCGCCCGTCGTACGAAGAAAGCCCCGCGATGTTCTGCGGGGCCTGCATCCTCTCCAACGGGAGGCGCGCCGGGGAGGAAACCTTATTACAGGCTGAGATCCCCGCCGTTCCAGTCCGGTTTTTCAAAACTGCGTGCGACCGCCACATGAACGAATCCCTTTTCGCGGTACACAATGAACTCGTCCGCAGGCGGGGAGAAGAACATAAGCAGCGCGGCGATGAAGCGGTTGAAGTTCGCCCCCGCCTCCGGCCTGAGGTCCGCCGCGCAGCCGATCAGGTGGCGTGAGTTGTGCGCGCCCTTCACATCCGGCGAAGCATTGTGCGAAGCGCACCGCCGCCCGGAGGTTACGTAGATCGGAGATCCCCACAGCGCCCGCGCCGCTTCGAGGCGGGCGACGAGCGCCGTGGAAACCTGATCGGCGCCGCACCCGCAGCGACAGGCGAACTCCCAGGCCTCGAAGAAGCGCGGGACGGGCATTAGAACAGCGGAGTAATGGTGCGGTCTACGATGTCCGCCCCGGCGAGGCCGACAACATTCGGAAGTACGCTCTGCGCGAGGATCACGTCCATAGCATTTTCCACTTCACCGCTGGTCACATTTTCGCGCACGTAATTGAAAGAAACGGTCTTCTCTTTCCCGTCATTCAGCGCGAACTGCATACGAAGAGTTTTCATCGGAAATCACCCCCGGTCTAGATGCCGTCGTCGCCGAGCGTATCGGAAACGACGAACTGTGTCTCAAGCGCAGGATGCAGGAGCAGCGCAACGACGGCAGTTGCAACGGCGGCGCAGTTATCCGCAGTTACGGCGCCGGCAACCGGCATACCTACCGTTTTAACGACCATTTTCCCGGATACAGGGTCAGCCCCCGCATTGAGTTTGAGATTGAGGCGACCTGCGCCCCGTTCGTAAATAGCAGCCATAATTCAATCTCTCCTTTACACGATCACGGTCGTAACGCGGGAAGTAAGATCCGCGCCCGTAAACGATAGCGACTCCGCGAAGAAATCATGATCCAACATATCCTCCGCAAGCTGCTGCACATCTGCGGCGGCCGGCGCCTCCTTCGCGTAGTTCAGGCTTACGTAGTAGTTCTTGCCTTCATCGGTGCTGAAGATGAGTCTGAGTGTGCGAATCATAATAAAGTTACCCCCTATTCAACCAAACTGGTAACGGTCTTCCGGCTATCATGCAGGGGAAGATCGAGCACATCGGGAAGCTTTGCGATAGCTGCCTCGTAGTCCACTGCGGTAAGCGCCGGATCGATAGCGGAGATCGAAATCGTTTTGTAGATCGTCTTTCCGGTTTCGGGGTTGGTCCCGGCGACCAAACGGAACGTCGCCGCGGTTCGGAGGGGAGTGTAATCGGCCATTGGTTTCTCTCCTTTGCGAGAAAAAATTCCACCGGCCTCCACGGGGTAAATATATGGTATCATATTCTCATATAGTTGTCTATCTGTTTGGCACTATATATAGAACTTTTTAGAGCTTGAACACTATATAAAGGAAGGGAGTTTTTCACGTGCCGATACTCGAACACAAGGTGCTCTTCTGCAAGCCTGGACATACGATCGAGCCCCCCACGGACGCGGACTTCGAGGAGCTGGACCGCGAGGAAGCGAAGCAGGCGAAGATCGAGGCCGCGAAGGAAAAGATTCTTGCGGCGGCGATGAAGAAGCGGGGCGCGAACCGCGAGAAAGCGCTCGCCGACGCGGAAGCCGATATAGGCGCGATGGAGGAAGAAGAATGAATGAGACTGCGACCGATGTTCTGCAGAATCCGGGCGTGGCTCTGGTGGAAAGCGGTCCGCTGGATGCTGCGTCACGCCCCCTGAACCCGCCCCGTCCCGCACGTGTTTTCATCGAGATCGAAGGCCCGCTCCTCGAAAGAATCCTTGTCTTTCAGAACGCCTCGCGAGAGTGGCGGGAGCAGACGCCGGAAGCATTCTGTACCTGGCTTGTCCGGCGCGGCCTGAGCACGGAGATCGGAGACCGGAAATTCTTTGAACGTCTTCGCCCCGGAGGAAGGGAGACCGTCTGATGAACGCCATGATCATCGAGGCGCTGCCGACGCTTCGCCCCTTCCTGATCGTTACCTGCTTTCTCGGAGGCATCCTGACCGGGCTGGGATTGACCATCCTCTACCTTCGCCGATCCCCACAGTGACACCCTCGAAGAAGCCGCCTCCGCCCGATCGACGCGAGGCGGCTTCTTCCTTTTCCCTGTGCCGCGTTGCGCGCTTCGGAATCTCCGCTCTCTGCCCTCCCGGGCGTCCGCCTGCAAGCTGCGAACGACGGAGTTCTACAAGGACGGGCGCACGGCCCCGCGCCCCCCGGATTTGATCGCCCCCCGTCCCCCCCAGGGGTCTTGTCCCCGACGCTTCACCAGGGGAGAGAGGTTCGCGCCCCACCCGTCGTCCTGCGGGCTGTCTACTTCTGCCCGGCGCGGTGGACCGCTGCGCCGGGCCATCCGAGTTCGCGCCGCTCCTGCTTCTTCCGGTACAACCGGCGTCTTGCCTTCCCGCCTGCGCCCCCCTGCGCGTCCATCGCCGGCGGTCACTACCGGTACTCTATCTATGCCTCTCTTTCCTTTGCCGCGTTGCGCACTTCGGAATCTCCTCTCTCTGCCCTCCCGGGCGACAACCTGCGCGCTGCGAACGACGGTAAAGGTTCGTGCGCGCCGAAGTGCGAAAGATCCCCGAACGCCGGATGTTCACCCATGAGCGGAGAAAGATCGAAGCAAAAACCACATCCACAGCACGAGGAACCGCGCCCGGCAAAAAACCGCCGGTCACGGATCCTCGCAGAGCGAAGAGCGGCGAGACGATCACGCAAAGAACGCGGCATTGTCTCGCCACCCCCGGAGCCACTGCCACCCTCAGAGCCACTGCCACCCCCGGAGCCACTGCCACCCTCGGAGCCACTGCCACCCTCAGAGCCACTACCACCCCCGGAACCAACGCCACCCCCGGAGCAAAGACATTCGCCCCCCACGCCCCCCATCCGGGGGGTTTTCGGACCACACCACGCACGGCATCGCCCCCCCCGCCCCCGTCCGGGGGAGCGCGCGCACTGTGCGACATAAGGGGCGTTATAGTACAGCGCCTTCGCGCCTGGTGGAATCGTTCCCCGGCAAAGAGGGACTTTCCCGAACCGTTCGCCCGCGTCACGGTTGGAGGGCCGCTCCGCAGCCGCCGCGCACGAATGAAGCGCCTCCCTTCCGTTGGTCGTTCGACCCGAACGCGAGCCGCGCGTCAACTGCGAAGCGGCGCGCGACAGGCGGTGTCCTATAACGGGGCCTTATGCCACGCAGTGCGCGCTGCACGTCAAAAGCATGGCGCAGGCCGCGACAAGACCCGCGCCGCGTCCACGCCACAAGGCACGCGGGCACGCGCCCGGCAATAGCCCCGCCGGTCACGGAACCGCGCAAGGCGAAGAGCGACGAGACGAGACCGCAAAGAACGCGGCATCGTCTCGCCACCCCCGGAACCACTGCCAAGGCACGCGGGAGACCGAGCCGCGTCAAAAAACACGCCGCGTCTCGAACTCCGCGCAAAGCGAAAGAGCAGGGAGAAGCGCCCTAAGATCGCGGCCGCTTCTCCCTACCCCAGGAACCACGACCAAGGCCACGACCAAAGCACGCGGGACCGCGCCCGGCAAGAAGCGCGCCGGTCACGGATCCGCGCAAAGCAAAGAGCAGCGAGACGAGACCGCCAAAAACGCGGCATCGTCTCGCCACCCCCGGAGCCACTGCCACATCCGAAGCAAACCCGCAGCGGTAAGCGGCATAAACTCGCCGCCTAAAAGCATCAGTATTTTTTCCCCCGCCCGCGGGGATTGAACCGCACTTCTCCCGGCAAGTAAAGGCATGGCGCCGCCTTGACTTGCCGGGAGAAGTGCAACCCCCTTTTTCCGTGCGGGGGAAAAAATGTGCCGGGGCCGGGACGCGGATCTCCGGAGTTCGTCTCTCCTCCCGTTGGTCGTCGGCGCCGTGCGAGGACAGATGAAATTGCATATATTGCGTATTTCACGATAAGTATTTTTACCGTAGTGCTAGCGCAACTGATGGAATATGCTTTGTACGTGGTCGAACGAAGACCGCCCCGCCTTGAGCAAGCGGGGAACCTTGAAAACTGAAAGGCTGGTGCACCAAATGGACGGAAGAAGAAAACTCGTCGGCGTATTCTACGGCAACTCGAACAACTGCACGCACTATGTAAGCGGTCCTTGTGATTCCTGGTACGTCGAAGGGCTGGTACAGTGCGGCCCGGACAGCCGGGCGCACACGGAAAACGGCAACCTCGGCAGCGTGATTCGTTTTTTCCCGGACAAAACGCACATGAACGCCTTCGTCGATTACTTGAACAGCATGTTTCGCCGGTATGTCACATGCGACGCGAACCTTTTTCTTGAGGCTACGTTCGATGATTACGGAAGCTACATGCCGGAATAGCGGAAGCGGGGAATACCCCGCTTCCCACGCCCCGGAAATTCAAGTAGTGCGCAGGCAGAAAAACATCGTTACGGTCGAAATGTTCCGAGGGTTCCGCCGGGAAAATCTGAAGCCCCTTGCACTCGAACGTGAATTTTCTACGGTCGAAGAGGCCGCGGCCTTCGCCGAGTTTTGCCGCCGGAAGATCGTAAACAGCCGAATCGGAGGTCTGACTGTTCGGGAGTTCCGCGACTATTAGCACCGGGGGCGCAAGCCCCCGGAACACATACCCCGCTTGAGCAACGGGGAGAAAGGCTGGTAGAGCTATGGAGGATATGACGCGGGAAGAAGTGCTTCTTCGGAGTTTGCAGCACGCGACGGAGGACGCTTTCGAGCGGTACGGGGAAGAGTTTCATTTCGTCCGTGTAATGGTCTTCGGACGCCTCGCCGGACTCCTGGAGGTTCTCGGAGGGGAGAACGAGTATTACCCCTTCCCACTCAACATGCAGTTGGAGGATCTTCCGGATGAGCTGAAACATATCGAGGGAATGCAGGCGGACAACAGCTTCACGGAATCCGCGTACTGGATCCGCGACGAAATCGGACGCGAAAGAGGCGAAGCGCAGAACTGGTAGCAAACCGGGGGCGCACGCCCCCGGAACACACCCCCGCTTGAGCAACGGGGCGAAAGGCTGGTAAAAAATGTTTGAAGGGTTGCACATTGAAACGATCGAAGATTTGAAGCGCGAGTACAGGCGCCTGGTGATGATCCATCATCCGGATCGGGGCGGCAGCGAAGCCGCGATGAAATGCCTGAACGCGGAGTACGAGCATCTTTTCAACCGTCTCAAGAGTGCCGGAGGGGAGCGGGAGAAGGCGCACGACATCGACGACGGGTTCCGCGAAGTCATGTACCGCGTCGCATCCGTTCCCGGCGTGACGGTCGAAATATGCGGGTCGTGGGTCTGGATTACGGGCGACACGAAGCCGGTACGGGAGATCCTCAAAGAAGCGGGTCTCAGGTGGGCGAGCAAGAAAAAGGCCTGGTACTGGTCTCCCGAGCCGAAGCGCCGGCGCGGCCCAGGTATGCCGATGGACTGGATACGGGAGCGGTACGGAAGTTCCAGAGTGCAGGGCGAAGAGTTGAACTCTCTCGCATAGGAAACGACCGGGGGCGCAAGCCCCCGGATTTGCAAAGGGGGCGCGGGTATGGCGGAAACGGAATGGCTTACGGTTCCGGAGGCGGCGGAGATCCTCCAGGTGGCGCAGCAAAGGATCCGCTTCTTGTTGAAGCGGAAGCGGCTCAATGGTGTGAAGCGGGGGCGGGATTGGCTGATAGAGCGCTCTTCGATCGAGGAGTACGACCGGCAGCGCAGTAAGGGAGAAGAGGAGTGACGCCCGGGCGGGCTCGTTCCGGCGGCGACGACCAACGGGAGGAGAGAGGTCTTTTCTTCTCGGACAATCGCCCCCGCAAAAAGGTTTTGCGGAAAAAGGCTGCCCCGGAGTCAAGCCAGAGCGCCACGGCTTGACGGAGCGGACAGCCCCGCATAATGGAAGACCGGGGGCGATTGGCCTTGAATGCTTCGAGGCGGCGCAGCCGCCTACCGACGATGTTGTGCATCGGGGGCGGTCGTGGTTCCTGGGGTGGCGAGACGATGCCGCGTTCTTTGCGGTCTCGTCTCGCCGCTCTTTGCCTTGCGCGGTTCCGTGACCGGCGCTTCTTGCCGGGCGCGCTACCGCGTGCCTTGGTAGTGGTTCCGGGGTTAGGGAGAAGCGGCCATGATCTTCGGGCGCTTCTCCCTGCTCTACGGTTTGCGCGGAGTTCGGGACGCGGCGGGTTTTTTTGCCGCGGCGCGATCTCCCGCGTGCTTCTTTTCCGAGGCGTTTTGACCTACGCGCGCGATCTTTGCGCGTCGGTCAAAAGAGCCGGAACACTACCGCACCGCCCGCGTACCCCGAAGGGGCAAGCCCCGCAGCGCTCCATCGCGGGGCGCCGACATAAGACCCATTATGCGATACCCCGACGGAGCCGGGAAAACGCGGACGGGGTTCATCAGTGCGCGGAGGCCCGTGCGAGGGCGCGGGTGTTGCATAATTGACTCCTTATGTTGCGCGGGCGGCGAGCCCCCTTCTTCGGGAGGGGGGTAGGGGGGGAGGGTGACACTTCGGAGCTCTGGAAAGATCGTCTCGGCACTGAGCCCGTCTCGCCGGGCCCTTCCGTGTGCGCCGGCCGCCGCGACCTTAGAGGATGCGCGACACGCGGAGGTCCGGAGGAGTGCGACCGGAGACCCGCCGCCCGGAGCGCTTCCCGCGACTGTGGAGCGGGGGGCGCGGAGAGGCGAACGGTCGAGCCGCGGCGCACCATCGGCGGTGAGACGGTGAGCCGGGGCGCGTCGGGGCGGGAGGAAGCCGCCGGAGGACCGGAGCGGCGACGAGGTCCATTCGTGCGGGCGCGGCGAGGTGGGCGGACGTCGGAGAGCCGCTCTTGCTCTTGATCTTCGCTTCTCCGGAGAGCATATCGGCTTTCGGGGATCCTTCAACCTTCTGAGCGCACGACCCTTTGTTGTTTCGAAGAAACGTCGATTCGCCGTTGCTCCTGATCTTCTTTGCCTGTAGAATATGCGATGAAGGAGGGGATGATATGCCGAGCGTGTTCGATGTGGCTGCGTATATTTTGTCCAGATGCGGCGCAATGTCCGCTATGAAGCTGCAAAAGCTCGTTTATTACTCTCAGGCTTGGAGTCTTGTCTGGGACGATGAAACACTCTTCCCTGAAGCTATAGAGGCTTGGGCCAACGGGCCCGTGGTGCGCGAGCTGTACGAGAAGCACAGGGGGATTTTCAAGGTCGATCAGGGTATGATCGAGGGGGACCCCTCTTTGTTGACTCCTTCCCAGAAAGAGACCGTGGATGCCGTGTGCGACGCCTACTGCACATCGACCGCCCAGATGCTGAGCGACATGACGCATGCCGAGGCGCCCTGGAGAAACGCGCGCCGAGGCCTTTCGGACGGAGAAAGGGGAGACCGCGTGATCTCTCTTGCCGACATGGCGGAGTATTACGGGAGTCTTCCGCAGTCTTGATGCGGAAGAAAAAGGTTCCGGTCGAACAGAAGGGAAAAGAGCGCAGCGTTCGACCTACAAAAATCCCTCCCGATTCGGGGATGGTGTGCTGGCGCTTTTCGATTATGGACACCTCCGGCCCTTTCCCGTTCTCCAACCTGAGACCTTCCACATGGGGAATGATTCTCGCGAAACTGAAAGAATGGGAATCCATGACGTGGGGGGAAATCCTTGGCGACAGGAATCATGACATTGCTGTCGAGAGTCTCTCCGCCAAGGCGCAAGAGAGACTTCGGGAGATACAAATGGACGACATTGATGATGTGTGTTCGCTTCATCTTGACGGCCGGACCCGCTTGATCGGAATACGGAACGCTCAGGTGTTCAAACTCCTCTGGTGGGATCCGGAGCATCAGGTGTGTCCTTCGAACAAAAAGCATACATAACCCGGCCCCTCTTCGAGGGGCTTTTCTTTTTTTCCCGGCGCGAGCGGCAGGAGACGGAGCGGCCCGATCACTTCCTGAAACGCTCTCCGCCGGCCGGGCCGCCGCAAATCGCTCACCCTCGCCCTCCCGACGGTCGACAGTCCGGTCACTGAATCCGGCCGGACACTTCGTCCCACTCGACCATGGGGAGAAGGAGCTTCAGCTCTCTCAGGGAACGTCTGGAGTAATCGAACACGGTGAATCCGGTGATCCGGTTGTCCTTCTCGGATCGGCTGACGTAGATTCCGGGATACTCTTCGTCGTCGTACGAAAAAGCGTCGGAGGGAAGAGGGAAGCGTATCCGGAGCACGTCGTGATCCCGGTCGTAATTAACTTTTCCGCTCTCGATGTTGAGAACTATCATAAAGAACACCCTCCTTCGGGACGATGTCGGTCATTCGCCTCTGTATCATCCACGTTACAACCTCGTAAGGCTCTCTGTCCGTATCGACGACAAGCACCACGTAGGAAAACTTCCCCGTCGCCTCGATGTGCCGCACGTCGAAATACTTCTCCCGCCTTCTATCGCTTCCGATGGGGGAGAGGTCTTTTACGATGTAGCGGGGAGCCTCCGCGATCAGCGGCACGAGAGCGGACGCAGCGATTCTCCCTCCGGAGTCGGCGTCGTCGTGGTCGCCTATGATATGTTCGTTCAGAGTCGAGGCCTTGAGAACTACGGTTTTTCCTCTCGGGTCACGTGTTTTCCATGCCCATTCGATCATGTCTGCCTCTCCTCCCGTTGTCTGTACCAATATTTTCTCCCGCGTGCACGGAGAGGGCCGTCATCATTCCGGCGACGTCGGTACATCCTCTCGCCGAAGGATCGCGGGCGATTTCATCGGTCTCCCGCAGCGCTCCTGCGCGCACCGGTATTGTACCGCATGGGTATGCGGCGTTCAACAGGAGAAGGGAAGCGGACTGCCCGGAGCACGCGCCCCGGTCAGTCCGCTCCTTGAATCGGTTCCTCCGCAAGCGAAGCGATGCCTGCGTTCTGCCGGGCAATCCTCGCCCCTTCTACACCTTCACGAACAGCGCGGCCACGACGTCCGCGCCGAGCACGCCCGCGAGGGATTGCAGATCGGATGCCCTGGGCTCCCTCGCTCCGCTCTCCCAACGCCGCACCGTGTCCACCGACACGCCGACACGTCGTGCAAGTCCTTCCTGATACAGCCCCGCAGCCTTGCGCGCATCCCGCAACTTCGTACCAAGTTCTTTCATACGACGC
>JAHDKR010000170.1 GCA_018436785.1 Synergistaceae bacterium | reverse complement strand
TGCTCACCGGACTGTACAACAGAATACGCCCCGCGCTCTACCTTGGCATTTTTGCTCCGGCGGGAGGAGAGAGGATCCGGAGCGCCCTGGAGATAAAGGAGTACGCGCTGAAAATGGGGAGGGAGGCGCTGCGGCGCTATTCGTCGAAGGCGCTGACGGAGCTTTCATTCGGTCTCCTCGTGCTTTCGTGGAAGGAAAAGACCTCTTTTGCCGAGGGGTGGCCGGGGTTCGAGAGCCTACTCATGACCTGTATGGCATCCGCGGAGAAGAGACAATAAAAAAAGCCGAACAGCGGCGTCGCGCGTTCAGCTTTATAGTGTTCAAAATTTCAAAGGGAAGAAAAGAAAGAGTGTGCGAAAGAACTACGCGGGCTGCTTCTCCCCGGAAAGCGCCTTCACTCTGTTCGTGATCATGGATTTTCTTCGTGCCGCTGTATTGCCGTGCATAACGCCCTTCACAACAGCCTTGTCGATGACGCTCTGGGCGATGGCAAGGCGCGTCTGCGCGAGAGCCTCGTCCTGGCCCTCCACAGCTTCGAGGACCTTCTTCACGGCGTTCTTGCACCGAGTCGTCCAGAACCGGTTGTAAAGCCTGTTCCTTTCGCTCGTTTTCATTCTTTTTTCTGCGGATTTCTTGTTAGGCATGTACCTCACCTCCTCCCGATACAACCACGACATTCTAGCACGGTTTCTGTTATATTAGCAAGAGAGGCGGAGAAATTTCCCGGGAATTTCGAGTTTCAGAAAGAGGGTACATGATGACAATCCCATCGATGGACGAGTTTTTCGGCCCTGAAGGTCTGTTAAACAAAAGATTTTCGTCATTCGAATACAGAAAAGAGCAGCAGGATCTTGCAGAGGAAGTCCACAAAGCGCTTTCCGCGGAAGGTGAGTTCATCCTTGCGGCGGAGGCGCCGCCGGGGGTCGGCAAGACATTCGCGCTCCTTGTTCCGGCGATGCTCCGCGCCGCCGAAACGGGGGAGACGGTGCTCGTCCTCACGGCGGGCATCCCTCTCCAGGAGCAGCTGATACAGAAGGACCTTCCCCTGCTGAACGAACTCCTAGGACTTTCGCTCCCCTTCGGTCTGCTGAAGGGGAAGGGGAATTACGCCTGCCGGTCACGAGCGGAGGAGGTTTTCGAAGGAGGAGAAGGCAGGCAGGGGTATCTTTCGCACAGGGACGGAGGGAGTTCGTCGCGTACCGTCGAGGAGTGGCTGCGGACGACGACGACGGGCGACCTCTCGGAGCTCTCGCTTCCTCCGAACTCTCCGTCCGTCGCGGGTATCGCCGCGTCGTCGCGTTCGTGCAGAGGATTCCGCTGTCCGAGGCGGGGAGAGTGCTTTGTGCAGCGGGTGCTCCGTGAGGCGCGAGAGTGGCGCGTTGTCGTCGCCAACTACCATCTCTTTTTCTCGTACCTCCTCGGCGCGGGAAAACCTTTCCCGGCGCCGTTCGACCTCCTGATTTGCGACGAGGCGCATCATCTTCCGGAAGCCGCCCGATCCTCGATGACCGTTTCAGTGTCGGACGACGATGTGGTCAGGCTGCTCCGGAGCAGGGTTTTCACCGATACTCTCGGAAGACTGGAGAAGAGCGGACGGGGGGTACAGAACGCAGCGGCGCTGTCGGCGGAGATTCGGCAGGAGTCGGCACGTTTCTTCGAGCTTTTGGACGTTCTTCTGCCCGGCAGGAAGGAGAATATCACCGTTCGAAACGAGGAGATGCTCCGGCAGCAGAGGATCCTCTCGGGAAAGATGCTTGAGCTTTACAATGTCTTTGTTCCGCTTGTCTCCGACGATGAAACGCCCGATGTGAGCGAGGACGGCGGTCTCTCCTCCTGGATGGAGGAGTGCGGGCGTATCAGGAGAAGCCTGGCGTGGTGCGCCGAGGTGGAGAAATACCCTTCGTGGGCCTACTGGAAGAACGAACGCTCCCTCCTCAGCGCCCCGGTGTCTCCGGGAGAGGAACTTTCGAGCGGTTTTTTCACAACCTCCGCCGAGAAGATGATCTTCATCTCCGCAACGCTTGCTCTGGGGGGGAAGACCGACTTTTGGGAACGGGAGACGGGAATTCACCCGGACCGTCTTTTTATCAGCGGCTCTCCCTTCGACCTGGAACAGCAGATGGAGATCCTCGTGGTCGATACCGGACTCGACGTGATGAATCCCCGCTACGACGATACGGTATGCCGCATCGTTGAAAAGCTGGTGGAGGCGAACGGGGGGAGCACGCTGGTGCTCCTGGCGTCGCACAGGCTGCTCGGAAAAGTCGGGCGCGCTCTGAGCTCGAAACCCAGGGGGTACCGCGTCCTTGTTCAGGGGGAAGGTCCGCGCAGCGAGCTTCTTGCGGCATTCCGGAGCGATCCGTCCTCCGTGCTCGTGGGGAGCGCCTCTTTCCGGGAGGGAGTGGATGTTCCCGGAGACGGGTTGACCCAGGTCATCATCGACCGGATTCCCTTCCCTCATCCGGGGGATCCCCTGGTGCAGGCGAGGAATGCGCTCGAAGGGGCGGGAGCGTTTGTTCGCGTCACGCTTCCGGAGGCGAAGATGCTTTTGAAACAGGCCGCCGGAAGGCTGATCCGAAGCAGAAGCGACCGGGGCCGCGTCGCGATTCTCGACGGCCGGGTGCTCGGCCGCCCTGAATGGAAGATCCCGTCTGCGCTGCCGAAAGTGAAATATCGTCGTCTTGTAGTTGCGCGTTCCGCTGTTGCTCCAAGCGGGGGTGTGTGATATAGTATCAAGGCTGAAAAAAAGCCGTTGATCAGCGGCTGGTTCTTCTATTGCCGTCAGGAGGTGTCATTGGTGAAACAGACGTTCCAACCCCACAACAGACCACGAAAAAGAAAGATGGGTTTCCTCGCCCGGTCGAGTTCGCCCACAGGCCGTCGTATTCTCCGGAATCGCAGGAGAAAGGGCCGCGCCCGGCTGGCCGTTTAATCCTTGAGATTTTTTTTTCCTCGGTCTTCACGCCTTCGAAGAGGGTGGGAGTTCGATAGTGTCTTCCGCACCGGTGATCGGCTGAGAGGCGAACTGGTGCGGTTGCTGTTTCTGAAGGCGGAGGATGGCGTTACACGCATCGGCCTGGCGGTGGGCAAACGACAGGGGAAGTCCCACGACCGGAATAGGGGACGGAGAATATTAAAAGAAGGCTTCCGCAGAATTCTTCCTTGGATCCGGCCGGGAGTATGGATAGTCGCGGGACTCAGCGGCACGGGAATGAAAGCGGGCTCGACGGATGTCTACGAAGAGCTGGCCCGACTTCTCAAAGGGGGAGGGTTTCTGGAGCCGGAATGGCCGGGAGCGAACTGGGAAAATCCGTCGGAGGGCGCAAAAGAAAAATGACGCCCGCTGCATGGGTCGGAATTACACTCGTTCGGGGGTACCAGCTTTTTGTGTCCCCGCTCCTCGGGCATAACTGCAGATTCTATCCGACGTGCTCGCAGTATGCGATTGACGCGATTTCCGTTCATGGGTTCCTGAAAGGTAGCTTTTTAGCGGTGAAACGGCTTTGCAAGTGCGCCCCGTGGCACCCCGGAGGGTATGATCCCGTACCGCCGGCGGCTCGAAGAGAGGAGCAGGGGGCTTATTCGTACAAGGATGGTGATCTATAGTGGGTTCTATTTGGAAGATGGGCGGGGACCTTATGATGAGGCTGATGGAGCTTGTTCACGGCTTCACAGGGTCCTGGGGGTTGGCAATCATCGTACTCACGCTGATTGTCCGTTTGCTTCTGCACCCCCTTACAAAGAAGCAGATGACGAGCATGCAGAAGATGCAGAAACTCCAGCCCCGTATCAAGATGCTGCAGGAGAAGTTCAAGGACGACAAGGAGTCGCTTAACCGCGAGATGATGGCGCTCTACAAGGAGAACAAGGTAAACCCGGCCGCCGGATGCCTTCCTCTTCTTGTCCAGCTTCCCGTCTTCATTCTGCTCTACCAGGTGCTGACCAACTACGACTTTTCAGGCGTCTCTTTCCTCTGGATACGGCTTGACGGTTCCGTGCTCACTACGCTCGGCGAGGCGCTCAAGCTGACTGTCGAGAAGGATCAGCTCGGCATCATGACCGTGCTCTACGGCCTTATGGCGAACCCGTATGCGTTACTGAACGTTTCCGTCTATCTTCCCAACCTGCTGCTGCTTCTGGGAATCGGATTCCTTACGTGGTACCAGCAGCAGCTAACAGCGAGCGGGAATCCGCAGATGGCGATGATGAACTGGTTCATGCCGCTCTTCCTCACCTTCATCTGTCTCAGCCTTCCCGGAGGAGTCCTTTTGTACTGGGGCGTCTCCTCTCTTCTCGGAGTGGTGCAGCAGCTGAGCATGTCCCGGAAGACCAAAGCGGAAATGCAGCAGAAACCGGTACTTTTCAAGGATAAACCGACCAGGAGCGGCGACTAGCTAGAGACGTGCCGGCTCCGCCTTCGCGGAGCCTCCAGCCGGCGAGCGGACGCCCCTGATTCGGGGTGTCCGCGTACGTCGTGCAGCATACAGCCACTTCTTCTCCTTTTCAGGGGAACGGAGAGGCTTTCTCCCAGGGAGTTCTCTGAACGGAAGGAGGATTGTTGTGAACGACGACATACTTGTTCTGGACGTTTCTTCGGTGGAAGAGGCCCGGAAAATAGCTTCAGCCGAGTGGGATCTTGACTCTGCTGATCTGACAATCAAGGTAATCGAGGAGGAGAAGAGTTTTTTCGGTCTCCTCGGCAGAAAATTGCGCGTGGAGGTGCGTCCGGTCGCCCCTCTTCACGTTCTCCGGGGCAGAAATACCATCGATAGCCTGCTGAAGATGATGGAACTGCATATTACCTCGGAAATAGCCGATGAAAACAGGATCAATCTCTCCGGACCGGATGCGGGCATCATCATCGGGAAGTACGGAGAGACGCTCAAGTCGATTGAGTACCTGCTTAATCTTGTCTCAAGAGGAGCGGACGAGGGGCGTCGCATTGTTCTGGACAGCGACGGGTACAGGGAGCGGCGAGAGCTGAGCCTTCAGCGCCTCGCGCTGGCCGCCGCGCGCAAGTGCGCCCGGAAGGGGAGACCCGCGCACCTTGAACCGATGACAAGCTGGGAACGGCGGATCGTCCATCTTACGCTGAAAGACAGCCCGGATGTGGAAACGAGGTCCGTAGGCGAATCGCCCTCGCGAAAGGTTGTCATTTATCCGCTTCGGAGGAGTTCGTACAGCGGAAGACCCCCCCGAAAGGATTCCTGATGTACCCGGTTCTCTTTCATATCGGCGACAACCCGGTCCACAGCTACTACCTGCTGTGGACCTTGGCTTTGACTCTGGCCGTCGTTTTTTCGCGCCGGAGAATGACCTGTTCCTACGGAATAGATGACGACGATGCGCGCTCGGTGATTATCTGGGCCTTCATTGGAATGCTTCTGGGCGCTCGTGCGGGAAGCGTCTACGACTCATGGTCCATCTATAGCGCGGACCCTCTGAAGATTCTCAGAATATGGGAGGGAGGGCTTTCCGCCGTCCCCGCCTTTCTGGGCGCCGGGGCCGTTTCCTTCGTCTATTCAAAGCGCCGGAAAATCCCGTACTGGATGATCGTGGACGCCGGAGCGCTTCCGGCAGCCCTCACCGTCGCAATAGGCCGCTGGGGCTGTTTTTTGAACGGGTGCTGCACAGGGATCGAGACGACGGTTTCATGGGGAGTCCGTTTCCCCTCGGATGCTTTGGGGCTTCTCCGCCATCCAACGCAGCTCTACTACTCTTTCGGAGCGCTTTTCATCGCCGCTCTTCTCCAGTGGACGGAATCCTCGTGGCTTGGCTACCATAATGACCGCAGAATCCGGGGAGCGGTTCTTTGTCCTCTCTTCGCGATACTTTATTCTCTGCTGCGGCTGGCTGCCGATCCCTTCCGGAGCGACTTTACCCGCATCGGGATGCAGACGAACCGCTCTGTTCTCTTCGTTGTGCTCGGAATAAGCATGCTCTGGCTCGGGTATTCCGTATTCTACGAGAAAAAATGTATACGAAGTTGATATGAAATGCGTATTCATGGATAGGTAAAAAAAACGATGTATCCAGCCGCCGGGCGCATACAATAAAAGCATCTTGATTCGGAGGTGACACACCATGAAAGGAACAAAAATTACGAGTGCGTTCTTCGGTTCCGTGAAAGTTTTGTTTGTGCTTCTTCTGCTTGTCGTGCCCTTTTTGCTGACGGCGGATCGGGCATTCGCGCAAGATCCGTTTACCGGGAACCCTGTCGCCAAAATAGCAAGGGAGCTTTCTCCCGCGGTGGTCAATATCGATGTGGAGACGATGGTCACCCGTTCCGTCCATCCGTTCGCGGACGACCCGTTTTTCCGCCAGTTCTTCGGTGAGGAGCAGCGCCGTTTCTCCCGTACCGTTCCCATGAAAGGGAGAGGCTCCGGGTTCATCGTGTCGAAGGACGGACATATCATCACGAATAACCACGTCATCGACGGCGCCGACAAGATAACGGTGACCTTCTCGGACGGCCGTACGTTCGAGGCGAAGGTATTGGGCAAGGATCCTACATTCGATCTTGCCGTCATCAAGATCGACGGTGCAGACCTCCCGTTTCTTGAACTCGGCGATTCGGACGCGACCGAGGTCGGCGAGTGGGTAGTCGCGATAGGAAATCCGTTCGGACTTGAACATACGGTTACCGTCGGTGTCGTCTCGGCGAAGAACCGGAGCATTCATGCCGGAAACGTGAACTTCGACGGGTTCCTTCAGACGGATGCCGCGATCAACCCCGGCAATAGCGGCGGTCCTCTTCTGAACCTGGAAGGGAAGGTCGTCGGAATCAACACCGCCATCGTTCCGTTCGCCCAGGGTATCGGCTTCGCTGTGCCGGTGAATATGGCGAAGCAGGTCATGGACGATCTCATTGAGTTCGGCCGGGTGAAGAGAGCATGGCTCGGCGTGTACATTCAACCGCTGACCAAGGAGTTTGCCGAGGCATACGGTGTGAAGGAAGAGAACGGGGCCGTTGTCAGCGACGTGCTTCGCGACTCACCCGCCGAAAAAGCCGGGCTCCAGCGGGGCGATGTCATCCTTGAGGTTGACGGTTCCGGCGTTAAGAATCACCAGGAGTTCGTGATGAAGATTCGGCAGAAACTCGCCGGAGACAAAGTTACCCTGACGCTTATCCGCCAGAAGAAGAATATCAAGGTGGATATCCCCCTCGGCGAGATGCCCGGCAACGAAAAACAGGCCGCTTCCCGCACCGGCGGATCGAAGATGCTCACCTCTATCGGATTGGAAGCCGGCGAGATGACGGATGATATCCGGAAGCAGAATAACCTTCGTAAGGATGAGGGTGTGCTGATCACCGCCGTCGAGGACGGCTCCATGGCGCAGAGAGCGGGTATCCGCGAGAACGACGTGCTTCTGGAAGTGAACGGCGTCCGTCTTTCCGGCCTCTCGGATCTCGACAAGGCGGATGTCAAGGGCAATTCCGTTGTGCTGCTGATTATGAGGGATTCGAGATCCTTCTTCGTCTCCATACGGACAGGGCAATAAAGAAGAGTCAGTAAAAGAAGAAGAGCGAAGCGCCCCTGCACGGGCGCTTCGCTCTTCTTCTGGAGTAGGTTCCTCCTACTCTTCGGAACAACGAATCTTGTATCCCACACCTCGTATCGTTTCGATGGCAGTATCAAATCCGTGAGCCCTCAGCTTGTCCCTGAGATACTTGACATGGACGTCGACAACGTTGCTTCTGCCGTCGTATTCTTTTTTCCACACGGATGCGACAAGACGTTCCCTTGTGAACACCTGGTTGGCGTGCCGGAGCATTGTTTCAAGAATATCGAACTCCCTGCGTCTGAGGTTGACGAAAGTTCCGTCCACCCTGCACTCCCGCGTCACCGGATCGAGCGTGAGCCGACCGCAGGCAAGCAGCGGCGACTGTTTGTCGGCGGCTCTCCGGATGAGCGATCGTACCCGCACGATGAGTTCTCTTGAGTCGAACGGTTTCACCATGTAGTCGTCGGCTCCGCGGTTGAACCCCTCCACCTTGTCCTCCACCGAGTCGCGGGCGGACAAAATGAGTACCGGCGAACTTCCGTCTTCCTTTCTGTATTCCTCCACGACCTGAAACCCGTTGATCCCCGGGAGGACGATATCCAGAATGATACAGTCGAATCTCGAGAGCAGCGCTTTTTCAAGCCCTTCTTCCCCTGTGTGCGCGCTCTCAACGGAAAAACCGTTTTCGTTGAGCACTTCGGCGAGCACTTGCACTAGATCTCTATTGTCCTCGATGATGAGAACGGACACGTTGCTTCCCCCCTAATGAAAAAACTCTGGTAAAATAATCAAAAAGATTAAAGCACATCCAGAATTAAAAGTCGAGTGCAAGATGAGATCACTTTTTCTTTTTCTGAAATCCAGCTGAAATTTGCTCTCTTCCCGCTGGGCGTGCGTGATGATTTGCTTTATTTTCTGCAAGATGATAGTATTACTGGCGACCCTTACCCGGATTTGCGCATAGAGCGCTCTTCTGAGTTACGGGATTCTGTCTACGAGGTGAAGAAACATGTTGCAGGGAGAGAAGAAACAGGGAATTATTACGGAGTTTCAGGTGCACACGACCGACACCGGGTCGCCCGAGGTTCAGGTGGCGATGCTCACGCAGCGCATTCGCGAGCTTACCGAACATCTCAAGATTCACACGAAGGACTTCCATTCTCGCCGTGGTCTTCTGAAGATGGTCGGCAAACGCCGCAGACTTCTCCGGTATCTGAAGGACAAGGATTTCAACCGGTACAGAACGCTTATCGAGAGACTCGGTCTGCGTCACTAAAAAAGGTCGATTTCCGGTGCGAGGGCGAAAAGTCCTCGCACTTTTTTTGTTCGATTGTGGTATTCTTACTCCGCATACAATAAAAAGAGCTGAATTTTGAGGAGGAAGAAGTGTATGGAAATGACGTTTTCAGTTGAAATTGGAGGCCGTCCTCTGGAGTTTTCCACCGGAAAAGTGGCAAAGCAGGCAGGCGGAGCCGTTGTGGCGGCACATGGCGAAACGACGGTGCTTACCACAGCCTGCATCACCGACAAACCGCGCACCGGGATAGATTTTTTCCCGCTGCTTGTTGATTTTGAAGAGAGATTTTACTCCGCCGGGAAGATTCCCGGAGGGTTTATTAAGCGCGAAGGTCGCCCCTCCGAAACGGCCATTTTGAGCTGCCGGATGGTCGACCGTTCCATCCGCTCGCTTTTTGACGAGACGATGCGCCACGACGTCCATGTGGTTTCGACGGTGCTCTCGGTCGACCAGGTGAACCCGCCCAACGTGCTCGCAATCAACGCCGCATCCGCCGCGCTCACCATCTCGGACATCCCGTGGGGAGGCCCGGTTGGAGCCGTAAGGATCGGCCGTCTCGGCGACGAATTCGTGGTGAACCCCACCGAGGAGCAGATGCTCGAATCCACCCTCGACCTTCTGGTCGCAGGACATCTCGACGGAGTGACGATGGTCGAGTGCGGTTCGAAGGAGATCGCGGAAGACCTTCTGGTCGACGCTCTTGAGCTGGCGCAGAACGAGATCAAGAAGATCGTCGGCCTCTTCAACGAGATGCGCGCCGCTGTCGGACGCGAGAAGCTTGTACTTCCGTCAGCCCCCTCTTTCCCCGACATCGACGCATGGGCGGCGGAGAACCTTACCGGAGAGATCCGCGACGCGGTGAAAATTCACGAGAAAAAACCCCGCGGCGACGCGATATCCGCAGCCAGAAACAAGCTGCAGGAGCATTTTCAGGCGCAATACCCGGAGAGCGGCGACTATGTCGCAGGACTCATCGACGAAATGGTGAAGAAGACGATGCGTTCGCTC
>JAHDKR010000127.1 GCA_018436785.1 Synergistaceae bacterium | reverse complement strand
GCGGCCCGCGCCGCCAAGGAGGGGTACACGCACTACGGCCCCATCCAGGGGTACCCGGACGTGCGGCAGGCCGTCTGCAACTACTGGGAGCGCAGGTACGGCCTGTCGTCCACCCCCGAAGAGGTCATGATCATGGCCGGGGGCGTCCAGTCGGTCCACCTCGCGCTTCAGGCGCTGCTGAACCCGGGGGACGAGGTGATCGTCGCGGAGCCCTGCTTCTCCCCCTACTTCGAGCAGATTTACCAGCACCGGGGCGTCGCGGTCCATCTGCCCACCACCGAGGCGCAGGGGTTCGTCCCGTCGGGGGAGGATATCGAACGGCTGATCACGCCGCGCTCGCGCGTGCTGATGATCTGCTCGCCGAGCAACCCCACCGGGCGCGTGATGAAGCGCGGGCAGATGGAGTCCATCGCCCGCGCCGCGGAGAAGCACGACCTCGTCGTCCTCTCCGACGAAATCTACGACTCCATGGTCTACACCGGGAAGCACGTCCCCTTCGCCACCGTCCCCGGCATGAAGGAGCGCACCCTCACCATGGGCGGCCTCTCGAAGAGCCACTGCATGACCGGGTGGCGCATCGGGTACGCTATCGGCCCCGCGCCGCTGATCAAGATCATGTCGCTCATCGGGGCGAACCAGACCTACGGCGTCAACGCGCCCACCCAGCGCGCCGCACTCTACGCGCTCGAACATCACGACGCGAAGATGGAGGAGCGCGCCCGCGTCTTCCGCGACCGCCTCGCCTATGTCGCCAAGCGGCTCAACGCGATGAAGGGCGTCCGCTGCGCCGAGCCGGAGGGAGCCTTCTACCTCTTCCCCGACATCCGCGGCACGGGCGCGGACAGCGAGCGCTTCGCGTGGGGGCTGCTGGAGAAGGGGCGCGTCGCAACCCTCCCCGGATCGGCCTTCGGCGCCTGCGGCGAGGGGTACGTCCGCATCGCCTGCACCCGCTCGATGGAGATGCTGGAAAAGGGAATGGACCGGATGGAGGAGTTCGTGAAGTCGCTCTAACGGAAGGATTCTCAGGAAGGACGTACAGAGGGGGAGGGGCGAGCGCTCCTTCCCCTTGTGTTGTTTGCCAAAACATCGTTCGCCCCGGGAATCACAGTGCCTCCGGCGTTCTGTATGCACCCGCCGTTCTTTCCCATTCGAATCACTTCGAATCACGGTTCTTGTCAAAAATGGAAAGAAAGGGGTGCTGTAGCTCCGCCTCCTTACACGAACAGCCGCAGGCGGACAGTCTCCTCCAGCCGCTTCTTCAGCGCCCTTCACTTGGGGGTCACGCCTTCCAGCAGCTCGTAGGAGTTATTGGACGTCACAGTCTCAATGCGGACTGGACGTTCTCCTCTCGGAGAGAGATAATAGCATCGGATGGAAGGAGGCGGAGAAATGATTCCTTTCCGGGAACAGAAGATCAAAAATGCCATTGCGTACTTTGCGTCGGAGTTCTACGCACGTCGTTGTTATTATCCTCGGCAGACGTGGATATACAAGTTTTTGGCCCTTCTCGATTATCGTATGCTGCGAAAAACGGGTATACCTTGTCTTGGCCTCGAATATTACGCAATGCAGTACGGCCCTGTGCCTGTACGGCTTTACGACCAACGTTTCGATTTGAAGACCGACAAGTTCCAGTTTATCCGAACAGACGACGGAGGAAGCAGAGTGGAGCCTTGCGGTACACCCGATCTTGACTTTTTCTCCGACGACGAGCTGGACGTAATGGACGCTATCCTTTCCGTGTACGCAGGAACTGATTTGGAAACCCTTATTAACGACGCGCATAAAGAAATACGGGCGTGGAACAAAGCATGGGAAATCGCGCAGAAAGTTGGAAGAGGCAGGATGCCTATGGAGTACGCCGATGAATTCACCGACCTTGCCGGGGAGGATCTTACACCTGAAGAGGAGCATTTCCTCTGTTATCTCGATATGCTCGCCATAGAAGCGGCCGAATCGGCGTCCTGACCGAAAATGCTTCAGTTGGAAGTGGGGGATGTTTTTACCTGGGAGCAGTATCCGTACCATATCGAGGGTGAACCAAAACGCCGCTGGTTCGTCTACTCAGGGGAGTACAAAGAAAATCCGGATCCCTTCGAGGGTAATGTTATGATCATCGCTCCGACAACCACCACACAGATCCATTATTACGAGCCTCGGGAATCCCGCGCCCGTAATCCCCATGTTCGGTTTACTCCGGAAGACGGTTTCGGATTCGCTGCAGAGAGTGTTCTTGATCTTTCCAATGAACATATAGTTGTTGCGAAGAGCGTTTTCAGGAGCAACGAAACGAGTATCAATGTGCGAGGAAAAGTGTCCCACGCACGTCTCAGACTGATATACGAAAAAATCAGAGCTTCTACGGGGTATTCTCCGAAATCCAAAGCACAGATTTACGAAAATTTAAAACATGCCGGAATCTCCGGACTCCAACCGCCATCGCGACGTGCCGGACGAAAATGAAAGCTCTTCCACCGGTGGTTCTCTGCATGCGGTGTGTAGCACAACAGTGCCCACAGCGCTCTTTGGGTGGGAGTACCTCCGTCCCCTCACGCGAACAGACGCAGGCGGACAGTCTCCTCCAGCTTCTTCTTCAGTTCCTTCCACTCGGGGGACACGCTTTCCAGCAGCTCGTAGAAGCCTTTGCCGTGGTTCGGGTGGCGGACGTGGCAGAGTTCGTGGAGCAGCACGTAGTCGATGCACTCGGGCGGGGCCTTCAGCAGATGCGTGTTCAGCAAGATGCCGCGCGCGCTCGACCAGCTTCCCCATCGCGCCCGAAGAAACCTCGCCTTCAGCGGGGGAGCGCACTGAACGAACGCCGCGCAACGGGGGAGGCAGCGCGCCATGCTCGCCGCGAAGACGCCCTCCGCCTGCGACGCGTACCACCTGTTGAGCGAGCGCTTCACCGACTCGCCGTCCGCAGGAACCGACGGTACCCGCAGCGCCAGCCTCCCGCCGGAGAGTTCG
>JAHDKR010000226.1 GCA_018436785.1 Synergistaceae bacterium | reverse complement strand
TTTGACTGAACAGACTCGCTGCCTTTATCATTTGGTTTGCCCCCTTTTTTTGTTTTGAGATCTTTTTGTGTTGGCAAACCAATGATATCTCAAAGCCGGGGGGCTTTTTAATTTTTCAGAAACCTATTTTGGACAAGAGTGAGGTGCGTTATTGTTTCGCACTGCCGCCAGTACGGGGCGGAGGACATTCAATCCATACAATCCAGACTTTATCATGGTGAATTGGAAAAGATTCCTCCGTCAGTCATCCCTGGCGGCGCGCATAGTCGATCCTGTCGAATCAAGAGTACACCGTAACGAAAAAGCAGTCTCGGCGCAGATCTAAGATGAGCCTCCCACCACCTCGCCCCTAACAAACGCGTTATACACATTCTCGAACCAGTCGTCGTAATTCGACGGTATCGGCCGCACGGGCTTCCACTCGAAGCTGCACCGCATCGCCTCGGCGTCCAGCGCGACTTCGCACACCCTGTCCGAAAACGCGCCGTCGTCCAGTTCGACGGGGACGCCTTTCTGCGCGCAGTTGCCGACGTCGAGGCCTCCTGCCGAAGCGCCGGGGGCGAGGCCCTCCGCGCCGCGGACGAGGTACGAGCCACGGCTTTTGCCTCCTTTGCGGATGTACTCGTCGATGGCGGAGAGGTAGGCGAGCTGGGTGAGCAGGATGTCGCGGTTGATGAAGGCGTCGGTCATATCTCGGGCGTCGGCTGCGCCGGTTTCGCGTGCCAGGGTTTCGAGGTCGCGGCGGCAGTCGTCGATGGCTTTTCCGACGAGGCCGGCGGGGCGGATCATCGCGCCAGTTTCGTCCATTCTGCGCTGGTAACGTTCGCGGAGGGCGCGCGGGTCGGCTGCATCGCCGCGGGCGGCGTTCTCGCGGAAGGTCTTCGCCAGAGCGAGGAGTTTGCGCAGCGCGGGTTCGGCCGCCTGCGCGAGGGCGTCCGAAGGCAGCGGTTCTTCGCGGTATTTGGCGGCGATGTACTGGGCGGCGCGTGTACTGCCGGTCTGGGTGGAGTTGAGGGCGGAGCCTCCGGGGCGGTAGACGCCGAAGGTTCCGTTGACTTCGCCGACGGGGAAGAAGTGTTTGAGGTCGCTCTCCCACCAGATGTTCGCGGCGAGGCCGCCGTTGTTGTGCTGG
>JAHDKR010000200.1 GCA_018436785.1 Synergistaceae bacterium | reverse complement strand
GTGTTCCGTCTGCGGCGAAGGTCCCTCCGTTTTTCCCGACTTCGCCGAACACCTGGTCCGGGAAGGCATCGACAGCATCAGCATCAATGCGGACGCACTGGAGTACACCCGCCGCATAGTCGCATCGGTCGAACAGAAGATTATCCTCGACGCCCTTCGCGGGAAGTAACGTCAGGGACGCGCAACCCAATAAAAAGAGCGCCCGGACCCTGGGAATGCGGGAGTTCCGGCGCTCTTTGCTCATTGAGGTTGAGGGAAGGCTGCTCAGTTGGACAGGCCGTACTGCTTCAAAAGCTGCTGGTATCTGTCCTCCACAGTCACGGCAGGGTTCGGATCCTTGTACGCGCCTGTTGACTCAGGAACGACGACCTCCTGCTTCTGTTTCTGCGCGGTCACCGCGACCGGAGGGGTTTCAACCGGCTGCATTCCGGCGGCGTACAGATCCCCGGTATGCAGCTCGGAGTCGTTATGCACCAGCACCAGGCGAGGAGCGTTCGGGTCCAGCGTACTCGCGTTCATGTCCCCTCCATGAATCGGGCATGACGTCTGCGGCGCGGCGCCTTTTCGCATGTACACCGTCGCTGCCGAACAGCCCTTAAGAGCGCGGAAGCCTGTCGTGCGGCAGATGGAAACCGCCTCGACATCAGCGTCCGAAGGGATATCGAATTTTTTCGGAAGCTCGACCGTCTTCACTGCGGCCGAGACGAAGGCGTTCCACACAGGAGCGGAGACGTCTCCCCCGGTAACGTTGCGCTTCCCCAAGGGCGTATGGTCGTCGTTCCCCGCGTACACCACGGCCACCAGGCCGGGAACCCCGCCGAGGAACCACGCGTCGGTAAAGTCGTTCGTTGTTCCCGTCTTGCCGAACGTCTCGCGGTCGGGAATGAGCGCTTTCCGTCCCGTCCCCGCGCGAACGGCATCCAGCAGCATTGAACGAACCGTCACCGCCGCCTCTACTGAAAGAGCCTCCCTCGCGTACGGCCTGCGCGTTTCCAGAATGTCGCCGTTCGAAGAGCGGATTTCCCTGATCATCAGAGGGTCTACGGCTTTCCCGTTGTTTGCGAACACCGAAAAAACAGCCGCCATCTCAAGCGGCGTCACGCTCGCGGTCCCAAGAGCAAGCGAAAGATCCGCCGGAAGATGCTGCGAAACGACCCCCATCCTTCGCGCCATAGCGACCACGGGGTCAGCCCCCAGATAATCAATCAGGCGCACCGCAACTGTGTTGAGCGAACGTATCAAGGCGTACTGAAGCGTCACCTCGCCGTTGTATTTGCCGTCGTAATTCCCCGGCGCCCATGTTGTCTGCTTCGGCCCCTTCTTCGCGTACTCGATCTTCATATCGAGAAAATGATCTGTAGGCAGCAGCCCCGAATCAATCGCCGTCGCATAGACGACCGGTTTAAATCCGGAGCCCGGCTGACGGAAGGCCTGCGTCGCCCTGTTGAACTTGCTCTTTGCGAAGTCGTGCCCGCCAACCAGCGCCAGCACCTCGCCCGTTTCCGGGTCCATACCGACGATAGCTCCCTGGCTCTTCAGCCCCTTCATAGCATTTTCAGCCGCTTCCTGCATTTTCAGATCCAGGGTGGTATAAATCTCCATACCGCCCGAATACACAAGATCCGGACCGTACTTGGGCAGCAGATCGTTGAACAGGATATGCGACACGAAGTACGGCGCGCGGTTATACTCCTGCACCCTGTTCGGCGTATGGAGGAAAACCAGTTCCGCGTTGTACGCCTCGTTGCGTTGCTCGTCGGAAATCCAGCCGAGCGTGACGAGCCTGTCCAGAACGTATCGCTGTCTGCTCTTCGCATTTTCAAAGTTCGAAAGAGGGCTGTAGCGCCCCGGAGCCGCGATAAGACCTGCGATTATCGACGCCTCGGGGAGGGTCAGCTCGGCGGCAGCCTTCCCGAAATACGTCCTTGCGGCCGTATCAACGCCCCAGGCGCCGTGGCCGAAGTAGATCGTATTCAGGTACATCTCCATAATCCTGTCCTTGGTAAAAATCTGCTCCATGCGTATTGCAAGGATGATCTCTTTGATTTTTCTGTCGAACTTCCGCTCCTGGGAAAGAAAGAGGTTTCGCGCCAGCTGCTGCGTAATGGTGCTTCCTCCCTGACGTATGCCTCTGTTGGAGATGTTTTCGATAAACGCGCGTGCTATCGACAGCAGGCGGAAACCGCCGTGCTGATAAAAAGACGAGTCCTCCGCGGCAAGCGTCGACTGAACGACCCACGGAGAGATATTGCGCAACTCCACAGGCTGCCGGTTTTCGGTGAACAGCCGGGCGACCGTTTCGCCGTTCCTATCGTAAATAACGCTGGCGACGCTTGAACGGTACGCCATGATCTCCGTCGCCGTCGGCAGCGCCTGCGAAACCTCTCGAAGGTAAAACGCCGCGAACACGGAAATCGCCGCTCCTACAAGGATCAGCAAGATAAAAAGAAGCTGAAAAATAAATTTGAACAGGGAAAACTTTTTCTTCTTCGGCGCTCCCGCTTCACGAGAGCGGGCTTCATTCTTTCCCGAAGAAGGAGCCTTAGGTTTTCGTTCCGGCCTCTCCGACATCAGCATTGGATTCCTCCCTGGTATAAAAACTGTGCGTTCTTCTTTCAACAGAACGCTTTCGTTTCGACAGAAATGCATTGCAACTTGAATGCTCATTCGCGTAGACAAAATTATACCACCCTCTCGAAAGAAAACTCTCGAAAAAAATCGATTTGGGGTATTGCCAAACTCTTCCAGGCGTGGTATATTCTTCGCCGTTGCGGCTCGAAGCAACGCGGAACTTGAAAAAAGAATACAGTGCATAAATTTGTCATGCGATAATCCGAGTTATTATTCGAGAGTTTGATCCTGGCTCAGGACGAACGCTGGCGGCGTGCTTAACACATGCAAGTTGAACGGGCATACATGGAAGCTTGCTGAAGTGTATGTTAGTAGCGGACGGGTGAGTAATGCATGAGGACCTGCCTGCCGG
>JAHDKR010000105.1 GCA_018436785.1 Synergistaceae bacterium | reverse complement strand
GGAATGTTATGGTCCGCGCGCGTTCCCTTCCCCATGCGGAGGTTGAAAACCCTTTCGAAATTGTAGACACGCTCCGACTGGAGGATCATCTCCTCTTTGCTCAGCGGCTTGCCGGTTACGGCGGTATAGACGTCAAGATAGTTCTGAACGTGCTCCGGGACCTTGGCGGCCTCGATACCCTTGTAGCGGATTCGGTTGTCCGAAGGTTCCACGTCGTTCCAGGGGAGCTTGCAGACGCCGGTGAGCGAGAACCACAGACGGAAGTTGGGGAAGTAGAAGAGCGCTTCCGCTTTATCTTCAAAGGTTGGGAGCTGTTTATTCACCATGTCCATGAAGATAACCCATGCTTCGTCATGCTGAGGCCCCTTGAGCGTAAGGAAATAACCGCCCCATTGGGCAACCGACTCCTGGCATCGGTACTGGGAGACTTCAAGCCCCTGTCCCTCCATGCCGATTCGTTCCATAACAGTCCGGTCAGCTCCGTACTTTTCGGAAAAAATTTCTTTCATCTTTCTGACGCCTTTGCCTACAGCGGCGGCGAATTCGTCTTTTCCGTCGACCATGCGATGAATAAGTTCCAAAAGGTCGGATTTTGCTCCGAATTTAAGATCCAGGCCGTTTGTATGGCGTTTATTGATGAGACCAAGTTCAAAACACTCGCAGACGAAGGCTAGCCCGGTCCCAAGAGAGATGGTATCGAGTGCGTAGTGATCGGCATAGTAGTTTGCCTCAATGGTCCACAACGGGTCAAAAATACCAACATTAGAGCCGAGACTTGACGCTGTTTCATACTCCGGGCCGTCTACGGTAACCTTTTTCCCTTTATCCGGCCCCGTCGTCAGTTCAAAACCGTCGACAGCTTTTGCGCAGGCCATTGAACAGCCGTACCAGCAGCCGTCGGCGTATCCCTGGGTGAATAGTTTTTCGTAGGCGTCAGGAGCGATATTGTGAATGTCCTCGTTTCTTCCGAATTTGAAGTTGTTCACCGGAAGAATGTCGTAGTCGTTCATAACGAGGTTAAGGTGCGCTGTGCCCACTTTTCTCATGAGACACTGTACGTCGTCGTTCTGGCGAATTTCACGGTGGAGTTTTGTCCCGACTTTCTGCAAAGTGGACAGATCAGCCGGGGCGTTTTCGGTACCAGAAAAGCCCTTCTTTTTGACGACGAGCGCGAGGATCTTTTTGTCCCTGAGCACAGTGCCGCCGCCGCCGCGTCCAGCTTGCTTCAAGCGAGGAAGCGCTCTTCTTGGGTCGTAGAAACTGACGTTCATAGCCCCCCACCAGCTGTGTTCCGCAGCTTCTCCAGCCGAGACAACCGAGATGTTGCGCTTGTCTTCTTCGTTCTCCGCGAAGAACTCATGAAGCGCTTCCGTGACGGTATAGGAGTTACGGTTCTCAGGCGCCCATTCGAAGATACGTACCGCGCCTTCATCGCCGTCGATATACACTACAACGTCTTTCTGCGCTTTGCCAGATACAGAAAGGGCGTCAAACCCGGCAGCCTTCAGGAATGGGCCGAAGTACCCTCCTGCATTGCTGTTGTACGTCTGTTGCGTAAGCGGCGAAAGGAATACCGCGTAAAACTTGCCCATGCCCGGATATTGCGTGGTGCCGGAAAGCGGCCCTCCGGAGATGACCATCGCGTTTTCCGGGTCGTTCCACTTGCTCTTTGAAGTGACCTTGTCCCAGAGGATACGAAGGCCGAAACCGCGTCCGCCGGTAAACTTCTCCACCATCTCGTCGGAAATAGGGTGTGTTTCACAGGTGAACGCGCCGTCGGCCTTGCCGAGATCCACAGAAAGGAACTGGCGTGTATACCCTTTGTTAAGTTTCGCAGGAGTGTATTCCCACTCGGTGAGAAGCTTCATCTGTTCCATTCTCCTATCCCTCCTGTTTTTGCTCGACTATAGACAGAGCGCCCTCGGGGCACGCCTTTACACAAATTCCACAGGCGACGCACTTGAACGGAGAGTCTATGTCCGCATGGAAGAACATGGAGGCGGAGGGACAAAACTCGACGCAAATGAGGCAGGATGTGCACTTTTTCCGATCTATCTGGACGACTCCATTCTTGTCCCTCTGCAGCGCCATTGTTGGACAGACGGCGATGCAGCCGCCGCACTGATCGCATACCCTGATGTCGGGCAGCCCTGTCACGTTCTTGACGGCGATGCGCGACATCGCGGGATTGTCCTGCTTGGCCCACGCCTTCGAGCATGCAGACATACATGCTCCGCACATGACGCACTTGTCGAGTAAAGGTTTCAGAAACTTCACAACAAACACTCCTTTTCTGGTGATCTATCTTTCCATCATACCACGTTTGATTCTCTGATGTGCTCTCCGCGGCTGAAGCGACGATAATCGAGCATCGAAAAATCGATGTCCGGTTTTTGTCCTGTGATATGCTGGGCGAGAATTTTCCCGGCTACGGGGGCGAGCATGAATCCGTGTCCGGAATATCCCGTAGAGTGATAGAAATTCTTGACGTCGGTCTCTCCGATCACCGGCTGCGCATCTGGAGTCATATCGTACAGTCCTGACCACTGCCGCGCTATCCTTATGCCTTTTGTTCTCGGAAGGAGCTTGACGAGCGTTTTCGACATTGCTTCGATGAACTGCCATGTCGTTTTGTTCTCGAAATCCTCGGGGTGCCCTTGGGGACTCATACCGCAGATGATGGAGCCATGCGGACGCTGCTGAATGTAATAGTTTCCGGAGAAACTCATCAGCATGCAGGGGCAGACTCCCGGAGCGACCGGTTCAGTGATCATTATCTCATGGCGCTCGGCCCAGTTGGGAAGCTCGATACCTGCCATACGGGCGACTATCTGAGCATATGCTCCGGCGCAGTTGATGACGATCGGGGCGCTAATTTTTCCGTTAGTGGTTTCGATCCCCTGGACAGTGTTGTCCCGGACGATGACTCCAGTGCATGCAGTGTTTCTATAGCATGTTACGCCGAGGCGCTTGGCAGCTTCAAGGTAAGCGAATGTCGTAAGGAACGGGTCGGCATGCCCGTCTCTGCCGTGGAAAAAGAAACCGACCGCGTCTTCCGCTGCTAGGCCCGGACAGATTTCGCGGGCTTCGGTGAGAGTGACCATGCGCGACTGTATTCCAAGTGAGTTCTGGAGGAGCATCCCATTACGGAGCGTTTCCAGCTCCTTTTCGTTATACGCAACAAGGAGATACCCTCCCTGATTCAATCCGACGGACATCCCAAGTTCCTGGTCGAGCTGCTCGAATATGTCCAGAGCGGCAATACCCAGACGGCAGTTCATTTCGGTTCCCCACTGCGCACGGATTCCTGCGCCGCAACGTCCCGTAGAACCTCCGCAGATAGTTCCCTTTTCAACGAGGACGATGTCTTTAACCCCTTGTTTCGCAAGATAGTAGGCGGTGGAAACTCCGATGATACCTCCGCCTACGATTACAACCTCAGCGGTTGATTTCCACTCCATCACTCCTCACCTCCTTCTGCAAGGAGCCCTATCTTAATAGGTTTTACGGGGGGGCGAACCGTTGCCGGGGCTACTTCTGAAATGGGCTTTCCTGTTTTTTTCGCGATCTCCCTCATGAGTATATCCTGGCACCCGCGTCCCTGGCATGGGCCCATTCCGACTCGAAGAACGCGTTTCAATTCCTCGACGGTGTCGTATCCGCGATCAATCCACTCGTCGATCTCTTCGAGCGTGACCTCTTCACATCGGCAGACATAGACCTTTTCGTTATTCTCAGGCGTAACGCTCATTATTTCACCACCCTTATCGAACGAAAAATCGTTACAAGGCTCTTCGGCGCAGAGACATGAACGACGTGCGTCCTATCCTTGCGCGGTTGAGTAACGTTCTCGACGGTTCCTTCGCCGACGGACTTTCCTTCTCGGTCAAGGCACTGGACTTTCTGTCCCTTTACCGGAAGGGGCAGCATTTCGTACGGCAGCTTGTACAGTGCATTCTCCTCTGAGAACGTAAGATCAATAACGAAGCATGCGAGTCCGGGACAGGCTGAGACGCAGAGAGTGCAACCCGTGCACTTTTCCCAGTTAACTTTCGGAGTATTATTGATATCCTCAAACGGAAGAATAGCTCCCGTAGGACAGCTTGTATGGCAGGGATTACAGGGGATTCTCTGAGGGCATTCAATTATCACGACACCGCCCTTTTTCTTCTCCCAGAGTTCACGTGGAGGAAGGATGGCCCCTTCTCTTTCTCCGGTCAAGACTCCGCTGTTGAATAGCATATCCATGTTTTTGTCACTCATGAGATGCACCCTCCCAGCCTTTTACGAGAACGCATTCGATACCCTGACATATCCGGGCTCCAGCTTCGCCCATTCGGAGCGATTCAAGACGGCTCCAGTATTCGTCGATTTTGCCATGCTCGGTAGGATAACCAAGAGCTGCTGCTGCTGAAAGACCTGCAATGCGTCCTTCAACCATAGCTGCGCTGGCTTCTTCGATTCCGCTGGCGTCTCCGGCAGTATAAAAAGCCGGGTTCGAGGTTCTCATTGTGCGGTCTCTTTGTGCAACATTTCCGCAAAGCTGCGGAACGTACATCATTTTACATCCGGCCTGCGAAAGAAGCTCTGTGGTAGGGCTCAATCCGACAGCGATGCAAATCAAGTCGCACTCTATTTCTTCTTCAGGGCCCACTTGTTCGAATTTTTCATTGAGCCCCGTAATAACCGCGCCGGTGATAACGTCCTCTCCCAACGCCTTCTTTATTGAATGGCGCAGCAGAATAGGGACGCCCATGCGCCGTATTTTTGCCGCGTGGACCCAATAGCCTCCGATACGCGGACCGGCTTCGACGATGGCGGCGACTTCAACGCCTGCCTGCATCAGTTGATAACTAACTATAAGGCCGATGTTTCCTGCTCCAACCATGAGGACTCGTTTTCCGGGCAGAACACCGTAAACATTCATGAGAGTCTGTACCGCGCCGGCTCCGTAAACGCCGGGAAGATCGTTGTTCGGGAAGGGAATAAGCCGTTCTTGCGCTCCTGTTGCAACAATGGTTTTTTGTGGTTTTATCTGAAAAACTTCCTCCTCGCCCCGCATGGCCGTGAAGGTGTCGTCTTCGGTGTAATAACCTGTGACTGTCGTGTTTTGAAGGATAGAAACGCTGTCTTTGAAGGAATCGATTTCGTTGAGCAGGATATCTGCAATTTTGTAACCGCGGGTTCCGGCATATTCATCCTTACTGCCGAAGAACTTGTGAGTCTGTTTGATGAGCTGGCCCCCGAGGCGAAGATCGCTTTCGACGACTAATACCTTCGCTCCGGCCGATGCGGCTTCTGCCGCTGCGCTCAGTCCTGCGGCGCCTCCACCGATTACGAGGATTTCTGGGGCTATTTTTTTCATGAACGCGGCCTCCCGTCGTTTAAGTCGGGAACGTTCCCTTTACCATGCTGGGTTTCGACTTTCATTCCGGCTTTCAGTGGCGTAATGCAGGTTCGCACGTTGGGAACCCCGTCGACAATCATGAAGCAGCTGCTGCATTTACCTATTGCGCAGAAAAATCCCCTAGGCCTGTGCATTTCCGCCGTTTCCCGGTAGATTCGCACTCCGTTGGCATGAAGCGCCATTGAAATAGGTTCTCCCTCAAATCCTTCGAGCTCCTTACCGTCAAAAAAGAAGCGGACCTTTTCCCCGTGGACAAAATCAAGAATAGGATGTTCCTCGATCAGGGCGAGTTTGCTTCCTTTTCCTCCCGGGCCTACTTTCTCATCCAAAAGAGCTTCCTCCTTTCGCAGATCAAAAACATGCACAAATCACATGGCGTAATACCCCCCTAAAGGGCGGTATCTGTTTTGTGTCCGCCGTTATGCGCGAAATCTGGAAAAATATAGAGCGGTGAAGACGATGGACGTATAACGTGTTTTTAGCTCGGGTTGATATCTCCTCCCGAATTAGGATAGGGTTTACTGTGTTCAATTCTCTTCCGTGAGGTGGAACTTTGTCAAGAGTCAATTCGTGATTTTTTTCCGAAGCTATTGAAAGAGGCAAAATAGGCAGAACATGTATTTATCTTTTATATCGATAAAGTAAAAATAGATAAAAACGATAAAAATAATTGGGGGTTGCTTAAGGGGTGTTTTGAATATATCCTGTACTTTATATTGCCATTTCGCTTCTTTTTATATTCATTTTTCCTTCTTTTATTCTAACAAAGGGGGTTGTATGTTATGTATTACTTGAATGCGGAAAGCATGATTTCTTCTTTTTCTTTCTCAGGTGTAATGGACGCTGTTGCCAATGCCATGATTCAGATTGAAACATCCCCAAACAGCCTTATCGCTCCTCTCCGTAATTCTGTCTCTCTTGAGAAAAATACACTGATGATGATGCCCTGTCTTTCTGAGAAAGAGTGGGGACTGAAG
>JAHDKR010000091.1 GCA_018436785.1 Synergistaceae bacterium | reverse complement strand
TTTGACTGAACAGACTCGCTGCCTTTATCATTTGGTTTGCCCCCTTTTTTTGTTTTGAGATCTTTTTGTGTTGGCAAACCAATGATATCTCAAAGCCGGGGGGCTTTTTAATTTTTCAGAAACCTATTTTGGACAAGAGTGCCGTAAGATATGAAAGAACGGCTTGCCGAAGAGGTGGTCCGGACTGGAAAGAGTCCGGATACCTTTTGAAAAAAACGCCTGATGTGGCTCTCGTAATCCTGAATGGTACGCTCGCTTCTTCCCTCCGCTCCCTTGAAAATGAGAAAATAGCGCAAAGCCTCTTCCCATCTGATTTCGGAGCTGTTTTGGTCTTCGTTTTTCCCTAACATTTCGGGGCCTCCTTTTCGCCGTTCGGACGATGAAAGAAGACCCCGAAAATCCGCCGCAATCCCCTCGTTTTACATCACTACGGATTCGTCATTTTTGAGGGGATAAAAAACAATGCTTTTACACTTTAAATCGGCTCTTTAAGCCAGTCATTTCAATGATTGGTGCCGGGGGGGGGACTCGAACCCCCACGTGGTCGCCCACGGCGGATTTTGAGTCCGCTGCGTCTACCATTCCGCCACCCCGGCATGCACTGCGGTATCTTAATCGAAAAAAACGGACATGTCAACGGAGTTAAGAACAATTTTGCGCGGCGACAACAAGAATCGAAGTGTTTTTCCTCATTTTAAGATAGCGTTTCCCTCCAGTGTTTTTTAGGGGGAAGTCGCTACAGATCCTGCATCTCCTCGAAAGAGAGATAGTCTACACCGGCCAGAGATTCCACGTGGTGGCGCAGTTCATGGAGAAGCGTCTCTTCGATTTCCTCGATCCATTCGCTGCGTTTCGCACCTTTTAATTCTTCTGCAAATGTGCCATAGTAAAGGTAGACGGTATTCCCCATAATAGGGTCTTCAACGTACTCGCCCATAAGAACATACTCTCCGTCCTCTTTTTTCTGCCGAACGACATTCACGCCTCCGTTGAGCTGCTCGAAGAGCTTCGGGGGCAGGTTTTCAATCATTTTTTCAGCTACCTGGCAAAAATCTTCGTACGTCACTGCGCACCTCTCCTTGTTCTTTTCTTCATCACGCTCTCCTTGTTTTCAGAGAGGAATCGTGTCCATACCTTTTCCCTTAAAACACCCTCCGAGTGTATAATGTAATGCATGGATCACATCAAGGAGGTCGATCGAGAATGAACAGACTGATTATACGACATTTCATACCTGCTGCGGATTCCGGTGTTCGCTGCGTCCCCTGCGAAGAAACATCCGGTTATCTTCAGTCGATTATGGAGAGTCTCGCTCCGAAACTCGTCAATCTGGATATCCAGCTTGTGCTTCAGAGCCTGGAGATCCATGAGATCACCGAAGCAAATTGCGGCAAACTGAACTATATTTCCTTCTTCGCACCGGAATTGGGGCTTGAAGTGGAGCGCCCGATCGAGGAGGTTCTGAACGCAGGAGTTACTTTTGAACGCTGTGAAAACTGTTCTCTAGCAGACGGGACTCCCTTTGCAATGAGGACGCTCAAGACTGAGGGCAGTTCGTTCGCGGCGCTTCCTCCCGGCATACTCAGCGATGCTCTGATACGCGTGGTCTTTTCCACAATGGGCAGCTGCGGAAAAGGGAGCTGCGCTTCATGCGCCGGATGCGGAGAGCATTGAGAAAGTCTGGTTTATCCCGATGAGCGAAGTCTGGATCACGACAAAGGGCGGCGATAAAGGAGAGACCAGCATTGGTAACGGCGAGAGAGTGCCCAAAGACCATGCCCGGGTAGAAACCTACGGGACTTTGGATGAATGCCAGGCTCATATAGGAATGGCGCGTTCCCTGTGTGAATACCCGGCAATTCGTGACTACCTCTGCCTTCTCGAAAAAGAGATGAGCCTTCTAATGGGGTATATAGCCCTGTATCCGGGGCTGACGTGCCCTGAAATTACCAGGCTTGAGGAGATTACGCATGTCGTCGGCGAAGTGACAGGAAAAACTTTTCGTTTTGTCCGGCCGGGTGACTCAACTCCTGGAGCCGCACTCCATATTGCCCGAACTGTCGCCAGGAGAGCAGAACGTATTGCGGTGAAACTCTTTCGCACCGGTGAGCTGGCTGAAGATGCATACCAATACGTCAACAGGTTATCGGACGTAATTTACGCGCTTTCCCTATGGTACGATCATCTGGAACGTGAACGCAGAGGTGAGGATATTTCCTGCCTCTAAACCTGTTTCAAAAAAACGGGGTTTTGAAAGCACTTCCCATGCAGTATAATGGGTACATTGTTCTGCATGGGAGGTCGTTATCTGTGGAAAGCAACTCATTATCGCCGGCGATGAATCAAGGTCTTCGACAGATTGTCTACGAAAAGTTGAAGGAAGCGATTGTTGACGGCACGATCAAACCAGGATCAAAACTTTCGGAAATTGAACTCGCCGAAAGAATGGCTGTTTCGAGGACTCCCGTCAGGGAAGCAATACGTCAGCTTGCCCAGACGGGGCTTGTGACCCTGACTCCCCGTCGGGGAGCTTTCGTCACGATGCCTACCTTGAAGGACGCTTCGGACCTGTATGAACTCCGGACCGAACTTGAGATTCTGGCTGTCGCGAATCTCTGTTCTCTTGTACATTCCAGTGAACTCATCGATGATTTACATCGTTTTCGCGACGTCTTTTCTGCCATGACGAACAACACAAGCGCAGAGAAGTACGTCAACGAGGATAAAGCGTTTCACGCAATGATCTATCAGGCGGTAACAAATAGATTCCTCGCGATGATGCTGCACAACATATCCGACCTTATTCACCTGTGCAGACCCTTTTCTGTCGAGAACTCGCCGATCACGGTTTTTACATGGGGACACCTTGCAATTATTGATGCCATCCTTGAAGGGGATCTGGAAAAAGCAAAAGAAGAAACCCGCAAGCACATTGTAGTAAGCAAGGAAGGTCTTCTGAGTTTCTTGAAGAATCGCGCGTCGAAAAACGGCGAGGTAGCTGAGGCTTAAGCATGACCTGGCTGTACTTCATTTACAAAGCCCTGGGAGCCTTTGTTACCCCTCCCGGATTTTTTATTGCAGCTGTTTTCTGCAGCGCTTTCTTTTTTCTTTGCAGGAAGTCTGCTGACGGTACAAGGCGCTTCGGCGCCTCTGTTTTTTTATTCATTCTGGCTTTTTCTTTGTACTTCTTCTCCATTCCCTGGAGCGTGAAGGTTCTTGTGTCCCCGCTTGAAGATCCTTTCGGATTTACTCTGCCGGCCCCTCAGGGGAAAAGTGTGGTATTGGTACTCTCCGGAGGGGTATGGACAAACGGAGAAGATTTCCAGATGAGCGCAGAAACATTGCAACGTTTTGTCGCCGGAGTGCGGGCTGCAGATGCGTTGGGGTGCGCCCTTCTCTTCTCTGGAGGTTTTCTCGGCAGAGCCACGGAAGGGCAAATCTACGAAATGGTTGCGCGCGCAGCAGGCGACATGAAGTATAACGGTCCTTTACTGGTAGAAGGCACTTCCAGGACGACGTGGGAAAATATGAAATTTTCGGCGCCTTATATAAAGGAATTGAAAGCGGAAGACGTCGTTTTGGTCACGTCCGCGTATCATATAAAACGGTCGCTCTTCTTCGCAGGGCGTTTTTTCAAGGGGTACCGTATACACCCATACCCTTCCGGGCGGCTTTCTGAGCTTGGGAAGGTAACCGTAATGGACTTTCTCCCCTCCCCCGCTTCTTTTCAGTACATTTCTGCCGCGTTTCGGGAACTGGTCGGAATGGCAGTCTACAGACTGCTCCCGGAGCAGTTTGAATAATAAACATTACTCGGAATGGGTACTGAAACGTCTCCAGAACTTTCTGAGCCGCTCTCCAATACTTCTTTCGCTTCCAAGATCCCCGGGAAAATAAAAACGTTTCTGTTCCGTCATGTACTGCTGCGGCACCCAGTGGCGCGGGTCATCGTGCGGATAGATGTATCCTGAGCCATCCGGACGAAGATGGAAGGGGACAGATTGAAGATCTCCGCTTTCCACGCCCTTCATCGCTGCACTCACCGCAAGATAGGCGCTGTTGCTCTTCGGAGCGGCAGCAAGGTATAGAACCGCTTCTGAAAGAATGATGCGCGCTTCAGGCATTCCGGTCATTTCCACAGCTTGAGTTGCTGCGGAGGCAACGACGAGCGCTTGAGGGTCTGCAAGACCAATGTCCTCGGCTGCGGAGATGAGAAGGCGGCGGCAGATAAACCGCACGTCTTCACCTCCTGAAAGGAGCCGCGCCAGCCAGTACACGGCTGCATCGGGATCAGAGCCGCGGATACTTTTTATGAGCGCTGAGATAACAGCATAATGATCATCTGAGGATTTATCGTACCTGACTGCCGCCAGGGGGAGCGTTTCAAGGATAAACTCCCTGGTGAGCGCGGAGCCTCCGCGCGCGGCCACGGCTGAACATATAAATTCAAGGCGCGTTAGCGCCTGACGCGCATCGCCTCCTGCCATCGAAGCGAGTGTCCGGAGGGCATCATCATCCGTCTGAATGCCCAGCTGCCCCAACCCCCTCTCGTCATCGCCCAGTGCCCTGCGCAGCAGCTCAGAAAGATCCGTTTCGGAAAGAGGATTTAACTGAAAGACGACCATCCTTGAGAGAAGCGTTTTGTTGATTTCGAACCATGGGTTTTCGGTCGTCGTACCTACAAGGATAATATCCCCTTTTTCGACGGACGGTAGAAGGGCGTTCTGCTGACTTCGGTTGAAATGATATATTTCGTCCACGAAAGCGATGGCGCTTCTTCCGGACTGGAGTGTCTTAAGGTTTTCCGCTTCCTTTACAAGATCGCGAAGTTCCGCAACCTTCGCGGAGACCGCATTGATTTCGAGTATCTCTCGTGAGGTTATCGCCGCCATGAGACGAACAAGCGTGGTCTTCCCTACGCCAGGAGGTCCGTAGAGGATACAGCTTGGCACGACAGAGCTCTCCAGGTTCTTTCGCAGCGGAGCATCCTTTCCAAGCAGGTGTTCCTGCCCCGAGAACTCGTCGAGTATCCGCGGGCGCATTCTTTCAGCCAGAGGGGCTTCCCACCGTCTGGATGAGATCACTGTACCATCACCGTTTCCGGCAGAAGAAGAAAATCGTCGGTATCATCGACCAATCGCGCGAGAGGATATCGGGCGTGCAGCAAATGGCACAAAACCTCCTTTACCGGCTGGTCCAGCCATACGGGAGAGAGGCCTGCGAGATTGAACCACTGTTCTGCTGTGAGCGTACCTTCTCCCTCGATGAAAAAGTTGAGCACGCCTTTTGATGCCTGCTCCAGACAGAGAGGCAAAATATCGATGCTTGAGCTGGATATCGAGAATACATATTTCCCGAGCAATTCAAGTGCCGTCTCCCCGCCTTCTTGAGAGGCGATATGGTGGTATTCCCAAGGGACAAGAGGAGTCGGCGCACGGAGATACTCTACAAATTCGGTCAATGTATCGAAAGTGGCGTCCGCCCAGTGCTTCCACTCTGCTTGCGGACGCTGCACAAGCAGAGCTCTCATCCCTGCGCGCCTCGCGCCGACAAGATCATAGAGAAAATCCCCTATCATGACACAATCGGCGGCGGGGACATCAAGCGCTTCCGCTGCGCGCCACAATGCTTCGGGAGCTGGTTTTACAGGTGGGGTGTCCCTGCTGAAAAGCAAAGGAGGGAGGGGAAGGTTGGCTCGTTGTGCAGCAAGAAGAATGGAGTCGGCACAATTCCGTGAAACGACGCACCAGGGGATATTGTTGCTCTCTAACCAATTCAGGAGTTCCAATGCCCCGGGGACAGGTTTCGCGTCTGCGGCTCCGGCCATTTCCACGTCGTAAATGTCTTTGCTCAATTCTTCAGCGAGCGGCTGTGGCAACGTAGCGATAGCTTCAAAAAGAGGTACGAAGCGCCCCTGGAAATACTTCTCTCGAATCGGTGAAAAGTTCAATTTCGTTTCAGCAAGCACACCATCCCAGTCAAGCACAAATGCACGGCATAATGCGGGATTCCAATGGTGTGAGCGGCGTTGTTGGAGCACTGGATACCCCTCCTCATATAAAAGACAGGGGCGCGGGCTTCCCCGTCCCCTGTAGCCAAGCTTCCCCGCAATGTCGTGTCATGAACGTCTTGACCCGTTCCTATAGTATTGGGGCCTGCTGAACCTTAGTTTCGTCATCGCACGAGGCAATTCCTCTACCGGCCCAAACTGGCGGCCCCGCAAGGCGCGAGTGTTGGCTCAAGACAAAAATCATGATCACGGGCACCGCAGGGACTCTTTCTTTCTTGTTGTATATTATAGCACAAAAATGGGAATCGCCCAGTCGCAGGCGATTCCCAAAAGAGAGAAAAGATAAAATGACTACTCGATGTCTGTGAGACCGTCCTTGAAGATGAAATAGTAGAACACGGCGACAAAGAGAATTCCGCCGACCATATTCCCCAGCGTAACGGGAATAAGGTTGCTCATGTAGCCGCCCAGGCCGACGTTGGCAAGCGCCTGCTCGGAAAGGCCGGATGCGGTTACGGCTGCCGGCGTTCCCTTCAGGAAGATCCCGAGAGCCATAAAGTACATGTTCGCGATGGAGTGTTCAAAACCGGCCGCGACGAATGTCATGATCGGGAAGAAGATTGCCCATACTTTCCCGACGATATCTGTCGCCGCCATCGCCATCCAGACGGCGAGCACAACGATCCAGTTGCAGAGGACGCCGCGGAAGAATGCCTGTCCGAAGGAGAGTCCCATCTTACCGGAAGCTACCTGGAGCGCCCTACCGCCGACCGCATTGTCAGCCAGCCCGGAGTAATAGATAAGCACAGCGATAAGGATGCTGCCGACAAGGTTCGAAACGTAGACCCAACCCCAATTCCGAAGAATCTTCGGCAGAGGCGTACAGCCCGCAAGGTATCCCAGAGGCATCATGCAGTTTCCCGTAAAGAGCTCGGAGCCGCTGATAACAACCATCATGAGTCCCACGCTGAAGACGGCTCCCGAAACAAGGCGTGTCATTCCGCTTCCGAAGTGTTGCGTCATGTCGTGAGACACGACGGTCATAAGCCATCCGGCAAATGCTATATACGCTCCGGCGAGTATTCCCATAAGGACCATCTGCCGCACCGAGAGATTTCCCTTTACTTTTGAAACAGTACATGCCAACTTGGCCAGTTCTGCAGGGGTTTTCATCGTTCTCTTCCTCCTGTGATAGTTTTCTTATTAGATGTATTCAGAGCTGCGATCGGACCAACTGCTGCGGTCCGGTCGCAGCTCTCTTTATTTATACGGTTTTCTCAAGTTTTACTGCGTTAACCTTGAAACCGGGCGTCTTGGAGTACGGATCGATCTTTGCCGACGTAAGGATATTCGCTGATGTCTCGCTGAAGTGGAACGGAAGGAAGACGGTCCCAGCGGGCACGCGATCGGTAATCTTCACTGAGCCGCTGACTTCTCCTCTGCGGGAAGTAACCTTGATCTGTTCTCCATCCTTGACGTTCAGCGCAGTGGCGTCGGCCGGGTTCACCTCGATGTACATCTCCTTGATAAACTCGCCGGTCGAGCTCCGGCGGGTCATGCTTCCGGAGTGGTAGTGGTAGAGGATCCTGCCGGTAGTTGCAATGAACGGATACTCTTCTGTCGGCCATTCATCAGGTTTTACCCAATCGCACGGAGAGAAGTCAGCCTTGCCTCTGGGGAAACCCGTTGTGTACAGAATCGGCGTCCCGGGGTGTTCGCACGTCGGGCATGGCCACGGAAGAGCGCCCCCTTCAAGGCGGGCATAGGTTATTCCAGCATATGCGGGAGCTATACGGCCGATGGCGTTAAAAATTGTCTCCGGTGAATTCATATCGTTCCATGAAGCGCCGAGTCGTTTACCTACCGCAAGCAGGATCTCCCAGTCAGGGCGGGCCTCGCCGGGAGAGTCGACAGCTTTGCGGACTCTCTGTACTGCGCGGCAAGTGTTGGTAAACGTTCCATCCTTCTCGCCCCAGCTCGCGGCCGGAAGAACAACGTGTGCGAACTCTGCCGTCTCCGTAAGGAAGATGTCCTGCACTACCAGAAAATCGAGTTTTTTCAGGGCATGCCGGACGTGGTCAGAGTCGGGTTCAGTGACCATCGAGTTCTCGCCCATGATGTACATGCCTTTGATTTTTCCTTCGCCGGCGGCATGCATCATCTCGACAACGGAAAGGCCCGGAGTCGCAGGGAGATCAGAACCCCAGAGCTCCTTGACCTTCTGCTGCGTCGCAGGAAGGGTGACTTTCTGGTATCCGGGGATCACTTCCGGAAGGCATCCGGTATCGCAGGCTCCCTGCACATTGTTCTGTCCACGCAACGGGTTGACTCCTGTTCCGGGGCGTCCCAGCATCCCGCAGAGAAGCGCAAGGTTCGCGACGGTCCGGACGTTATCAGTACCGTTAAGATGCTGCGTAATGCCCATCGTATAGAAGATGGCGGAGTTTGGCCCTTTCGCGTACGCACGTGCGGCATCCTCAATCAACTCGGGGGAAACGCCGGTAATTTCCGAAACGTACTGCGGGGTGTACTTGGACATGGTTTCCTTCAGCTTCTCAAAGTTATTCACGTTCTTTTCAATAAAATCGGAAGCGTAGAGGTTCTCGCGAAGTATAACGTGCATCAAACCATTCAGAAGTACAACGTCCGATCCACTCTTCTGGCGTATATAAACGTCTGCGTACTTTGCCATTTCTATCTTTCGGGGATCGCACACGATCAGGGTGCAGTTCCCTTTTCTTTTGCGTTCCTTTATGAAAGAGCCGATGACAGGGTGGTTTTCAGTCGTGTTCGAGCCGATAATAAGAATCGTATCGGCAGATTTGATAGATTCAAAGTCGTTCGTCATAGCGCCGCTGCCGAGGGTCTCGCCGAGACCCGTCACTGTGGCGCTGTGTCACAGATGGGCACAGTGATCGACGTTGTTAGTGCCCATCACCTCCCTTGCAAGGCGCTGCATAAGATAGTTCTCCTCGTTGGTGCAACGGGCTGAGGAGAAAAATCCAAGCGCGTCCGAGCCGTGTTTTGTCTTTACTTCCCCGAGCTTTTCAGCCACAAGAGAGAGCGCTTCGTCCCAGGACGCTTTCCGGAAGGTGTCGCCTTCACGAATAAGCGGGGTGGTCAGGCGGTCCTCGCTGTGGACAAACTGCCATGCGAAGCGTCCCTTCACGCACGATCTTCCCTTGTTCAAAGCTGTCGGACTGGAGTAATTCGTGGTGACATTGGCGATTTTGCCTGTCTTCTTGTTGACGTTGACCTCGAGCTCGCATCCAACGCCGCAGTAGGAACAGACAGTCTTGACCTTTTCAAGATCCCACGGACGCCCCTGTCCTGCCGCTGTTTTTTCGAAGAGGGCTCCTACAGGGCAGACCTGGACGCACTGCCCGCAGAAGACGCAGTCGGACTCCTCTATGGGCGAACCCACAGGAGGCTGGATGGAGGTGTGGATTCCACGCCCCTGGAAATCGATGGCGTGGTAGATGGCGTGTTCTTCGCACACACGGACGCAGCGTCCGCAGAGGATGCATTTATTCAGGTCGCGAACGTAAAACGGGTTGGCATCCTCCAGCTTGTGCGAAGTATTTGTATCGCCGGGGTCTGCGAAACGTGAATCCTTGACGCCAAGTTCGTACGCCACATCCTGAAGCTCGCACTTGCCGTTGCTGGCGCAGGAGAAACACTCCAGGGGGTGGCGGACAAGGATGAGCTCAAGTACAGCTTTTCGCGCCTCGATAACTCGTGGCGTGTTCGTGTGCACAATCATTCCCTCGGTAATGGGCGTGGTGCACGAGGTAAGAAGTTTAGGGTTCTTCTCGGCTTCCACGAGGCAAATGCGGCAGGCGCCGAAGGGGCTCAGCGCAGGGTGATCACAAAGAGTCGGAATGTGGATGCCGTTAGCCCGGGCGGCCTGAAGAATCGTCATCCCCGACTCGGCTGTTATCGACTTTCCGTTGATGATCGCTTTTATGCTTGCCATTCTCTGATCATCTCCTATCCTTTGACTACAGCGCCCACGGGGCAATTATCCATGCAGGCGCCGCACTTGATACACTTGTCCTGATCTATGACATGAGGTTCCTTCACCTTGCCGGAAATACAGCTCACGGGGCAATTCCGGGCGCACTTCGTACAGCCTATGCATTTTTCCGTGTTGATGGAGTACCTCAACAGGCTCTGGCAGACCCCGGCAGGGCATTTTTTATCGAAAATATGCGCTTCGTACTCATGGCGGAAATACTTGAGCGTTGTGAGCACGGGGTTTGGAGCAGTTCCACCGAGGGCGCAAAGCGAGGCGTCCTTGATCTGGTTCCCAAGGTAAAGAAGTCTGTCAATGTCTTCAGGTACGCCTTTCCCTTCGGTGATTCGGGTCAGGATGTCAAGCATCTTCTTCGTTCCCTCGCGGCACGGCACGCACTTTCCGCAGGATTCGCGCTGTGTGAATTCAAGGAAAAACTTCGCCGTGTCGACCATGCAGTTTCCCTCGTCGAGCACGACAAGTCCGCCAGAACCCATGATCGCGCCGGCAGCGGTAAGCGATTCGTAGTCTACTGCAAGATCAAGATGTTCGTCGACGAGACAGCCGCCCGAAGGACCTCCGATTTGCACGGCCTTGAACTTTTTGTCGCCGATAATACCGCCGCCTATTTCGAAGACGATCTCGCGGATCGTGATGCCCATGGGCACTTCGACAAGTCCGGTATTCTTGACCTTTCCGGTGAGTGCAAAAACCTTGGTTCCCTTGGACTTCTCGGTTCCCATTGCGGCAAAGCACTCTGCTCCCTGGACGATAATCCTTGGGACGTTCGCCCACGTTTCGACGTTGTTGATATTCGTCGGCTTACCCCAGAGTCCTTTGACAGCCGGGAAAGGCGGACGGGCGCGCGGCATGCCTCTCTGTCCTTCTATGGAGGCCATAAGCGCGGTCTCTTCGCCGCAGACGAAAGCTCCGGCGCCCTCCTTGATGTGAAGGGTGAAGTTGAAGCCCGTTCCTAAGATGTCTTCGCCCAGCAGGCCATATTCGGTGGCATTCTTTATAGCGGTCTGCAGGCGTTTAATTGCCAGGGGGTATTCAGCACGACAATAGATGTATCCTTCGTCGGCGCCCATGGCGTAGCCGCCGATCATCATACCTTCGATGACGGCGTGGGGGTCGCCCTCAAGAATGGAGCGATCCATGAACGCGCCCGGATCTCCCTCGTCCGCATTGCAGATGACATATTTCTTATCGCCGGGGGACGCTGCGCAGAAACCCCATTTCATTCCTGTCGGGAAACCGCCGCCTCCACGCCCTCGAAGCCCGGACTTTTTCATCTCGTCAATCACCGCTGCCGGGGTCATCTCGACAAGACACTTTCCCAGAGCTTGGTATCCGTCTCTGGAGATGTACTCGTCAATATTGTCCGGGTTGATATACCCGCAGTTGCTCAATACGATTCTATGCTGTTTACCGTAGAACGGAATATCCTTGTAGTGACAGACCTTCTGAGCGGACAGAGGTTCTTTGTAAAGAAGACGTGTGACGATGCGGCCCTTATACAGATGCTCTTCGACGATTTCTGCAACGTCTGAAGGCTTAACCTGCGAGTAAAACGTTCCTTCCGGATAGACCACGACGATCGGACCGAATTCACACATGCCGTGGCAGCCGGTTGCAATAACAAGGATCTCTTTTTCGAGACCTTTCTTTGCAAGCTCTTCTTTAAACGCTTCAAGCACCTTCGGGGCGCCGCCGGAAGCGCATCCTGTTCCGTGACAGATGAGTACGTGCGCGCGGTACAATGCCATATCCTTATCCCTCCCCGCTTAGTCGGCTCTGCCGTACAGCTTGTCCTGCACAATGCGGCCGTTTACGATGTGCTCCGAGACAATCCTGGAAACGTCGGGAGGGGTGACAGCGCAGTAGGTTATCCTCGGCTCGCCCGGACGGATAACATCCAGAAGCGGCTCGTTCTGGCACATGCCGATGCACCCTGTCGTCTCTACGGCGACGTTGTGCAGATTGCGAACTTCAAGCTCTTTAAGCACCGCGTTCATTATTTCGCGGGCGCCGGCGGCGATACCGCACGTACCCATACCGATGATGACCTTGACTTTGTCCACCTCGGAACGCGCGGATGTCAAATCGCCCGTTTTCTCTTTGATCTTTCGCAGATCGTCGAGACTCCGGATCTTTTTCTTTTCCTCAGTCATTTCTTTTTCCTCCTGTCCGCATTATTTCCCATTTTTTTCACATATAAAGCTCGCCGATATTTTCCGCGATGTACTCCTTTACTCCAACGGCAAGCGCGGGATCTGTGAAAGGGTTCCCGCCCCCGAGCGCATCCTTCAGTTCATCGCTGTCCAGAAGGAACTCCCTCTTGCCAACTCTGTGAACATATTTCCAGGAGATATGCCCGTGACCGACAAGAAGAGTAAGCAGAGTCGAGGGAATATCTCCGGGAGGAGGAGTATCTACGCACTGTTTGCTGAATGACGCCGAAACAGTTGTTCCTTTTCCTGGCGCTGAAGAAAGAAGGAATTCACCACCGCATAACTCAGCGAGCTGTTTCAGAAAAGGCAGCCCGAGCCCCACCCGGCGCTCTGTTCGCGTTGTAAAAAAAGGATCGACTACAGAGAGCGCTGTTTTTTCATCCATTCCTCTTCCGTTATCGCGAACAGTCAAGCGAATGAACTCACCGTCGTCGTCGAATGAAACAGCTATCGTATCGGCTCCGGCATTGACGCCATTCTCAGCGATATCGAGAATATGGTGGGAGAGATCCTCGAGCATAATCAGGCGTACTGATCAAGGAATTTTTGTAAGGCCGCTTCGTCGTCTGTTAATCTGCCATGTGTGTCGTCGTCTATCATTACTACAGGGGCAAGGCCGCAACAACCAAGACACGCGACTGGTTCAAGTGTAAAACGAAGATCATCGGTGGTTCCGTTTTCCTTTACCTTGAGCATCGACATGATTTTGTCCATGATCTTTCCGCTGCCGCGAACATGACACGCGGTTCCGCGGCACACTCGGATAATATGGCGTCCCCTGGGTTTCAGATGAAACTGCGCATAGAAGGTTGCAACACCGTAAAGCTCCGCAAGAGGAACGCCCAACTCCTCCGAAACTACCTCCATTGCCTCCCGGGACAAGTACCCTACTTTTTTCTGCGTCTCCTGAAGCACCGGAATAACACCTCCGTGCTTTCCTTTCCACGGAGCGGTAATTTCCTGTACCATGGAACGCACGTCCTGCTTTGTTTCCACAACCATTGCCCGACCCCCTAAGTATAGTGAATTTAATAACATATAGAATAACAAAAAACTATCTCTTGTTGATTCTACACAAAAAAACAACTTCGGGGAAAGAAACCGTTTTCCTGTAAACGGCGCCCGATGTAAATATTACCACAGAAAAAAGATTTTTTCTCTAAAAAAGCAAGTTTTTGCTTTATCTCATACATCTTCTCGATACGTAGTCTTCTTGCTGGATCCTTTTTTACAAAAACACATCTAATTCAATAAAAAATAAGAGCATTAAGATTTCAGTGGAAGATATTTACCTTCAGAGAGCAGCTTTAATGCCTCCTTCACTTTTTCCTGTTTTGAAAGAACATTCCAGTCCTGTCTGCTCTCCAACTTTACCATTATGTCCTCAGCAGCGTCGGCGAGACCGAGGGCATCTGCAAGCACCAGCATTTTCTCGGAATTCTCTGCCGGGAAGAGCGATGCGGCCAGACCAAGCAAGATTGTCCCTCCGGCAACCCAATTTGCCAACGCGGCGTCTCCTTCAGTCAACCACGCATCTTCAAAGAGCATTGCGAGACTGTAGCTTTCCAGTTCCTCCTCTTCAGACTCTTCATCCGGTTCTTCATAGTAGCCGAGAATATGGAAGGGAACGTCGGGGTCCGCTGCAAACGCCTCCCAAAGCGCCCTATAGGCCGGCATGGTAGCTCCGGAGAGCCTAAACGCAGCTATAGCTTTACTGTGGAGCATTGCAGGAAAAGGCTCTCTTTCTTTTAAGCACTCCTCAAGGATCGCCGTGTATTCGTTCATATCGACAAGGATACGATAGTAAAGAGTTCTTCCCAGCGTCTGTTGTTCCGGGTCAAATGCCATGATTGAGTGCGCAATTTCAAGCGCTTTTTCGTTCTCGCCTTCGGAGAAATAGGAAAAACCGAGGCGTTGAAGAACTGCTGCGTAGAGCATTCCGAGTTCGTCATCCAGAAAGGCTGTTCCTTCCGGAACGGGCGATTCTTCCAGATCTTTCTCCAATAAGCAACTTGCTTTTTGCAAAAGGACGATCTTCTCCTTCGAGTCCTCGGTGACATCGGCCAGAAGGATGATTGCTTCCACATTATCTTTGTCGTAATTCAAAATTTGTCGAGCGAGGCGTTCCATTTCCTCCGGATCATCGGTAGTATACGCCTCGTCAAGAAGTCTTTCGATTTTCTGTGTAGTATTCATAGATATTTCCTCCGTTTGCTTTTTCAGTCTCTTCCCTCTCCAAGAAGTCTAGCTCACGATTTTTTCCCGGTCAAATAGGTTGGTGTAGAATATGAAGAAGTGCAAAAAACCATGAATTTTTTTTCTAGGAGGAGAGGGAATGAGACGGGTGCGCGTATCTTTTTCTTTGTGTGTTGTCTTCTTGTTACTTATCTTGAATTTGACGGAAAGGCCATCGTTCGCTTCAACTCCAAAAGGTCGAATTGCCGATTCCGTAAAAGTGCTTCGTGAAATGTCGAAACAGGATGATGCATCGACAATGGGAGAGCTTATTGCGCAGGCCAGGGGAGTCGCTATTTTCCCTTCCGTCGTAAAAGCAGGGTTCGTTTTCGGAGGACAGTACGGCGAGGGCCTTGTCCTTCGCCGCGACCCGGTAAAAAAAAGATGGTACGGTCCATCCTTCGTAAGCGTTACCGGGGCCTCCTGGGGATTGCAGATTGGAGCGCAGTCCATAGCGCTTGTTCTCGTAATCACCAACGACAGGGGGCTGGAGGGCTTTATGGGAAACAACGTCAAGCTGGGAGGAGATCTCTCGGTAGCCGCCGGACCTGTGGGACGAAGAGGTGAAATGGGAACCGACTATAAGATGAAAGCCTCGATTTATAGTTATTCGATGACAAAGGGTTTGTTTGCGGGTGTCTCTCTTGAAGGAGCAGCTATCAATGTGGACAGGAATGCGAACCAGGCGTACTGGGGCAAACCGTTTTCAGCAGGAAACGCCTTAAATTCGGCGGCAACAAAAAACGAGATAAAACAGCTCGTCATCGAACTGGAAAAAATCATGAAACGGGCGAAATAAGCTCGAAAAGATATGCTGCCGGCGCTTCGATTCCGCGCCCGCAGCATATCGTACAGTTAGATAATAAGCTTTCCTCCGCCCTGCCCTTTTCCTCCCATTCTGTTCAGCTGTTGTAGAACAGCCGGAGAGGCGACGTCTATCTTCGGTTTCTGAGCCTGCTGTTTGGCCATTGCCTCCTGGACCTTGCGCTCGTACTCCTCCATCCCCTTCTTCAAAGATTCAACATCACCTTTGATCCACTGGAGAATTCCGTCGGCGATGGTCTCCACGATGTCGTCGGAAGGCTCTTCGGCTATGGCGCCAAGCTCCTTCAGCATGCGGTGCTCTTCTTTGATCGACTCCACTATATCCGCGTCCGTGAGAATCCCCTTTTTATACAAAACGCGTGCGACGATATTGAACTTGCTCTTTGAATTCTCATCGTTGATCGCAAGGCTATCCACCCTGGCGAGGAGCATTGAGAGAATTTCATCGAGACTTACCTGCATTGGCATGGCCATTGGAAAAGCGCCCCTTTCTAGGAAAATTAGAGTACTGATTGTATCACATTAGACATTGAAGCGGATTTCTATCATATCGCCGTCATTTACGACGTAGTCTTTGCCCTCAAGGCGAAGCACGCCCTTTTCCCGGCATTTTGCTAAAGATTGCTCGTGAGAAATAAAATCTTCGTAGGAGACGACCTGCGCCCGAATAAAACCACGTGCAAGATCCGAATGGATCGCTCCTGCAGCGTCAACCGCATTTGCGCCTTTTACAAGCGTCCATGCCCTGACCTCATCCTTTCCCGTCGTGAAAAACGAGAGAAGCCCAAGAAGGGCGTAGGCTTCGGAGATAAGGCGGTTCCGGCCCGATTCTTCTATGCCGAGTTCGCCCATAAACTCCTTCTGCTCTTCCTCGGGAAGTTCAGTAAGCTCCATCTCCATTTTCCCGAAGATCCTGAGTAAACGGATGCCTTTTGTCTTCGCCAGCTCGCGGAGTGCGTTGAGTAGAGGAAACGAATCATCGGTCTGGGTTTCGTCGAGATTCGCGACGATGAGTTCCGGCTTCAGCGTTACAAAAGCAAAACCGCTGAGAAGACGCAATTCATCGGGCGAAAGCCCGAGTTCTCTCAAAGGGCGCTCCTCAAGGAGGCAGGCTTGGCAGCGTTCAAGCAGCGCTTTTTCCTCCGTTTCGGAAGGAATGTTTTTTTTCTTTGCCTGCAGGCGGGAAATCCTGTTTTCAATAACGCCAAGGTCGCGGAAGATTAATTCCATCTCGACGATATTCCAGTCTCTTACAGGATCGATGGAATTTTCCGGATGCGGGACGTCGGGATTCTCAAAAAGGCGGACAACGTGGACCAATGCGTCAGATTCGGAGACAAAAGAGAGAAAAGCATTTCCTACCCCTTCTCCTTTGCTGGCGTTGCGCGAAAGACCTGCAAGATCGACGAATTCCACGGTCGCCGGAGTGACTTTTTTGGGCTCGAACAAGCGTGCCAGGTGGTCGAAACGATCATCGGGGACGTTGACCATTGCTCTGTTGGGATCCGTCTTCCCGCTTGCATAAGGCTTAACTTCGGCGCCGGCACGTGTGACTACGTTGAAAACCGTGCTCTTTCCGCTCAGCGGAAGGCCGATAATACCACATTTGAGCATTTTTCTTCCTCCTTTGTTGCGAGACAGTTTTTTTCAGTCCCGTGATGCATTATACCTTTTCCACGCCGAAAGGGAAGAATCGCGTGTACTTTAAAAAAGAGTCAATCCGGTTTTTCAAATTTCTGTTATCATTGATTGCAAGCTTTTATACCTTGATCAAGGAGGTTTTTCGAGATGAAGATGGGCGTCTTCAATGTATCGCTTTTGCTTTTTTTTCTGTTGTGCGTCCTAAGCGTTCCCTCCGAGGCTGTCTCTGAGTATTCGATTCTCCGTACAGATATGTACCCTGCCGGCGCACGGTTGGTCTTTTCTATTCCGGCTTCGGAAAAGGTGCATTTCCAGCTGCCCGGAGCTTTCGACAGCGCTTCGGTTCGCCCGCTCCCCTCTGAAGGGGTGGAAGTTCTCTCTTTCGAAGCCGTTGACGTATCGCGTTCCGAATGGATTCCTCCCGTACTGGAGAAACTTTTTACGTCTATTCGTGAAAAAGAACGACTACAAGCGACTCTGGGGGGCAAGATTTCGGCCATCGAGAACTCGCTGGCGCTCCTTTCCGGACCTCTTCCAAAGGAATTAAAAGGCGCCGATGTAGCGGAGTACATTGAATCAGTCCGGGCAGTCCGGGAAAAAATGGAATTGGAACGCGCTTCTCTAGCGGACACTTTAGATGAACTCCAAAAGGAACTCGCCGTTCTTCAAGCGGATTTCAAATCGAAAATGCCCCCGGACTCTCAAAAAGCGGTAGAAATTACGGCAGTTCTTTCCGGCAGCGGCGTTTTTCTCGTGGAAGCATTCACACGCTACGCGGAGTGGGTCCCCTTTTATAGAATGAACCTCTCCGTAAGCAGCGGCGGTATTTCGGCCGGACTTTTTGCGCGAGCGCGGCAAAAGACGGGGCTTCTTGTCGAAGGGACCGTACACTTCCATACGTCGATGCCTTCTGTTTCCGTGGCGCCTCCGGAACTGCGTCCGCTCGTCGCGGATCTGGCTCCGAAACACAAAGATGTTCGCCGTTTCGCCATGGACGAAGCTCTCCCGATGATGGCCCCAATGGTGCAGGCTCCCGCCCCCGCAGAACCGGCGCCTCGCCCCGTTATCCAGACGCTTACCGACCTTTCAACTCAGGCTGAGGGACTGCTGACGGGGGATTATACTCCGGCAGATTTTAACCTGGGCAGCTTTTCGCTGAAGTCAGAGACTTCTATTATTTCCGTCCCGTCTCTCTCTGAGCAGGCATGGCTCGTAGCAGAGTCCAAAGGGCTTCCCTTCCCTATACTACCAGCCTCCGCCGAGCTCTCCGTCGACGGAAGTCCGTCCGGGAAAACAACGCTTGATGAGCACGGCTCCGGTTCCGATATTCTTATTGCCTTCGGCAGAACGCCTCGAGTCAAAGCTTCCAAGGAGAAACTCGTCTCAAAGGAAGGAAGCACATGGACGGGAAGAGGACGCACCGAGGACGGGTATACGATTGAAGTCACAAACGGCATGCCCCATCCTGTCGCTGTCACGCTGAAAGACCGTATTCCAATTTCATCGCGGGAAAATATTTCTGTCGAAGTATTGCGCATTGAACCCAAGCCGGACGAACAGTCAGAACAAAATCTCCTGACATGGAAGCTGTCTCTCGCTCCCGGTGAAAAACGTACGATAAATGCGGTTTTCCGCTTGAGCTACCCATCAGATGAGACGGTGATTTTTCGTTGAAATACTACATTCTGCGGTACTCGGCGTCCAGGAGAAGCAAACATATAATTAGGAGAATCCAGCCATGATTTTATGGCTCACCATACCTCCGCTGCTTTCGCTGCCTCTCTCTCTCCTTCTCGTCGCTTTCGGAAATGAGAGCAACAAACTATCGGCGGGGGCCCCTTTGTGGGTGCTTTTACTTCTTTTGTATTTTGCGTTCAGCATGTTCTATGTTTTTTCAATAAAGAACAGCTTGTTTTCCCAATTACCACCGCTTCAGATGGCGGCCCAGGGAATCATCATATGCATCGTTTCCATGGAGGCGGGCGCTCATCCGATTCTCCCCTGGGTAGGCGTACTCGCTGCTGTTTCTGGTTTTTTTATATTGTTGCACTCGTACTCGCAGTACGGAAGGGGAACACATCTTCCTCCGCCGGTCGCGCACGCTGAATCCCCTTCCTCTGATACAGCATCCGAACCTTGGATGAGGTCTCCTTTCCCATACGTTGTTTTGGATAACGAGGGGACAATCATCAATGCAAACGACGCCTTCGCGTCTTTTGCCGAAAACGGTTCTGTACAAGGGGAAAATGTGACAACCTTTTTTGTTCCCGGTGAGACAGAAGCTGTTGTCGGGGGAAAGAAGCATGCAATTTTTCAGAAGGCGAAGGACGGTCAGTTCCATTTTTTACTTGTTGACAACCCTCCTGCGCAAAAAAATTCAAAGACCGCTGAAGCAAAGAGCGAGCTGGAACTCTTTGACCCGAAATACGGACTCTACTCCAGGAAATACGCCCAGTTGCGTATCCCGGAGGAACTGGGCAGAGCAAACAGGTACAGACGCTGGCTTTGCGGGATTTTACTCAAGGTGAACTACACCTACCTTCCCGGAAGAAGCCGGCAGCCTGCCCTGGAGGAAACTTTCCTTGCCGCGTATGTTCTCTACGTCAAGGAGTCCATCAGGGAGAGCGATATGGGCTTTTCCATGCAGGACGGGGAGTTTCTGCTCCTTCTCCCTGAAACTCCACAGCAAGGCGCAAAAGACACGGCACTCAAACTAATAGTAGTTCCCGAATCGCTTGATGAGATGAAGAAAGACTATCCTTTCTCGGTCGATATAGAGTATGGATTTTTGTATTACAGCGGGAACTATCCTCTTTCGTATGAGCAGTTTATCCAAAAGCTTTATGCTTCTTTAGGAGGGAGCGCTGAATGATTACTTCGAAAAAAGCTGTCTGCACATTGCTCCTCGGCCTTTTTTTTCTGATCCCCGGATTTATGCGCATCTCGGAAGCGAATACGCGAGATCTTTCTTCTATGACGCTTGAGGAGAAAGTTGGACAGATTATGCTGGTTTTTTTCGAGGGAGGAGCAATGTCCGAGAACCTTCAAAAGTTCATCTCGGAGATCAAGGTCGGAGGAGTCATCCTGTATTCCAGCCGAAACAACATTGAGTCCGCCGAACAGGTTGCGAACCTGAACGAGTCAATTCAACGGAGAGCTCTCGCTTCAAGTTCTCGTCCGCTCTTCATAGCTATTGATCAGGAGGGCGGTCTGATTGCCCGTATCCGCGAGGGTGTTACCCCTTTCCCGGGTAATATGGCTCTTGGAGCGGCAGGGGATCCGTCTCTGGCCGGTCGTGTCGCTTCAGTAATGGGGGAAGAGCTTGCGAGCCTCGGTATCAACATGAATTTTGCCCCGGTGGTGGATGTGAACAACAATCCGTTGAATCCGATAATCGGCGTTCGCTCTTTCGGCTCCGACCCGCAGGAGGTCGCCCGCCTCGGGGCAGCAATGATTTCCTCTTTTTTAGAAAAAGGCGTATTCCCCTCTGCGAAACACTTCCCCGGACATGGAGATACCGAGGTGGATTCTCATTCTGGCCTCCCTATCATCAATGTCTCCAAGGATCGTCTGAATTCTGTTGAATTCCCCCCCTTCAAAGCGGCTGTCAATGCCGGCGTGCCGATGGTCATGACTGCGCACGTTCTTGTTCCTGCTCTCGACGAGAAAAATCCGGCGACCCTTTCCCCTGCCATACTCGGGATGCTCCGCACCGAACTGAACTTCAAAGGCCTGATAATCACAGACTCGATGGGTATGGCGGCGTTAAAAAAAGAAAGGACCATGGAGGAAGCTGCTATAGAAGCGATGAACGCCGGAGCGGATATCCTGCTTTTCGGAGCCGACAAAGGGCATGAAGAAACGGAGCACTTCAACATGTACAACGCACTGTTGAAAGCCTGCGTTGAAGGGGAAATTCCAATCAGTCGGCTGGATGACGCTGTACGAAAGGTTCTGGAGGCGAAAGAAGCGCTTGGTCTTCTTCAAGATGAATGGGAACCGCACTTTGCTCCGCGCATCGCTCCCGATGGGGCTGCTACCGCACGCGAAGCGGCGTTGCGAAGTATCACTGTTGCCAGGAACAGATCTGAAACTTTGCAAACCGTACGAGACGGAAAAAAACGCCCGCTGCTCTGGCCCGGGGAACGGATTGCTGCGGGAAAAGTTTTCTGTGAATTTCTCTTCGATGTCGACCTGATCGAAGTCCCAGAACGGCCGGAATCTCATGATATCTCCGGTATACTGCAGCGCGTAGAGGGCGTCGACAGGATTCTGGTCGCGGAGTACGATAGTAAGAGAAACCCGGACTGGCTCAACCTTGTCCGGCAGATCGGTGAAGAACGAACTCTCCTCATCTCTCTTCGGACTCCGTACGCACTTTTATCGCTGCCCTCCGTGTCGGGCGCTATCGTTTCATATAGCGACAACACCCCTTCGCTTCAGGCCCTGGCCGATGTACTCCGGGGAAATGCCCCCGCTGAAGGAAGATTGCCCGTAGAGCTTCCCGGTTTTGAAATACGAACGGGAGGATGCCGGGTAACCTCCGGTTTTTAAGCTACACCGCCAGGGAGAGCTGGTGTTTTACAGGAAATGATGTTATTGCCGCAGAGATGGCGCCGGGTTCCGAAAGGAACCACGCGCCATTTTCATTTTTATCCCATACGAGGGATGGGGTGCAGCATCCGCTGCAAAGAGGAGCGTCACAGAACCAATTCCCGTTTGTATCTTTCATCCACATGTCGAAAACCTCCTCGTGTTTTTGTCTGCTTGGCAGCGACTGACACTGTTTCTTCCACGAGGATGTTATACCACGACTTTTTTCATAAGTCAACACCCGTTTAGCTTTTCTCTTCAAAAAAACCTTAGTTCATTTTCCCGAAGAGTATTTTTTCTCCCGCGGGATCCCGGACAAGCGGAACAGGCATTAGGCGGGTTGGGAAGACATCTTTCCCCGACGACGCTTTCATAAGAAGGCGACCGACGGCAACTCCCATTTCAAAAGCCGGCCATTCGATACGAAAGAAACCTGTACGTACCGGTTCCTCAGGGAGAGTACAGACACATCCGAAACGAACCGTACGCCCGACGTCCTCCGGTGCGCAACCATCCATGATCCAAAAGTATTCCTCCGGGGTTGCTTCCGAATCTGTGATACTGCGTGAGAGAAAGGGGAAAAGAGGAGACGTTCCCGAAACAAAACGAAGCGGACGCCCCGAAGAGACGGAGCGAAGCCGTGAGAGCGTCTCTTGCTCTGAAACGAAAACTGAAGGTGTTTCAGCAATGAAAAAACCGGCCGTTACAACAGGTATCTGCGGTAGCAAAAAGCGGGAGGGCGCCATCCCCTCCCCGCTTCCTGCAAGAAGAATACAGTCGACACGGCGTGATACAAGCGAAGCTTCCAGCGCGTCATCGCTGAAACCGGGCATCTTGAGAAGAATATCCATTCCCGCGTTGCCGAGAACACGGTTCAATCCAGAAAAGAAAAGCGGACTGAACCAGGGTCTAAGGCTTTCAAGCACAACTGCCGCAAGGCCGGTCTTGCCTCCGGAAAGCCCGCTTGCGGTACGGTCAATACGATACCCGAGAGTCTTCGCAGCATTCCACACTTTTTCACTCGTGACGGAAGAGATGCGAGGATCTCCTTTCAGCGCTCTGCTGACTGTGGCCTTGTTCACACCGGCGAACCGGGCCACATCTTCCATCGTCGCTCGCGTCACAATAGGGAGGAGAGCGCTACACGTCGAAACATGAGCCGCCGATGAACTCCCTGATAATCGAGTTGTTCGGTATGATCTCCGTTGGAATCATGGGAACAAACTTGATCATCGAGAGAATTCGCTGCGCTTCACCGTAGACAGGGGAGTTTTCCGGGACCGTATGAAGTATCGGATCGACATACGCCCTCAGAGCCGCCAATTCGTACGGTAGAGAGGAGTTAAACATCACGTCCGCATGTTTCTGGTAGGGGAACACAAACTGCATGCTCCCCCTGATGACCTTCGGCCAGAGGGTTAACGTTGATTCAGCAGAATGCCCTCTCGTCCTTGCATCGCGTACAAGACGGCGAAGAAGACGGTTGTCGGTGGTACTCGTCCGGTTATGGTTATCGAAGTTCACACCTGTGAGCGGAGAGACGAAAATCCCGTACAGTTCGTCCTTTGCAATCGCGCCGGTCACCCTGTCATTCAAGCCGTGTATTCCCTCCATTATCAGGATATCACGGGGACCGAGCTTTATTTTTTTACCGGGTTTTTTCTTTCCCTCGATAAAACTAAACTGAGGGGTGACAACCTCTTCTCCGGCGAGAAGGCGGCGAAGGTGGTCCTCCAGCAGTTCCAATTCGAGCGCCTCCACTACTTCAAAATCGAGGTTGCCTTGCTCATCGCGCGGAGTATCCTCCCGGTTCACAAAGTAGTTATCCATAGCAAGCGTCACGGGATTTCTGCCGCAGACGAGAAGCTGTATTTTCAGCCTTTCGGAAAAAGTTGTCTTTCCGGAGCCTGAAGGCCCTGCAATCGCCGCTACCTTCACTTTTGTCTTTGAGGCTATTTCATCGGCGATCCGCCCCAATTTCTGCGCATGGAATGCCTCTGCGATAAGGATAACTTCTTGACTTCTGCCCTCCGCAACCTTTTTATGCAGACTGTCCATTGTCCGGAGATCAAGCACTTCAAGCCATTTAGCATAGTCCAGGAAAACTCCGGAGAGATTTTTCGAAGCGCGGAATGGAGGCAGAGAGGAAGGATAGCTGATTGTCGGGAATTGAAGCGCCATCCCGGGTCCGAGCTTTTTGAGATCGTAGAGCTTCAAATACCCGGTCGACGGGGCGAGCGGGGCATAGTAGTATCCGTACATATCTGCGCAACGATAGAGTTCCACAGGATCGACGGCGCCCCACTGAAAGAGCCGTGCAACTTCCCCGCTTCCCTGCCGGTCGAAAATTCTCCTGGCCTTATCGAGGGGGACAACTTTTCGAATAAACGGCAGATCCTTTCCGACAAGATCAGCCATAGTGGCCTTGATGACCGCAAGGTCTTCATCCGTGACTTCTCCCTCTACAAACTCCCAGTAGTACCCTTCACTGATGGAGTGGCGGAGAACGACGTCTTTCGCCAAGCCTCGTTTACATGCAAGCACGAGGAGGAAGCTCAGGGAGCGGCGATACACTTCCATGCCTTCAAAGGAGGATGTATCAATGAACTCAACCCGTGCATTGTCTTCAATAACCCAGTCGAGTGAACGAAGGTAATTGTTTACTCTCCACGCGACGATGGTCTTCTCTTCGCCGTCTGGGCGGCTCTCCGAAAGAACGGATTTTCCTGTGACCGGAACGTCGCTGGAAAAAACAGGCCCGTTTGCAACTTCAATAGTGAATGCCATAGAACGTTCTCCTCCCTTCGATAAACGAGTTGCGCTGTATTTGAAAGTAGATTATGCTTATATTACCATACGGAACACAGGAAGGAGACACACATGGAAAACGTAAAAGGGAAGACGAAAATATACGACCAGGTGGTCGATAGTATTAAACTGCGTATTTCCGAGGGAGAACTGCCCCAAGGCTCCGCGCTTCCGCCGGAACGCCAGCTTATAGACGAACTGAACGTCAGCCGCAGCTCGCTTCGGGAAGGATTTCGCATTCTGGAAATGATGGGTTTGATCGAAAGTATTCCGGGCAAAGGCCGTTTTGTGAGGACGTCGCGAAGCGACGGCGGAGCGACCGGCCGAGTCCCGCTCCAGGACGAGGCTATCCTGGAACTCGTCGAAGCGCGGCTTGTGCTTGAACCTGCAATAGCCGTCGAAGCGGCAAAGCATGCTTCTCCCTCCGACCTCACGAGAATACGCCGAATTCTAACAAAAACTGGGAAAGACGTGGAATCTTTGGAGCACCGAGCCCAATGCGATTTCGATTTTCATCTTGTTCTGGCGGAGTCAACCCATAATTTCATTTTTGTCAACATCGTCAAGATGACGTTCAACCTGATTATGGCGACTCATGAACGTATCTATACGCTCCTCGACGATAAAGAGATTTTTCTTCGTGAACACGAGGAAGTTTATGACGCCATCGTAGGACGCGACATCGACCGCGCCGCGAACCTGATGGTCGACCATGTTCGAAGAGTCTACCGCACGCTTCAAAACGGTATTGCAATGGAGGGCGTTGCCGCAGGGAGGAAATAACAGCGGCAACGCCTCTGCCGTTCAGTACGTCCAGCTGAAATCGGGAAGTCCTTCAGCGAGAAGACGGCGTCGCACATCGGCCGAAATCGTCTCCAAATCCGCTTCGGTTCTTCCTTCACAGCGGGTGACAATCACCGGTTGGGTATTTGACGCCCGGATCAATCCCCACCCTTCCGGGTAGAGAATTCGAACGCCATCGACGGTAATGGCTTCGTACTCTTCAAGCGCTTTATCGCGCAGCGACGCGACCACGTCGAATTTCTTCTCGTCGGGACAGTTGATCCGCACTTCGGCAGTGCTCGGATATCGGGGAATATCGGAGATCATTTCCGAGAGTGTTTTGTCGCTCGACGAGAGAATTCGCAAAAGCCTCGCAGCCGCATAAAACGAGTCGTCGAATCCGAAGTATTCATCCGCAAAAAAGAAATGCCCCGAAAGCTCTCCGGCGAAAACAGCCTTTATCTCTTTCATCTTTGCTTTGATCACGGAGTGCCCCGACTTCCAGAAGAGCGGTTTTCCTCCGAACTTCAGGGCGTCGTCAATGAGCGACTGGGAGCATTTCACTTCGACGATGACATCGGCTCCCGGGTGCTTGGGAAGTATCTCACGCCAGAAGAGCGCCATAAGAATATCCCCCCAGATCATCTCGCCGCGTTCGTCAACCACGCCAAGCCGATCCGCATCGCCGTCAAAAGCGAGCCCTACGTCCGCCTTTTCACGCCGCACAGCATCCATCAAGGAAATCAGGTTCTCCCGTTGTTGCGGATCGGGATGATGATTCGGGAACGTTCCGTCCGGTGTATCGAAGAGCGACACGACTTCACATCCAAGCGTCTCCAAGTACCGGCCTATCATCATACCGGCAGTGCCGTTGCCGCTATCGCAGACCACCTTCAGTTTTTTCGGTCCAAGAGAGCATTTCGACAGCAGCATACGAACGTACTCATCCCGAATGTCGGCTTCGTTAAGAGAACCCGGATGGGCGGCATCCGCCATGTCGTCTTCGAGGACCATACGGAGGATTTCCTGGATATCGTCTCCGTACAGGGTCGCCCCTCTAAAAGCAAGTTTCAGACCGTTCATATCCTTGGGATTGTGGCTGCCTGTAATCATGACGCCGCCGCCGACCTCGAAGTGATGAAGGCTCCAATAGAGAACCGGCGTGGTGACGGTACCGATATTGAGAACGTCCACACCCGTACGTAGCAGCCCCTCGACAAGAGCGCCCGAAATTCTCCGGGTGGAAACGCGGACATCGCCCCCAACCACGATTTTTCTTACTCCCTGACGGACCAACCAGGTTCCGAAAGCCTGTCCTATAGCTGAGACTACCTGGTCGGTCAGATCGACATCCGCTATGCCGCGAATATCGTACTCCCGAAAAATAGTCGGCGAAATATGCATTCTACTTCCTCCTTTTGACACGTCGCTCTTGTCGTCCGCAGCGTCTCGCTGTATCATCGAAACGCGTGTGCGTATACCCTTATAATCAGGGTATACAAACTAAAAGTCAAGATTCGGTATGCGTATTGCATAGAAAAGGATGTGCTCCTCGTGAATGAACTCCTCATAATAGCACCTATTGCAGCAGTGATTCTCCTTGGGAGATTGCTCGGTACGAGCGGCGCAGTTTCTCCGCAGACCTTCCGGGAAACGAACAAGATTCTCTACTGGATCTCTATTCCGGCGCTTCTGCTCCGTCTCACGGTCCGCGCCAACCTTGACGCTCTCGGAGGATGGAATCTTTTCTTCGCGGTGTACGGAACGTACTTTTTGCTACCGCTCATAGCCTTCGGAATCGGCAGATTATTTAAGGAGGATCGGAAACGTCTTGCAATATCCGCTCTGACATCCATGCGTTCAAATCAGGTTTTCATGGGAATCCCCGCAGTATCAATCGCTATGGGAAACCCGGGGCTTGAAGCGCTGTCGCTTTTCCTGGCCATGAGCCTGGTGGGGTATCATGTCATTTCCATTGCTTCTTCCCAACTTGTTGTTACCAGGGAGCTTTCTGTGCGTTCTCTCCTCGGAACGATATCAAAAGTCGTACGAAACCCGATGGTATGTGCCTGCCTCGTCGGAATACTCTGCTCCTCCCTCGGCTTCCGTGAGTTCCCCGGATGGATAGATACCACACTGGAAGTCCTTGGCGATATCGGAACCGGTCTCGCTCTGCTCGCCCTGGGAGCGAGTATCAAAGTCGTCTCCCTCAAAGGGGTTTTTCGTTCCACGTGGAGAGACTGCACAATCAAGCTCTTCCTTCATCCCTTGACTCTTTTCCTCTTTTTCTCTCTCCTCCCCGTCGAAAAGACAATGATGCAGGTCGTTGTTTTTTGCTCCGCAATGCCGGTGGCCGTCAACTCTCTGGTAGTCGCCCAGGGAATGGGAATGGACGAACACTACGCCGCCGAGCTCATCGCCGTGTCGACAATGCTCTCTGTGTTCACGCTTCCCTTGTGGATCCGTTTTTTAGGGATCTGAGGAATTACGCCGCGTGTCAGGGGGTACGCCTCCACAAGAGCAGCCCGTCCTCAACAAACGGAGAAATGAGCGCGTTTTTTCGTAACCAGGTCAGGTGCGCCGATATCGCCGCGCTGTAGAGAAGGAACTCCGTGATCGACATGGAGATGCCGAAGAGAGCGCCTACCCTTTTGACTATTTCGTCCTTCCCTATTGGTTCCGAGCAGCTGTCAAGAACCGCCTGACTCACCCTCATCAAGCTCCGGCGGTTCGCTTCGGCCAGAGGTCGAATATCCTCAACGGCAGGGGCATGACTCGGAACGAACCAGTCAGCCTCCTGCTTATCGAGGAATGTAAGCGTCTCAAGCGCAGCCTGTACGTCGAGCACAAAAATAATATGATACTTCTCCAGAAGCGTTTCCGAAAAAAGAGCATCCGCAACAAAAAACACACCGTCAGGGGTGCGTACTCCGATCATTTCAAGGAAATGCCCGGGAAGAGGAACTGCTTCCAGTCCGCTCTCGTCGAATACCCCGGAATGCCGTATAAGCATATCCACAGAGGATGGTTTCGCTTGGAGAAATCTGTTCGATATCTCGGCGAAAGGAAATGCAGTCCACAGCAGCAGAGGCTCCATAAATGTATTTTCCATAACCGCCGCCTCCAATGGGGTGGCAGCTATCAAACAGCCCGTTCGCTTTTTGAGAAAGGCGTTTCCTCCGCAGTGATCCGCATTTGAGTGTGTCCCGACGATACAGCGGAGTTTTTTATTTTCTGTCTCTAAAAAACGTGCGATCTTCCGCCCCGCTTCATCATCCAAGCCGGTATCCACAAGCCAGACATCTTCGTTTTTCTGGAAATAGCCCACATTCACTTTGCCAGGGAAAAAAAACGTCGAGCCTTTGAGGTGGCGTTTCTCCACTTGATCACTTCCTTTCGTGTTTTCTTTATTCTCTCGTGAAGAAGAAATGTTTGCAAGCCTCTTGCGTCGTGCGAAAAAAGCGCTATAATAAAAAACAACTATGGTACGGACCATAAATATATTATACACAACAGACTGTGTTGCACTGTAAGGGAGGTAAAATCATGGAAACTGTTCGGAAGGAAAATCAAGGGGAAAAAGTGTTTGCGGAGAAAGGCGAAAAAGATGACCGGTTCGATGAAGTGATGGCCGATATGAACCAGGCGGCCTACAGGGCTCTTCTGGGGCAGTAGAACACGCTCTTCGTTTCGGGAGAATATCTGCGCGCCGGCATTCGCCGGCTTTTCTGTTTTTTGCCGACTCGTCCTCCGGTAGAGTATAATAACGGCAGCTTTCGGGAGGTGAGAGGTGTGTCCAACAACGGCAACGATAGTGCGTCATCATCGTTTATACCCGCTCTTGAGGTGCGGGATCTTCGGAAATCATTCGGCAATGTATCTGTTCTTGAGGGCATCTCGCTTTCCGTCCGTGAAGGAGAAGTCATCTCGGTGATAGGTCCGAGCGGTTCAGGAAAGAGTACGCTTGCACGGTGTATCTGCCGTCTTGAGGAAATCGACGGGGGGGAGGTTTTGCTCTACGGAGACAGGATTGACAACGGCAAGCATTCGAATCGTGATATTGCCCGCCTTGTAGGGATGATTTTTCAGCAGTTCAATCTTTTCCCCCATCTGTCAGTTCTTGAGAATATCATTTTGAGCCCTGTCCGCATTTTGGGAAACTCTCCGAAGGCTGCGGAAGATAAAGCGATGTCGCTTCTGGAGCGTGTAGGACTCTGCGAGAAAAAGTCAGCGCGTCCCAACGAGCTCTCCGGAGGACAACGTCAACGTGTAGCAATCGCCCGCGCCCTCGCAATGAATCCCAAGATTATGCTCTTCGATGAGCCAACCAGCGCCCTCGACCCGGAACTTGTGGGGGAGGTGCTTGACGTTATCGCCGATCTAGCACAGTCCGGAATGACCATGATGATCATTACACATGAGATGCTCTTTGCAAAAGAAGTGTCTGACCGGGTGCTCTTTATGGACGGGGGGAAAATTCTCGAACAGGGACCTCCGGACTCGATTTTTACATCCCCGCAAGTTCCGAGAACACAGCTTTTTCTTCAGCGAATGCTCGCTCATGTCGGCAAAGAACTCGTACAAGCGCATTCCGATGAGAGGACGTGGACTCATGACGCTTGATTTTTCCGCAATCACTCCGTATCTTCATATGCTGCTTCGCGGGGCTGTTATCACTATTCAGGCTTCCTCCCTATCTCTGCTGTGCGGATCAATTCTGGGAATACTTGTAGGCGCTATCAGGGTGTCTCCATTCGCTCCTCTGCGTGCGCTGGCGGCCGGGTATATTTACGTGATAAGGGGGACGCCGCTCCTTATTCAGCTCTTTCTCATTTACTTCGGGCTTCCTTCGCTTGGCCTGAATCTTCCCGCCTTTACGGCAGGGGTCATCGGTCTCACGATTAACTCGTCCGGATATGTCGGTGAAATCGTTCGGGGAGGCATCGAAGCAGTTCCCAAGGGGCAATGGGAGGCTTCGAAAGTACTGGGGCTTTCCTACGTGCATACGATGCGTTTCATTATTCTGCCGCAGGCTATCCGGAATATGCTCCCGGCAATCGGCAATGAATTCGTCACGCTCATAAAAGAGTCATCCCTGCTCTCTACGCTTGCAATAACGGAGCTTACAATGGTAGGACAGCAAGTGCGAAGCGTCACGTACGCATCTTTTGAAACGTTTATCATGGTCGGCATCATCTACTTGGTAATGACCAGCATCACCAGCCTTGCTCTTCAATATATTGAAAAGCGATGGACCGTAGATTGATAACTGATACCAAGAAAAAGGCTGTGCCTCATCTTCCGGCACAGCCTTTTTCTTTCTCAGGAGAGCCCCTGAGTTGCTTTTCCTATGCCGCTTCCCCCTGTCATCGAGGCCAAAAGACCGAAGGAAGAGCGTTCCGTATCGGCGGCAAGTCCATCCAGATACCCCCACGTCGCCATAACGATTTCCCTGATCGATAGCTTTCTTTTCTCCCGCATTTCATTCCACAGCGGGATAGGAAGATAGAGCCAGATACGGAATGCCGCATCGTCGCTGCCAAAATCCGAGAGTATGAGATACCCCGCTTTGCTGTAGAGCACGACCGGCCTGGAAGACTGTGAATTCATCCGCTGGAGGTCATCCACGGAAAAGGCTAGGCTTTCCATCTCCTCAATATCTTTCCTTCCTGGTAAATCCATCAGTGAAAACCAAATGCGCGGGGTCTGCAGCGTGCCCTCGAAAACATCAGGAGCTATTTTCAGCCACGTTTTTATCCTGGAAACGCCTTCATAGTCGTTTCTTGAAAGAGCAAAGCGGATGGCCCAGTAGGCCATTCGTGCCGGAGCGTCTTTATCAAGCGACTCCTGCATGGCGTTCTCATTCTTTAGATAGTCCTCGTCCTGAAAAAGCGCGTCCTCCCTGAGCAGTCCGCGAAGGATAAGCATGGCCGGCAGATGCTCCCCGGGAGGAGGCATTTGGTTACGTAGACAGCTTTTCAAGCGGTCTACAACCTCTTTTGCAATCGTTATCGTTTCAACTTCGCCGAGCGTGATAGTCTTCGGTTTATCATCATAGAGGATGAGCTCCTCCGACTCCTCCGAACCCAGTTTCCCAAGCCTCCAATGTTCGTAGGTTTTTAAAGAAACAGTACCGAGGAGATAACGATTATAGGGAAGGAGGAGGAGGACCCTCGGAGAAGGAGTTTCGGGCAAGCCGACCACACACATTTCATCCGGCAGTTGTGCAAGATTTCCTTTCGACATAAGCTCGAATATCATATACATCCCCCCCTTTTAAAAATAGAGTAGCATTATTTCCTAAAAGCATCAAGAGAAGAATACCACATCCCCCTTTTTATTTCGCAATTTTCTTTTTTCAGCATTCCGGAACGACCGTTTTGTTCTATTTCCAGCGGCGATGCAACCAAAGCCACTGTTCAGGAGCACGTAAAATCATCTCTTCTATAATTTTGTTCATTCTCTCTGTGTTTTCCTGAATGGAGTCATCTCTGTCGAGCCCCTCCGCCATGGGGACAGGAGATGAGATGATAACCTTATGGCGGAAAGGAGCGATTCTGTAGGAAACAACGGGTACAACAGGTACCCGGGCAAGATGCGCCATAGCCGCCGGGCCTCCCGCTGTGTAACAGTTATGTCCCAGGAAACGCGTCATCACTCCGGTTGCGTTCCATGCCTGATCGGGCAGCAATCCTAAAAATCCACCTCTTTTTGCAAATCGGACAGCTTCCTTCATAACAAAGTGTTTTTCAAAAGAGCCAACACCCATTCGAGTCCGATACGCTGTGATCATCTCTGAAAGATTCGGATCATCCGGATTGCGAACAACGGCAGTAAGCGGATATCCTGATTGTGCCAGCCAAGCGGCGAGGAGTTCCCAATTCCCTACATGACCGGTCAGGATAATTGCTCCCCTCCCAGCCTGCTTCAGCTCATCGAGAACTGCTTTGCCCTCGACGTATTCGCACCATTCAAGCACTTGTTGAGGCTCCCGAAGAAGAGCAAGGTACTCCGCCACCATCCACGCCAAATGCTCGTACAGTTTTTTTACGATATCCCGAATCCACTCCTCCGAGGCTTCCGGAAACACCATACGCAGATTCTCCCTGGCAACAGCGTTTCGGGGGCGGATACATTTCAATCCGCCCGAAAAGAAGGCGGCGACGGTACGAGCGCGCCACCCCGGACGGCTAAAAGCTGCAATGGCGTCGAGGACGGCTGCCTTTCCTCTCACTGATCTCCTCCAAGAGAGAGATATAGGGTCTTTAGTTTCCTTGCTCCTTTTTCAGGGGAGAAAGTGTCCGTAATGTTGCGCCGCGCAAAAGCGGAAGCGCTCCTGCCTCCTTCGCCCAATGCCGATCGAAGAGCATGCGCGGCTTCTGCGGGATTCTCCGACTGCAGATGAACGTACCCCTCTTTCCCAAGCATCTCGTCCATCAGTGCGGAGCGAACGGCTACCGAGGGGATCCCCATCAAAGCGACGAAAGCCGAAAGCAGAGCAAGCGAAGATGAGGGGCGTGGAAGGAGCAGAATGCAGTTGCCGGAGGAGAGGAGTTTCATCCCTTCATCCGGCGATTCGTCAAAGTTTCGGAGAGTGCTGGACGCTTTCGCCGCTCCTTCTGCAAACACCTCAAACTCTTCGGCGCTACCTCCCGAGAGAAGAAAAACAGGGGTCCCGGTTTCTTCAAAGGATTCTTTTCCCTCGTCTGCGCTCCAGTTCATCTTCACTTCGAAGGCAGGCGGGATATAGCTTTCTCCTGAAGAACATGCCGTGGCCGAGAGTACAGTGGGATGCCCCTTCCAGTCTTTCGCCGGATTTTCGAAAAGCGTATGGATTGTCCTCGATCGTAACCTGATGAATTTCCACCACGAGGGCGGAGTTCCCCAAAGGTGCCACAGCTTTCCCTTCGTGCCGACAATGAGCGCACGCTCTGTAGCGTTCAACGAATGCCACGAGAGTAGACCGGGAATACTGAGCGACTCCGTTCCTCCTCCGCAGAATGAATGGAGCTTGACGCCTTCCCGAATCAACGCTCTCGCGAGAGTTCCGACAACCGCGGCTTCCCACGGGCGAAGAGAGTCGCTTATGTACCAGTAGCAATCCATCAGGTATCCCCTCCCCTTTTACCCGGCTCCTATTGAAAAAGAATCATGAAGAAGCGTTTCTTTCCAAGGCGAACGAAGAGGTACTTCCCGGCGAGAATACCGTCCTCGGAAACAGACGCGTCTTCCTCCGTTACTTTTACTCCGTTGACGGAGAGCCCTCCGCCTTTGAGGAGACGCCGTACTTCGCTCTTCGAAGAACATGCGCCCGCTTCGGCGAGAATATCGGTCAGCAGTGCGGGGAACACGCGGGATACCGTTCCCGAAGGGACTTCGGCAGCAAGAGTATCGAGCATGGAGAGTGAAAGCTCCCGGGGTTCGAACGACTCTCCGAAGAGGATTCCGCTGGCTTTTTTCGTCATTGCGGCGTTATCCTGTCCATGGACGATGCCGGTTACTTCCCAGGCCAGCCTTCGCTGCGCTTCACGACGTTCGGGAGCGCTTCGGTGCACCTGCATTATCTCCTCTATTTCTTCGAGAGAGAGGAATGTGAAAAGCTTCAGGAGCTTTTCCACAGCTTGGTCTTCAGTATTCATCCAGAACTGGTAAAACTTGTAGGGGGACGTTTTTTGAGGATCAAGCCAGACTGCGCCCTCTTCAGTTTTTCCAAATTTCGTTCCAGATGAAGTCAGAAGGAGCGGTTGCGTTGCTCCGAAAGCTTCTCCTCCTGTTTTCTTCCGGATGAGGTCAATGCCGGAGATGATATTTCCCTGCTGGTCATTCCCTCCCATCTGTAAACGGCACCCGTAGTTCTGGAATAGGTGCAGGAAGTCGTAGGCTTGTAGAAGAACATACGAAAACTCCGTATAGGAAATGCTCTTCTCCGGATCGTCGAGCCTGCTTTTTACATACTCCCTTGAGACCATGGAATTGACGGAGAAGTGTTTACCCACTTCTCTGAGAACATCCAGAAACGTCAGCTTCCCTAGCCAGTCATAGTTGTTGATAATTTGAGCGGATGCCCCTCCGCAGTCGAAATCAAGGAAGCGAGCAAGCTGTTTTTTCACTCCAATCACGTTTTCCTGCACCTTTTCGATAGTGAGGAGATTTCGTTCTTTGCTCTTTCCCGAAGGATCTCCAATCAATCCGGTACCAACCCCTGCAAGAGGGATCGGCCGATGGCCGCATCGTTGAATCCAGGCAAGAGCCATGATCGGAATCAGGTGGCCAACGTGCAGGCTGTCAGCCGTAGGATCAAACCCCACATACGCCGTTACCATCTCGCTTGTGAAAAGAGAGTGCAACTCTTCTTCGTTGCTGCACCATTCGACATGTCCTCTTTCTTTGAGAACATGAAGCGCGTCTGAAAACATGTACTTCCCCTCCCGCTTTTCTGTAATGAACCGCAATCCGCCGATAGTGAATTCTACTCCATTTCCTCAGTTGGTGCAGCGTCTTTTGTTATTCTCCATTCGAGGAATCCTTCTTCGGGGACAGGCATAACGATTGTTACGCCTCCCATTTCTTTTAGGGCATCGGCGGCTTGAAAAAGCGCATTCGGACTCACTCTCAAGTTCTTGCCCATTTTTGCCGCTACTTGACCTATTTTTGCAAGATCCTGAAGCGCCGAGGCTATCTTCGGAATATCTAAATAAGACCAGAAAAAAGCATTTTCAATGTCCGAAAGTAACGGCGCATAGTCATAGATCGAACGAAATCTCTCGTGCCGTAACGCGTCCCTGTCGATCAATCCGAGCTGAAGCATACGAAAATTTGCAGCGGCCACTATGGAAAAAGGGATGGCTGTAGTGCCTCCTACCGGAAATCCATCCAACTTTTCTACCCCGGGAACGAGAGCGCTCCATTCTTTCTTCCAGAAGGCCTCTGCAAATGTTTCTCCTTCCCGCCCTCGTTCCGGTAGCTGCAGAAGGACTCCTGGAAGGGAATAAACAAGGAACTTACTGCTGCCGCACAAGGAAAGAATACAAGGCCCCGCAAGCAGCCCCTTGATCAGTTCATCCGCATTTTCCCACAGACCGAAAGCCTCGCTCATGCGGCCGTCCTCGAGGAAGGCCGCAAACCTCTCGGGGATCGTAAATCCGACTGCAGCGACGAGAGGCTCGGGGAAAGTATAACGCCCTCCCCAGTGAGCTTCCCGAAACTCTTTCAGCAAGGAAGGGGGGAAAATAGTATCAAGCCCTTCCAAATGCCATTCCATGCGTCCGCCGTCATCTTCGTCTCTCCATGCCGCTGTTACGAGGAGGTTTTCTTTAGCTGCAGGCAGCCCCTCCATCGAGGCAATCCCGGAAAACAACCCTCCATCGGAAAAGAAAATGTGATTAGGCCACCGACGTTCCAATTTCCAGGCAATATCTATTGGTTCTGCCTGTCGTTCCAGTGTCAGCGCCATTCTACTCATTTTTTCGGGAGATGAGGCAAACAGCGTGATACCTCCGTTTACGCTGATAAAAAGAGACAGGTCCTCATTTTTCCTGCGTACACCAAAGATGCCCGGAGAGACCTCCTGCAACGACACTCCAGTAAGAGTCGGCGCAATACCTTTTGGGAACACTCCTTCAGAGATGGCCTGCGTATGCTCTTTCGGCAATCTTGCTGCCATGTAAAAGTGCAGAGCGTTTTCTTCCCAGGCGAGCAAAGCGGCAGTTTCACCGGCGTTTAAAAAGAGCGGCGGGACAAAAAATAAAGCGTCCAATGTGGGAGCACGCTCCCCTCCGACTGTCGCCATTGCTTTAAGCAACGGCGACAGTCCTGAAGCCTTTGTACCTTCATAGTGAAGGAAGAGCGTGCCTTCAGCAGGCAGCGGAAGAGCGTCAGAGGGGTGACGCCCTTCAGGGCCCCGTCCCCCGTACAGGGCCGTAATCAAAAACAGAACGACACCGGCGAGAAAAACTCCGGGGGAGACTCCACCTTTACGCATACCTCCACCTCCGTGCCCAGATCGATACGGGAAAATACGACCTGCGACAGTCTATTCCGCCCGTAACCGCTCGTTCATTTTTTCGTTCGCCGTTTCGAGAAGCACCTTGCTTGACCTCAGAAGCGAGAGAATTCCCTCTTCCTGAACAGGGACGGCACGATTTTGAAGCCCGGATGCAAGGAGAAGAATTTCGGCGAGCAGCGTTGAAACCTCTTCTCTTTTAAGGACCACCGGCTGTTCAGCTATGTGGACCGCTTTCCCCGCCCCGTTAGGTTCGAGTTCTATCTCCTGCCCGGCAACAGGAACAACGCCCTTCATGCCTGCCGCTGCAAGGGTTTCTGAAAACGCAAGAGAAGATTTCGGTTCGCCGTGAGTAATCAGGAAGAGGGGCGCCGTCGAAAAATTACCTGCCCATGCAAGCAGATCGTCACGATCCGCATGCGCAGAAAAACCGTTTATCGTATGAATATTCGCTTTTACTGAGACATCTTCTCCAGCAATCCGTAGATTCTTCTCTCCTTCTACAATTCTGCGGCCAAGGGTCCCCTGAGCCTGGTAGCCGACAAAAACGACATGATTCTTTGGATTCCAGATCCCGTGCTTCAGATGGTGGACGATTCGCCCTCCGTTTGCCATCCCGCTTCCGGCGACCACCACGGCATTTCCGACATCATTGATCGCCTGAGACTCTTCAACGCTCGATACGTACTTCAGTTTACCCGGAGCAAACGGGTCTTTCCCTTGGCTTACGTACTGCTGGATTTCCGACGAAAGAAGATTCATGTGTTTCTTGTAGATTTCAGTGGCTTTGACGCCCATCGGAGAGTCAAAGAAAATGGGGACATTGCCGGCCAGAATTCCTTCGTCCTTTAACAGGGCAAGCTCGTAAAGGATTCTCTGCGCCCGATCCACAACGAAGCTTGGGATTAATACCTTGGCCTTGTCTTTGAGAGCGGTTGTGAGAACGTCGCGGAATTCGTCCCTGCTCTCGGCGTTGGTCTTGTGCAAGCGGTCTCCGTACGTGGATTCCATGATCACGTAGTCGGCCGATGTGATAATAGCCGGGTTTCTTTCCATGACAGTTTGCTGGGGCCCAAGGTCGCCGCTGAAGACAACCTTGACCTGTTTCCCCTCTTCCTCCAGCCAAACCTCGAGGATAGCGCTTCCAAGGATATGGCCGGCATCTCTGAATCTCACCGATATTCCGGGGGCAACAGGGAGCTTGTCATCGTAACTTGCCGCTGAGAGCATCTTGATTGCGTCGTCAACGTCGTCACGGGTGTATATAGGCTCAACAGGGTCGAGTCCTTTTCTGGAGTTTTTCTTCGTCCGCCAGTCCGCCTCTTCCTTCATAAGGTGTGCGGAGTCGTACCAAAGGACTTTCACGAGCTCCAGTGTAGGCAGCGTAGCCCATACTTTTCCTTTAAGCCCCTCCTTGACGAGAAGGGGAATTCTTCCCGAATGGTCCATGTGCGCGTGAGTTAAAAGGACCGCGTTCAAAGAAACAGATGAGAAAGGGAACAGCTCGCGGTTTTTTCTTTCGTCGTCTTTTCCCTGAAAAATACCGCAATCAACGAGTACTCGGCTTGCTCCGCACTCAAGAAGATAGCTTGATCCGGTAACTTCACCGGCGGCTCCAATAATTTTTAGTCTCATGGTGATTCCCTTGCGGGATCCCTCCTTACAATTTGGGAACAGAATTTCTGCAATCAGCCTCTTCAGAGGGAGCGATTGGAAGAATACAGCGAATAAGGGCCCCCTCGCCCTTTTGTGAGATGACTTCCAGCTTTCCTCCGACGAGCGTCATACGTTCAAGCATGTTTGCCAGTCCCCGGTGCCCCTCCACCCTGAGACTTTCATAATTAAAACGCGTATCAAAACCGGTACCGTCGTCTTTCATCTCGAAGATGGTATTGTCCGCGTTTCTGAAGATGTTTACACGCATCTCTTTTGCCTTCCCGTGCCGAACTGCATTCGATACGGCTTCCTGAAAGATACGGAACAACGAAAGGAGTTTTTCATGGTCCAACTCCAACGAATCGTCTATTTCCATCACGATATTGATATTATAATGACGTGCCAGCCGTTCGCTCAGCTCCGTCATAGCCTGTTCAAGCCCCAGATCAATCCACGGGGGCGAGAGTTCGTCGCACATCTCCCGCAGTTCCCGAACAACAAGATGCGCGGTTTCCTCTGCGAGCAGAAGGCGTTCTTTTACAACATCCTCATCCCGGCTCATTCTTGAAAGACGAACCTGCTGTATCATGGCGGTAATATTCTGCAGAGGTCCGTCGTGCAATTCTCGCGCTATCCTGGACCTTTCCCCCTCCTGGACGCGGACAATATCATTTACGTATCGGTTGCGGAGGTGCGTTCGCTCTACAGCCGCGCTTGCAAGCTTGTAAAGGACCTCCCGGAGGCTGCCAATCTCTCCAACCGCTCTCGGGTCTGACGCGCCGGGGAGGTCTCGTCCCCAACTAAGCCCTTCGAGTTCGGCGACAAGACTTCGGAGCGGGCGGATAAGCCATCGCCACAATGCCCAAAGCGCCAGCAGAATACATATCGCCATAATGACAATAAGAACAGACCAGAGCATACCCCCTCGTGCAAGGGGACCAAGGAGCTGTTCCCAGGCAACAGCGGCAATAACAAACCGTTCTCCTCCCCGGACAGGGTACACGGCAAGAGTATACAAATCCCCGTCTTTATCCTTGATCTCAACGGCTCTTCCGATCGGGATGTTCGGACGCCATACTGCAGCGATATCCGCTCCCGGCGAGGAAAACAGCAACCTTCCATCTGCATGAAGTACAGCTACCCACCCTGGGATGGACGGTCCCCATGTAAAAACACGAAATCCGTGTATCCCAAGCATGCTCAGTTCCATTCCCCATCCGAGAGGTTCGCTCGTGGCAACTCTTGATGCAACATTTTCCGCCATCTCCTGCACGTATGAACGGGCTACCGAACGAATTGCCCATTCGTGCTGGAGTATGCCGATACCTGAAACGAGGAGCACCGCAAATGAGGGAAGCATAAGAGCAAAAATGATGAAGAGAAGGAGGTGCCTTCTCATTCAAGCAGTTCCTCCAGGGTCACCACCCCGTATTTCAGAGCCAGCAGGAGCGCTTCGGTCTTGTTTTTCGCACCAAGTTTGTCATAAATGGAGGCAAGATGCGTCTGAACTGTTCGTTCGCTAATAAAGAGACGAGCGGCGACCTCTTTGCTGGAAAAGCCTTTCGACGCCAGAATGAGGACTTCTCTTTCCCTCGCCGAAAGCTGTTCCGGAGTAAATTCTCCGTCGCCCATAGCGGAAGCAACCTCTGAATCGAGATAAAACCCGCCTTTGGCCACTGTGTTGATTGCCCTGGTAATCTCCTCCGGCGTGGCGGTCTTGAGGATAAATCCTCTCGCGCCCGCCCGAAGAGACGCAAGAACGTATTGCTGGGCATCGTAGGAAGTGAGCATGACAACCGCGACAGGAAGCCCCGACTCTTTCACTCTCCGGGCAACTGAGACCCCGTCTTCACCCGGCATCCTGATATCCAAAAGCGCCACGTCAGGACGTATCTCCGAAATGAGCTTCCACGCGGTCTCGCCGTCTTCAGCCTCCCCCACCAGCTCCACGGAGGTTTCCTGTGCAAGATAGGCCGATATGCCGGCTCGCGTCAGCGGATGATCGTCAGCAAGAAAGACTCGTACAGGCATACTATCCACTCCTTTTTCCCGGTCAGGGAGTTTTTATTGTCCGTAAAGCATGGTATCAAGACAACAAGAGGAAAACATCGGCAAAGACGCCGAAAAAACAGTATCTCAGGCTCCCGCCGCTGATCCGAGCCCCAAATCCGGTTCGATACGTCTCATGGCCAGGATGACCCATTCTATGACGGTATCCAAAGGCATTGGAATCATCTCGGCTCCTTTGACTATCAGTTCACGATCCACGCCTTTCGCAAAGGCTTTATCCTTCCACTTCTTCTTCACCGACTTGACCTCAAGATCCTGTACTGAACGGCTTGGGCGAACCAATGCCGCGGTCATCACAAGACCGGTGAGTTCGTCGATCGTGAAAAGGACTTTTTCCATATCGTTTTCAGGTTTCACATCCGAGCAGATGCCCCATCCGTGAGCAAGAACCGCTCTCACGATATCCTCGGGATACCCTTCTTCAGAAAGCCAGCGCGCCCCCTCAATGGTATGCCGTTCCGGCGTTTCCTGCATCTCTTCCCAGTCGATGTCGTGCAGAAGACCCGCCATACCCCATTTTTCTACATCTCCGCCCATCTTCTCGGCAAAGAATTTCATAGAGGATTCCACGGCAAGGGCATGCTTGATGTGACCTTCATCCTTGTTGTGTTTTTTCAAAAGATCCAGTGCATTTTCTCGTGTGAAATTCATTCTGTTTCGTTCCTCCTCGCATTTTCCGCCGGCGAAAAAAGATCCCCAAGAAGAGCCCCGGCGGTAGCAAAGAAGTCCGGGGAAAGGCATGTCACTTCGATAGACGCCTGAGACCTCATCTCTCTTGCAAGAGTATCTGGGTACGGGTGAAGAAAAATCACCCGTTCAATACCGGCGTTAATAATCGCTTTTGTACAAAAGGAGCAGGGTTCATGCGTGCAGTAAATCTGTCCGCCCGCAGTACACACGCCGGCGGCTGCGGCCTGAGCTATAGCGTTCATCTCCGCGTGGGATCCTCTGCACATTTCATGGCGCTCTCCCGACGGAATAGACAACAAGGTGCGGAGACACCCTGCGTCGGCGCAATGCGGAAGGCCTTTCGGCGCCCCATTGTACCCTGTGCTGACGATCTGCCTGTCTCTGACAACGACCGCGCCGACTCTGCGGCGGAGACAGGTGCTCCTCGTTGCGGCAACGCTCGCCATCATCATGAAATAGACGTCCCACTCCGGTCTCGAAAAGCTCATAGCCCGCCCCCTTGAACTGTTTTTTCGATTATAACACTTGCAGAACATCTCTATGGGATGAAAGGGACGGAAGTGTAGCTGAAGAAAGCATGATATGATACTCTCTACGGATCACAATCCGCATCTTAGCCATGGAGAGGAGTTCCATATGCTCTCTTATTTCCCGAAACTCGAAAAAAAGGTGTGGTCGTGGTGCGCGTACGATGTCGGAAACTCGGCGTTTGCCACGACAATAATGGCGGCTATCTATCCGGTCTATTTTCGCGAAGTCGCGTCCCGGGGGCTTGCACCGAATATCTCAACCGCCTATTGGGCATATACGGCTTCGGCGGCGCTCTTTCTCAGCGCATTTTCTTCGCCTCTGCTCGGGGCCCTTGCAGATATCCAGGGTTCAAAAAAGCGCCTTCTCGCGATTTTCACAGGAATCGGCGTACTCTCGACCGGATGCATGGCGTTCATCGGTCCGGGCGATTGGCTTCTTGCACTGATCCTTATGGCGGCTGGAACTATAGGGTTCACAATATCAATTATTTTTTACGACGCGCTTCTCCCCTCGCTTGTCCCTCCAGAACGTGTCGATAGAGTATCCGCGCAAGGGTATGCATTTGGATATCTCGGAGGAGGCGTCCTGCTCGCCATTAACTTTTTGTTTATTGCGCTCCTGCCCGGTACAATCGGGGCTCGCCTCTCTTTCCTCTCCGTCGCCTTCTGGTGGGGAGGGTTTTCTCTACCAGTGCTCTTTAATGTAGCCGAACCTCCTGTGGACGGAGAGAGAGTCGACACGAACACGGCGTTTCGGGGCAGCGTAAAAAGGCTGAAAAAAACCTTCAGGGAAATTCGCTCGTTCCGTAATCTTTTTCTCTTCCTCGTAGCCTTCTGGTTCTATAACGACGGTATCGGAACGATCATTCGCATGGCGGCGATTTACGGCTCTCAGCTTGGAATTTCAATGAATCATCTCGTTGGAGCGCTGCTTCTTACCCAGTTTGTAGGTATCCCGTTTTCGCTCGCCTTCGGCACTCTGGCCTCGCACATGGGGAGCAAAAAAACCATTCTCATCGGGCTCTATTTCTACCTCTGTCTTATCGTTGCCGCTGTCTTTATCAGTAAACCATGGCACTTTTGGGCGCTTGCTTTCTCGGTGGGGATGGTTCAGGGAGGCACGCAAGCCATTAGCAGAAGTTTTTTCGCTTCGATGATACCTCCAGGACGTACAGCCGAGTTCTTTGGTTTCTATGATATTTCCAGCAAGTTCTCCGGCATTCTCGGTCCGGCAATTTTCGGCTTCATTACCCAGGTTTCAGGCTCAAGTCCGCTGGCGATCGCCATTCTGTCGTACACATTTATTCTCGGTATTGTGATTCTGCGGAAGATAGAAGGATGATTTTCAATATGCATACTTCTTTTCTACGAACTCTCTGTCTCATTCTCATTCTTCTTGTTTCGTTGAATCAAAACCGGGCCGAAGCCTCCCCCCCCGTCTACTCGGGAAGCAGGATGGTCCATACAATCGCAATAACCTTCGACGACGGGCCGCATCAAATTCTTACGCCGGCACTCCTTGACACGCTCGATGCGCTTGATGTAAAAGCCAGTTTTTTCCTTGTAGGAAAGATGGTGGACCGTTACCCGGCGCTCGTGCGTGAAATATATGCACGCGGACATACCGTCGCAAATCACTCCTACTGGCACAACAATTCTTCGCTTCTCTCTCCTGAGGAATTCCTGGATGATCTTCGACGATGCAGCGAGTCGATCGAACGAAACATACCGGTTCGGGTACGTTTTTTCCGGCCTCCGGGAGGCAACTATACGAAAAATGTTCTTTCTCTGGTCGAAGAAGCCGGAATGCGAACTGTGCTCTGGGATATCAACAGCCGGGACTACACTGGTGTTTCGGCCGCCAGGATGACGGCAAGAATTCTCTCGAAAGTGTCTCCGGGTTCCATCCTTCTTTTCCATTCCGGAGTATCCTCGACGATCAACGCGCTTCCCGAGATCGTCTCCTCGCTCCGAAGCAAGGGCTTCGATTTCGTCACCTTGGACGAAATGCTCTCGGGGTACTCCGCGCTCCTCCCTCACACCACGGGAAGCGAGTCTTCAACACTCGCACGCAAGTAATGTAAACAGTATCCAAAGGAGATGAGAAAATGGCATCGTTTCTTGTGATTTCGACTGGCGGTACAATAGCCTCACGGGCAGGCTCCAACGGTCTAGTACCTTCGTTGCCGGGGGAGGAACTTCTTTCGTTTGTTCCCGGGGTTGAACGTTTCGGGGAGATCACAGTTCTCGATCTTCTTTCAAAGGACAGTTCAAACATGTCTCCTGAAGACTGGAAGATGATCGCCGCATGTCTCAGAGCGGAGGAGCACAATTACAATGGATTTCTTGTCCTCCACGGGACGGACACCATGGCGTATTCTGCCTCGGCCCTCTCTTTTATGCTTCCCGGCTTCGAAAAGCCCATAGTACTGACGGGTTCCATGGAACCTATCGGGGTTCCGGGCTCTGACGCCGAAGACAACATAGAAGGCGCTTTTGCATTTCTCTCCGCTCTCTTTGAACGAAAACAAAGGGGAGTCTCCATAGCCTTTCACAACAGGCTGATCCACGGACCACGCTCCCAGAAGATTCTCAGCCATGAATCCACTGCTTTTTCAAGTATCAATTACCCCCAGCTCGGATGCCGGGAAAACGGAGCGATCGTTTTGGAACACACTCCTGTTATGCACGAGAAATACCCGGTAAATGTACACTCTCTTGAACTGGAGACCTCGATTTTTCTTGTAACTCTCTTTCCCGGTTTTCGTTCCCGGTACCTCTCTCATCTTGCCGACGCCGGGCCAAAGGCCATAGTTCTCGAAGCGCTCGGTCTGGGAGGAGTTCCGTATCTGGGTGAAAACCTGCTCCCGGCCATCGCTATGTGCCGCGAGCGAAACATCCCGGTCATTATTACGACGCAGTGCGTTTACGGAGGAGTCGACCTCAGTGTGTACGAAGTCGGAAGAAAAACGCTCGAACTGGGCGCCATCTCCGGAAAGGACATGACCCGGGAGGCAATCATCACGAAACTGATGGCTGTTTTACCCGGGACCGACAACAAGCAGATCGAGAACATTCTTCACTGTAATTTTTGCGACGAAATAGAAGAACCGGAATGCCCGGCGGATGCGTAATGTAACGCTCCCTGGCATTTCTCAAGAAAGGAGGTTTCACTCAGCTCCTTCCGTATACCGAATCTCGTAAGGACGAAATCAAATTTTGTAGGATCCTCCGGAAGAATCTCCCGAAAAAGTGCGGTTACTTCAATCGCAGTTTTCAGATCCGGCTGTTTGCGTCGTGTCATTCCAAGGGTTGAGCAGATCCGGAACATATGTACGTCCATTGGAATAAGGAGATCCCGCGGTTTCAGGGCTGTCCATCCGCCGGGATCGACCTCGTCCCTTCGGACCATCCATTTGAGAAAAAGAAAGAATCGTTTGCATGCGCTCCCATCACTCGGAGAAGGCAGAAGAAAACGGCTTTCAAGGGAACTCTTTCTTCGTACGTTCTCAACAAAATTTGAAATTCCTTCGAGAACATCTCCCGTCCTGCTCAAAGAAACTGCAAGAAGCTCCTCTACGCTTCCATATTCTCGAAGAATACGCCCTAACCCGGTCATTAGCGCCGCGATCTCCGCTCCGGATGTGAAGCGATGGCGAAATAATTCTGTTTCACGAGCAAGAACAAGAGGCGAAACAGTCTTGAGGAATTCCGCGGGCGATGGACCGAGGAGTTCAAGAAGACGCCGGGCGCTTCGAAGGATCATCGCAACACGCCCGTACGCTATACTTGAGACGAGGAGCGCCGCAACCTCCCTGTCCTCGGTACGAGAGTAAGGGTAGATAGTCTCCAGAGGATCGGGAGAAATAAATTCACGCCGGTTGTATCGGGCGTATGCTTCTTCGAAACAGGGCCATATTCGATGAAGAGCGCTCGCTTCTCTATTTTTTACCGTCATTGCACTCCCCGAAAAATAAACCAGGAACCGTGAGAGAGAAAAACCTACTTCCCGCACCTCACAGTTCCGTGGAAAAATTAACCATTCGTTTTCAGTCTTCGGTCGTCATTTGACTTCGTTGAATATCGCGGACGGAGCATTCGATGGAGATTTACCTTTTTTCACTCTATGGTAGTTCGCGTAGGTCAGAGGGGTTCCTTCTTTAAAAAGCTGCGCCTTCTCCACCTGGCCGATGAAGACCTTATGTGTGAAGACATCTTGTACGGAGAGAACTTTCAGTTCTATGCCCGCCAGAGAATACTCCGTTACAAGAGGAAGACCGCCCTCTTTCACTTCGTACCTGCATTCCCCGAATTTATCGAAATCGCGTCCGCAACGGAAACCGAAGACGCCGATGAACTTCAGAGGGACTGATTCTTCGAGCACGGAGACGGAGAAACGCCCGCTCTTCTCCACGAGCTCCGTTGTGTAGTTATCCTTGTGAAGGCAAGCTGCCATGCAGATCGGGTCAGCGGTAAGCTGCATAAGCGCGTTGATGATCTGTCCGTTGTATTTGCCTTCATACCCGGTACTGAGAATGTACACTCCATAATTCAATGTAAAAAGAGCCCGGGGGTCGATCCCGTTTTCCATTGAGTATCCTCCCTTCATCTTCCTGCACTGCGGGCAGGAGCATGAAGCTCCTGCCCGCAGATTGTCTTCACTAAGGAGATGCTTAAAGGACTCCTAGTCGTCCTCTCTGCCACCCAATTCTCTGTCGATCATCAGGAGGCCGTGCTTCCCTTCGCCAATCATCTCAAGCTTGCTCACGATTTCGTCCGCGTTCGCCTCTTCTTCAACCTGCTCCGAGACAAACCATTGGAGAAGCGCCTGGCTTGCATAATCCTTCTCGGCCACGGCGAGATCCATGAGGTCGTTGATCCGGCGAGTCACATACTTCTCATGTTCGTACGCAACTTTAAAGGCTTCCAAAGGAGAAGTCCACTCGGTTTCCGGTCCCTCCACAGCTTTATACAGGACTCTTCCGCCGCGCTCCATTACATAGCCGGCGAATTTCATCGCATGCTCTACTTCTTCCTTCGCCTGGATTCCCATCCAGTGAGACATTCCCTTCAAATTCGCCGAATCGAACCAAGACGACATCGAAAGGTAGATATACGCAGAGTAAAGTTCCGCATTGATCTGATCGTTTATCGCGTCTTCAATTTTTTTACTGATCATGCTTACTTTTCCGCCTTCCATAAACCATGTATATTGCAGTATTCCCTGCTCTTCTCAGGAACAAATCCCTCAAAAACAGCCTCTGCGGCTTCACCCGGGTTCAGGAACTTTCTGCATAGTTTGTCTCCTGCCATAATTTCAATGAACTCAATATAGTGCTGCTCAGTCATTGGATGAGGAACGCTGCCAACCTTCACCTTGTTACCTTCGATGACCGGCACGTGTTTCTCCGTTGCAGAATCCGCCGATTGCTCATCAAGGAGCTTCATGGGCTGACCGCAACAGACAAGGTCGCCCCCTCCGACGTGAAGCAGTTCCACGACATTGCCGCACAGCTCACACTTAAAGATATCCAGCTTTTTCATTCAGCATCTTTCCTCCTTTGAAATCGTTTTTTTTCTTGAAAACAGATTTATTATATCACCTTCCAAGTCAATTCTCATCCTCTCCACCCTTGAATCAGAATATGCTCTATAATAGGAAGCGGGAAGAAGACGGAGAGCGCATTTCTACGAATGCCTCCTTCCTTGGCTGTCCCTTTACCGGTAGTATCTTCTGCCGATACATTATTGAGAGCAGCCTGGACTCCATTTGAAAAGAGGATGAGAACCAATGCAGTCTCAATCATCAATAATAGACCGTTTTTTCTTCGTTTTACTGCTGATTATCGTGATGTACGCATGTCAATCCGAAGCCGCTTCGTCACGTCATATCGTTTTGCTTCCCACGTTGAATTATACGGAGTATGAAATTTGGGAGAGTAAGTACTACCCAGTGAATGTGCTTGAACAGAAGATGACTGAGTATCTGGCCTCTCTCCTGCGGCAAAACCCCTTTACGGATGTTTCGATACTGGATAGCTCGCAGGCGCAACGCTGGATGGATGATCCTTACTCCAGGCAAGGCGCTTTCGCAGTGCAAATGGAACTCTACTCGGTACTCGCAAAGGAGCGCGAGGTTCTCGGCTCTTTTGAAAAAGGTGATGTGTCCTTGCGAGTCAGAATTTACAGCGCTCTTGATGCGGAGCTTGAAACTTCCTATATTTCCTCGGGGAAAGACCAGCGATTCACGTTCAATCCAGGCGACGACAGGTTGTATCTGCTGAACACACGAACGAGCATTATCGATATTTTCTATAGAAACGGCCTTGATTTCCTTCGACTTGCCCCGGCAGATAAGGGGCAGAAAATGAGTCGTCTTACATGGCAGCAGTTTTCCGGCACCCCCTACTGGCAGGCGTTTAAAAACGCTATCAAAGGTGTGGCTGCAGGAATAGCCGATATGGGGGACGGCGAACTCGCAGTCATAGGACGCATTATTGCCCCTACGGCAAACTCGACACGACGCAACAGAGAGTACATAATAACTCTCGGTCGACAGGACGCTCTCGCTGTCGGCGACATACTTCAGGTAGTCAGAGGCGATACATACGTAACGGTCGACCCTGAAAACCCCGTTGTGGTTTTACAGAGAGTTGTAGGCAACGTCAAGGTGATCAAAACCATGAACGAACAGGCTATCGTTCGCCTGCTCAATGAAAAATCACAAGACCCCGTTCAGTTGAACGATCTTGTAACAGCTCCTCCATACGGGACAAAAAAGGTGGCGCCTTTGCGATGAACAAAAAAAAACTACTCCACATATTTCTGCTCTTTCTGTTGTTTTTTTCGTCCCATATTTCTTTCACGCGTTTGCAGTCGGCGCATGCAAACGGAGTGATTGTGACTGCGCCTGAGAATGCACCACAAAAAGCCGCGCCCAAGAAGAAACCCTCCGTGAAAAAACAGGTGCAACCAACGCCTCCGCCAATCCAGGAGGAAAAAGAGGTAATAGTGCTTCCCACGCCTTTAGATCAGGCGCTGGTTCTTATGGAAAAGAGATTCTTTACGAGAGCAACTGCCCTATTGGAACAGATTGTAGAACGCGAACCGTTGAACGCACATGCTTGGTACGCACTCGGAAGAGCATATGAGGCGCGGGGGGTTTTTCCAAAAGCCCAGAAAGCTCTTCGCAGATCACTGGAAATAGACCCTTCTTTTAACGAGTTGTCTCGTTTTTTGGAGTATCCTGCAGAAGGGGACAGACAGCCCTTGTGGGATCCCAAACGTCCGGCGAGAATAGAGGAGATTCCTGTTGCTATTGACGGTTTTACAATCATGCCTCCTTCGGAGACTCTTGTTCCTCCGGTGAGTCCAGTACAACCGCCTATTCAATACGCGTCTCCTACTGCACCGGTACAGCGGCAAGCAGAATACGCCCCTCCTGCTCCTCAGGCTCCTCAGCAACAAGTACAGTACACCCCCCCGGCTCCGCCGATACACGGTGACCAGCAGCTGTTGCACAATTCCATTTCACCAACCTCCGGCGTTCCAGTTCGTGTAGTACAGCCAGGCACGCCTCCCAATCTCTCTCCCGGCTTATTGACGGAGAGTCCTTCACCAGTGCTCCCCTCCTCTCCATTATCACCGGAGAGTGAGGCGCCACTGTATATTCCCCCGGCTCCGTATAGCCCTGAGAGTATTATCGCATCGCCTGATATTCTCACAGAAGGAGGCAAACCGGTATATACTCCTCCGCCTCCGGGAGCGGAACTTCCTCAGTAACTAGCAATCTGTTTCATTTCATTCTATAATATTGTCGGACGGGAAAATGTACCAAGAGAACACTTTGCATCTCTAGAACATAACGACTCAGAAAAAGCGTTTTCCGTGTTTTTGCTCCTGAGAAAAATCCCAAAGGAGGATGGTTTACCATGAGAAGAAGAATACTCATCGTACTCAGTTTAACAGTCCTGCTCTCTCTCCTACCATCATCTACAACAGCGACAACATACGTTGTCGAACCGGTTCTCGTGGCGCAACCCGTGTATTCAGGAATGTCCTTTTATGTCTACCGGCCATATAATATGCCCTCTGGCTGGTTTGTCACGTTCGACGGGTATCCAATAACACGCACCCCTGCGGGAGTCTGGGTTTATGGTTCATATAACGGTTCCCTTCTTGCTCCAACGTCGTTTGTAGTCGGTTCTATCTCTCCCCAATCACTTCCTATTGTCCAGTATGTACCTTCAGCACGTGTTTCCAGCACACAGAGCCTACCGGTTACGCCGCTTCCACCGCACCCCGCCCCAATCCAACCTGATCCGGGGGCTTATATTTTGGCTGAAGCCGTGACAGTCGCTCCGACATATGTCCCGGAGTGGACAACACAATCAAGTTTTACTTCAATAGGCACTTGGAATAAACTGGTCGATAGAATGGGAATTCTTGAGAAACCAAGAGTTCCGATCGCATGGAAGGGAGAACGTCCTGAAGTCCTTTTCGTCTGGACGGGAAAGAGCTGGTACCAGATTCAAGCCCGCTCCGGCGTTTCAGAAAAACCATCCGAAATGATAAAAGATCATCTCTATGCGCTTATTCGAATGGTGAAGAACAACGCATACCAATGGAAAGACGCAGATACGGCAATTCTTGCCAATCAGGCCGCAGTCTGGGGATATCTTTGGATGGGAAGAATCGCTCCTTCAAACCTATAGATAATCGTTCCTCGTTCAAAAGACACTTCTCGTTAGCTTGAGATAAAACAAGGGGGCATTCAGATGAAAAAATCTTTCAGGCATATTTATTTCTTGTTCTCTTACACATTCACGCTTCTTTTCTTCTTTCCGGGTGCGTCTACTGCGAATTATGTCCTCATTCCTGCGCAAGCACCGGCAATTATTACAACTCCTGACTATGTCGATTCTTTTCAAACGCCATCCCCCTCTTCTCTACCTGGACAGATTTTCCGCTCAAAGGAAGGATATCTTTTCTCATTTGACGCCTCAGGACGGCGCGTTTATCACATGCACGCTTCGTATGTGCTTTCCGCTCATGGCAGCCCGGTTCCGGTACAAATTATTGCTGCCCCGATGATTGCAGTACATCCGGGTGCTGTGCTCGCTCCATCCCCCTATACATATCTTCCGCAACAATATGTGCTTGTACCGTAAATCTCGTTTTTCTCTCTAGCATCATCATGACGAAGAGCCGCCCTTGAGGAAATACTCACTGGGCGGCTCTTCGTCATGAAAGTCCCGGAGAGCGTCGTTGTCGTATACTCACGCGGTCAATAGACGGCATATACGCAGGAAGCCGTCCGGAGGATTATCTCTGGACGGCTTCCTGTGTTCTTTCAAAAGGATTTCCGGCGGCGACCTGCTCTCCCACGGATAGCCTCCGCAGTACCATCGGCGCTGGAGGGCTTGACTGCCGGGTTCGGCATGGAACCGGGTATGACACCTCCGCTGTGACCACCGAAAATCCAATCTATA